>JACMLW010000149.1 GCA_014379385.1 Phycisphaerales bacterium
CACAGCGCGGGTCGTACGGCAATGGGAGTGAGTGAGCCACCTGCCGACCTCGTTGCATGGTGCACCGGGTAGGCAGGTGGGCGCTCACGGAGCCGGCGCCATGCCCGCACCCAATCCATCTGTCGTGCTGACCGTCGGCGAGATCGCCCGACGGCTCGGTGTCCCCGTGCATCGAGTCGAATACGTCATCCGGACGCGGGACATCCATCCCAGCGTCCTGGCCGGGAATCTCCGCGTCTTCACGGAAGCCGACCTCGACCACATCGGCACCGAGCTGCGCCGGACGAGTCCGGGCGGGAGGGCCGGAGTGCCTAGCAATCCCACCCCAGAGCACAACTCGCCTCAGCCGCACCGCCTGCTGATCGGCGGCCAAGAAGCGGCCGCGATGCTGTCAATCTCGCCCCGCTCTCTCTGGAGTCGGATGAAGGCTGGGGACATTCCCCACACCCGTATCGGCAGCCGCGTGCTGTACTCTGTCGAGTCT
This sequence comes from Phycisphaerales bacterium, assembly GCA_014379385.1. Classification (GTDB taxonomy): domain Bacteria; phylum Planctomycetota; class Phycisphaerae; order Phycisphaerales; family UBA1924; genus JACMLW01. Next base: position 485 of record JACMLW010000149.1, read on the forward strand.
CTCACCCGGTGGGTCGAGGATCGCTCGAAGGGAGGGGCTCTTTGAGAGACCTCCCCATCGATCGGGTATTCCAGGCCCTTCGTGATCGTGGTCACGAGCCAAAGAAGAGTGGCGGTGCTTGGACGTGTTCCTGCCCAGCTCACGACGACAAGACCCCAAGTCTTGGAATCGGAGTGTTTGATGACGGCGGCGTCTGGCTCAAGTGCCACGTCGGATGCCAGAGGATTGACATCCTGACTGCACTCCGCCTTCGCGAGGCGGATCTGCAGGCAGCGGGGCGGCCGATGGCTCGCCCTGCGAAATCCAAGGCATCGTCTCCGGTCCCGCATGCAACCTTCGAGCAGGCCCTGGGAGCGGGCGAGCGGGTCACCGGAGGCCAGCGAGCCGGCGTGTGGCCATATCACAACGCCGAGGGCGACGAGGTGTTTCGAGTCGTGCGGTTCAACTTGCAGGAGAAGACCGCTTCGGGCAAGCAGAAGAAGACGTTTCGACCGTTCCACCAGACCGAAGTGGGCTGGGTGATGTCCGATCCGCCTGGATTGCTGCCGCTCTACCGGCTTCCGCGGCTCGATGGCGAAGTGCGGGTCTGCCTCTTCGAGGGCGAGAAGGCGGCCGACATAGCTGCCGCTTTCGGGTTCATTTCCACCACCACCGCCCACGGAGCCGGCAGCGCCGCAAAGTCAGACCTCTCGCCACTAGGCGGTCATGAGGTCGTGCTCTTTCCGGACGCGGATGCGAACGGCGAGAAGTACATCAACGAGGTGACAGCGATCCTTCTGGCGGGCAAGATGCCCCCCGAGGTGAAGGTGGTCCGACTCCCTGGCCTGTCCGAGAAGGGGGACATTGTGGACTTCATTGAGTCCCGCACCGCGAGCGGGCAAACGCCCAATGAAATTCGCCGCGAGATCGAGCAACTCATCGCCGATGCTCCGTTTGTAACTTCTGTCGGTTCTGGCGGCCCAGCCCAGAGGGCCAACGAGGACGCGTGGCCCGATCCGCTTCCACTTCCGGATGACCTTCCACCGGTCGATCCGTTCGATCCCGCCCTGCTTCCGGACTCACTCCGGCCCTGGGCCGAGGACATCGCCGAGCGGATTCAGTGTCCGATCGATTTCATTGCGGTGGCCGCGATGGTGGCACTATCTAGCCTCGTTGGCCGGACGCTGGGGATTCGTCCCAAGCGTGAGGATGACTGGACAGTGGTCCCGAATCTCTGGGGCGGCGTCATCGGCCGTCCCGGGGTGATGAAGACGCCGGCGATTACCGAGCCGCTCAAACCGGTCAAGGCGATGGAGATCGAGGCCAAGAAGGCGTTTGACGCCAAGAGCAAGGAGCGGGAGGCATCGAAGCGCGTCGCCGACGTGAGAAAGAAAGACGCGACCACCAAGATCAAGAAGGCCATCTCAGACAAGTCAGAAGCTTTGCGCCTCGCCATGGAGTCCATCGCGGACGATGGCGAGGAGCAGATCACCCGGAAGCGGTACATCGTCAATGACAGCAGCGTCGAGAAGCTCGGCGAGATCCTCAACGAGAACCCTCGCGGAGTGCTCGTGTTCAGGGACGAGCTGGTCGGATTCCTAAAGAGCCTGGACAAGGAAGGCCAGGAGGGGGCCCGCAGCTTCTACCTGGAGGCGTGGAACGGCAACGGACACTACACGTACGACCGTATTGGTCGCGGAACGGTGGATATCGAGGCGGCCATCGTCTCGGTCCTGGGTGCGATCCAGCCCGGGCCCCTCCGCCACTACCTCCGCCATGCCTCACAAGGTGACGCTGGCGACGACGGTTTGGTTCAACGGTTCCAGCTCCTGGTGTGGCCTGACATCACACGCAATTGGAGGAACGTTGATCGGCCACCAAACCGCGCGGCGAGGGACAAGGCGTACTTGGTGTTTGAGGGATTGGACGAACTAGATCCGCCGCTCGTGTATGCCGATCCCGACACGCAGGAACCTGATGGCATTCATTACCTCCGGTTCGACGATGAAGCACAAACGCTGTTCAACGCGTGGCGCGAGCAACTCGAGCGGATCGTGCGGTCGGCGGAACTCCCCACCGCGCTCGAGAGCCACTTGGCGAAGTACCGGAGCTTGGTACCGAGCCTCGCACTTCTCATCCACCTCGCGGACGGACTGCAGGGGCCGGTAGGCAGCATTGCCCTCGACAAGGCGATCCGGTGGGCTAAGTACCTTGAGTCTCATGCACGCCGTGTGTACGCACACGTTCTCCAGCCGGACGTTGCCGCAGCCAAAGCGCTCGTTGCCCGCGTCCGCTGTGGCGATATCGCGGACGGGTTCGCGCCGCGAGAGGTGTACCGCAAAGGCTGGTCGGGCCTCTCCTCGCGCGAGGAGGTGAAGGGCGCCGTAGAGCTGCTCATGGACTTGGGTTGGCTGGAGGAGGAGCGAGCGCCGACCCCGGGTCGCACTGGCACGACATACCGGATCAACCCGAAGATCTGGCCCGATCACGGTCCGAAACTCACCTCATCACCAGTAGAGCCCACTGACAGAACCGACGGAAGGGGGTCACGCGACCCTTCTGGCGGTTCTGGCAGTGGCCAGCCCGGCACCACCGATGGATTTCGTGGGGACTCTGCTGAGGAAGGAGACGCACAGTGAACACCATCAGGTGTGCCCTCATTACCGGAACCCTCCACCACGTTGAGCCACTTGCCCTTCCGTGCATGCGACGCCTTCAGTCGGGGGTAGCAACTCCAGGAGTGACCCAATGGCCTCAGTGATCCGTGATCCAGGCGGCCGCAAGCGACTTCAGTTCTTGGATGGGAGCGGCCGGCGCTGCACCATTCGACTCGGCGTCCTCACGGCGAGACAGGCGGTCGCAGTGAGAGTCAAGGTCGAGGCACTTCAAGCGGCCCTTACGACTCGCACGACACCTGATCAAGAGGTGTCGAGTTGGGTCGCCGACCTCGACGACTCGATGCGAGCGAAGTTGGCGCGGGTCGGATTGATCGAGACTCGAGACCGAGACGGGAAGCCGAACGCCCTAGGCGCGCTGCTCGACACGTTTTTCTCCGCCATCTGCGTCAAGGAGGGGACCCGTATCACCTACGAGCAGACACGCCGGTCGCTGGAGGGGTACTTCGGCGTAACCGCCCGGCTCGAATCGATCACGTGCCTGGAGGCCGAACGCTGGCGTCGGTGGCTCAAGGAAAACCAGGGCTTGGCGGGACCGACGATATCGAAACGTGTCAAGACGGCCAGGCAGGTCTTCAAGCGCGCCGTGAAGTGGGGCTGGGTAGCCGAGAACCCCTTTGCTGAAATCAAGGCCGGCGCCCAGACCAACAGGGGTCGGATGTACTTTGTGTCGCGGGAGGTCATCGAGCGCGTGTTAGACGCATGTCCCGACGACGAGTGGCGGGCGATCGTGTCGCTAAGCCGGTTTGGCGGCCTGCGGTGCCCCAGCGAGCACCTCGCACTCCGATGGCAGGACATTGACTGGGACCGTGGGCGGATGACCGTCTGGAGCTGCAAGACAGAGGGGTACGAGGGCCGCGAGTTCCGACAACTGCCGCTGTTCCACGAGCTTCGGTCGCTTCTTCTAAAACTCTTCGAGAGGGCCGAGCCCGGGGCGGAGTACGTCATCTCCCGTTACAGGCAGCCCAACTGCAATCTGCGAACGCAGTTGCTCAGGATCGTCGCCCGAGCCGGTGTAACGCCGTGGCCGCGTTTGTTCCACAATCTTCGGTCGAGTCGCCAGACAGAATTGTCGGAAGACCATCCCACGCACGTAGTCTGTGGCTGGCTTGGAAACTCGCCCGCCATCGCCCAAGCCCACTATCTGCAGACCCACGACGCCCATTTTGAGAAGGCGCTGGCGTCCCCACCCTCGCCGACGGCGCAGAATCCGGCGCAGCACGGAGCCGAATCGGCTCGCATTCACCGGCAAACCCCGGGACCGCAGAGATCGCAACTCGCGCTATTGCCACGAGTTGCGATCTCGTGCGACTCTCTTCCACCAACTCAAGTGACCCCAAGGGGATTCGAACCCCTGTTACCAGGATGAGAACCTGGTGTCCTGGACCAGGCTAGACGATGGGGCCAAAATATCGCGGAAATCTATTCCCGTTTGGCGCGCTTGTAAAGCCCACTTCCGGGAAACAAGCATCGAGGCAGCCAACCACCAGAGCGGCACCGGCCTCGAACAAGTCGTTGTGCTTTAGGCCGACGCCGCGACCAACTGTCGCCGCAGCTGCGCGAGCGCAAACACCGCCGCCTCCGCCTCGCTATGTCCAACGACCGTCCCGGGGGCCGTGCCCGTCCCCGACCATGCGGCGCGGAAGCACTTGAAGGCCTCGACCTGCTGCATGGTCAGGTGCTGCCCCGCTGCCGCGAACTCGCGCCGCACCGTTTCTGGCTTTGGGTACTCGCGACCATCGACATGCCGCGCGCAGCCCGCGCTATCGAGGTTCGACCACCCGGTTGCGTACAGTTCGTCCAGCGCAAAGTCGATGCCCATCGCACCACCTCAACGTCCACCCCGCGACGAAAGTCTATCGGGGCGATAGCCGCGGGTGCTATAGGAATCGGGCGCGAACAAAGTCCGACAATAAACTTGGAAGGAGCGAGGCACGACGGACTCAAATCAACTTGAGAATCTCAAACTTCTTCGTGCCGCGGGGTGTTCGCACCGACACCACCTCGCCCACCCGCGCTTTCATCAGCGACTCGCCCATCGGGCTGGCGAGTGTGACCTCGACGTAGTCGGGGCAAGCCGTTCCGGATGCTTCTCCGACGAGCCGGAACAACTCAGGCTCGTCGTCGCTGCCGACCTCCTGAAGCAGAACGGTGGCGCCCAGGAATACGACCCCCGCGTCCTTGTACGTGTCGTTCTCGATCACGCTCGCGCGCGACAGCCGCTCCTCGAGTCTGCGGATCTCCGCCTCCTGCAGGCCCTGGTCCTCACGCGCCGCGTGATAATCGGCGTTCTCCTTAAGGTCGCCGAGCGCCCGCGCTTCGGCTATGCGCAGCGACATCGTCGGACGGTTGGCGATCAGGTCCGCCAGCCGTGACTGGATGTGCTGCTGTTCGTCGCGTGTTATCAGTTCCATTGATCCACTTCCTCGTCGAGTAGATGAGTGCCCCGCGACAGGGCGATTGGCCACATCGCTCTCTTATTTACCCTTGATTACGGGGGTCGAGCGTCTGCGCCTCAACCTCAATGTAGGCGATCGTCGGTGGAATCGCCAATCGGCGGCGAGCGTCGTCGTCGGTCGACAGTCGCCGCGATGATCCAAAGGGCCGCCCCCGCGAAGAGCGTGAGCGAGGTAGCGCGGTTGAGGCCCGTCTGGATGCGCCCGGTCGGGCCGTTCCACGCAGTCCCCGTAAGCGCGTGGAGCGCCGTGAGCGGCGACGCCAGCTCGAGCCACGATGGCGGGCGCGCCCCCGCCGCGGCAGCGAACCACATCGAGAGTGGGCCCGCGGTGACGAACGTCAGACAGAGCAGCATCCAGAGCGCGGAGCGCCGGTTTGCTCCGGTGAATCGCGAGCGATGATTCGGGGCAAGCGCGAACGAGAGTGCCAGCACCCCGGCGATGAATGCCGTCCACGCGGTAAGGTACAGCGCGATCCACAGGACCGACATCACCGGCCAGCGGGCAAGCAGCGTGAGCGGCCAGACGAGCGAGTGTATCGCCAGGAGCATCGCGGCCATATCGCCCGCGGTCGCTTCCAAGGGGCGCCGGGGCCGGGACTGGCTGAGCCGCAGCAGCGGCCAGGCAACACAGATCACAACGACGACCACCAGTACCATCGCGCGGGCCGAGGGGGTGTACGCACTCGAGAGCGAGGGCCCTCGGCTTGTCCACACCAAGATGCCGACCACCGCGACAAAGCAGTAGGTCATCATCAGCAGAGCCAGCGCCGGGGCACGTCCGCCGGTCCCCCGCGGCTCGCCTGTCAGCGGCGGCCGGTTCACGGAGCCGGCTGCCACCCGAGGGATTTCGTACGTGCATCAAGGATATAGCCCGCGAGCTCGTTGGGATTTCCCGCCGCCGCGGCCTCGAGCACCCGGGGGAGCATCGCCAACTTATTGGCGGGGCGTTCTTCCCCGGGGAGGAACTCGTCGTGCGGCCCGCCCCAGAGGATGCGCACGCCGCTCGCGGTCACGATCATCAGTTGTCTGCGGCCCTGGTCGAAGGCGGAGACGTCGATAGCCACGACCCGCTCAAACCCCTTGACGTTGCGGATGAAATCAAGCAGATCGAGGCCGGCCTGCACGTCAGCCGTCGGCCACGTGTGGCCCGGGCCCGCGGGGCGCTGCTCGCCGGCGCCGGTGATTACCCGAAGGCTCGAGGCGCCCGGCGGGTAGCTTTTATCCAGAAGCTCCGAGCGCGAGGTGACGAGATGGTCACGATCGCCGCACCGCACGGCCGCGAACGGCACGCGGAAACGGCCCTCAACCTTGATGGTGGACAGCCGCTCGCGCTTGAGCACGACGGGGCTGCGGAACCACCCGGTGTCCATGAGCCGTTTCTGCGCCAGCACCAGCGAGCCCGTGTCGAACGGATCGATGGTCACGGTGCTGGTAACGATCTCCTTGAGGCGGGCCTGCGTCTCAGGGTCGAGCCATGAGATGGCTTTGCCGCCGCCGACGGTGGTCGGCCAATCAAAGTCGGGGCTGATGCCGGGTCGGTGCGACTTCTTCAGCTCGGCCGCCTTCAGCCCCGCCACCGTTTGCTGCATGGCGCTGCGGCCGAGCGTGGCGCCGCCGAGGATCCCCAGCATGATCAGCGCCGTCCCCGTCGTCGCGAGCACCTGCCATACTCGCGTAGCGCCCCATTGTTCGCTCTTGCCCTGCCGCCGTGATCGAGCTGACTTCTTGGCCATGGTCTTCTTTCTTAGCGAGCCGGAATGGCGGTGGGGGCGTCGCGCAGCGCCACGTCCACCAGTGTGGCGCAGAGTTCGGGCATCTCGATGCCCCGGTGGCGGGCCGCCATCGGCACCAGCGAATGGTCGGTGAACCCAGGGATCGTATTGATCTCCAGCAGCCACGCCGTGCCCGCCGCGTCGAGCATGAAGTCCGCCCGCCCGAGGTGGCGGACGCCCATTGTGCCAGCCAGCGTCACCGATTGCTGATTCACGCGATGCGCGACACCCGCGGGCAGCGCCGGATCAAGCGTGTACGTCGTGTCGCTCCGGTGATACTTCGCCTCATAGTCGTATAGGCCCGACGCCGCGGCGATCTCGATGATGGGCAGCGCCTCACCATCAATCAGGCCGACCGTGAGCTCGCGCCCCGCGATCTTGGGTTCGATCATGTACACCCGCGACGCCGCTGCCGACCCGGCCGGGGCTCGCAGTTGCTCCTCGCCGATCTGCCGACGGGCCGCGAGCCAATGCTCTTTTGTGGTGACGACGTGCAGTCCGATCGTCGATCCCTCGTGCACAGGCTTTATGATAACGGGCAGTGGCAGCGGGCAGGAGGGATCGCGCAGGTCCAGGATGTGTGACACCGGGGTCGCGATCCCTTCCCGCAGCGCGATCATCTTGGTCGCGAGCTTGTCCATCGCCGCCCGCGCCGCGCGCGAGCCTGAACCAACGAACGGCCGGCCGTCGCGCTCGAGGATCTCCTGGAGCTGGCCCCCCTCGCCCCACCCGCCGTGCAGCACGGGGAAGATCACATCGCCCTCGAGCCGGGCGAGCTGAGAATTACTCACCGTGTCAATCGTCTGGCGGTTCACTCGGAAGCGGCCGGATTTCTCGAGCGCATCGCCCACGAAGCGGGCGCTCGTCAGGCTCACTTGCCGCTCGGCGTCCGGGCCACCGCCAAGAACGAGAATCGTCCGCTCACTGCTCATGCTGCTTTCACGTCCCGCGGGCTCACCGCCGACGCCAGATGACCACCTCGGGCTCGAGCCTCAGCCCGAACTTGTCCTCGACCTTCTTGCCAACTTGCTCCATGAGGGCCAGCACATCCGCCGTCGTAGCGCCCCGCTTGGTCGTGATGAAGTTCCCGTGCCGGTCGCTCACCCGCGCCCCGCCCACCTTCAGCCCCTTGCACCCCGCTCGGTCGATCAGCAGCCCCGCAGATACCCGCGCGCCCGGCGGCCCGATCTCGGTGATGTAGCCCCGCAGCGTCGGGTTCTTGAACACGCAACCCGCCGAGCTCTCCCCCAGCGGCTGAGACTTCTTCTTCAGCGACATCACATCTTTGAGCTTCGCCCGGAGCTTCGAGGGGTCGTCGCGCCGCAGCTTCAACTCTACCGAAGTGACAATCAGGTTCCCGAGTCCCGAGTGCCGGTACGAGTAGTCGATCTGGTTCCGCTCCAGCGTCACCACAGCGCCTGATCGATCAACCCCATGAACTCGCGAAGCCACATCGCAGAACTGCCCGAACGTCCCGCCGGCGTTCATGATCGCCGCCCCGCCGATCGAGGCCGGCACGCCCCCGAGTCCCTCCAGGCCCGACATCCCCCGCCGGATCGTCTCGAGGATCAGCTTCGGGAGGTTGACCCCCGCTCCGGCCACCACGCGGCAGTTCTCGTCGTCGAAGCAAACGTCGCACACCTCGCCGCGGTCCAGCTTGATAACCAGCTCATCGACCCCGGCGTCATCCACCAGCAGGTTGGCGCCGTCCCCGAGCACGCGCAGGTTCGGATCGACTTCAAGACATCGGCGGATGTCGTCAACGTTCTCCGGCCGCGCCAGCCGCTCGGCGCCGCCGCCGATGTCGAACCACGTCTCGATCGGCACGTTTCGTTGAATCTCGATCTCGGTCACAGAAGGCAATGCTCTCTCCCTTCTCATCAAACAAACAAGCTGCGACAAGCATCAGGTTCCTGATTTCATGAACCCTTTGGCCACCTTATCCACCGGCCCCGCGCCCATTACCACAAGCAGATCCCCTGCGCGGCAGACGATCCCGAGCTGCTCGACAATCGCGTCGAACGGGTACAGGTGCATCGCGTGGACACCCTTGGCGCGCAGCCGATCGACCAGGTCTGTCGCCGAAACCAGGTGCTTCTCCGCGATCGAATCGCGCACGAAGTAGATGTCGGGAACGATCACCAGGTCGGCCGCCGCGAAGGCGCTCGCGAACTCTTCCAGCAAATGGCGCGTGCGCGAGTGCTGGTGCGGCTGGAAGACACAGATCAGCCGGCCGCCGTGCTGCTCGGGCTTCTCGAAATCGCGCAGCGCCCGCAGCGTGGTCTCAACCTCGGTCGGGTGATGCCCATAGTCGTCATACACCCGCACGACCCCGCCACCGCGCACCAGCCGTTCGCCGAGGTACTGCGTCCGACGTTCCAGCCCGCGGAACTGGCCGAGCGAGGCCGCGATCCGGTCCGGGTCGGCCCCTACCAGCGTCGCCAGGGCGCACGCCGTGGCGGCGTTCATGGCGTTGTGCTCGCCCGGAAGGGGCGTCATCCACGCGGCCACAAGCCCGTGGCCCTTGCGGATCAGCGCTGTGTGCCGGGTTGACATTTCCCACTGAACGGCCCAGTCGGCCGCGGGTGAGAACCCGATCGTTTGAACCTCGCACTCAATCCCCGCCGTAACCTCGCGCCGGTGCGCACCCTTATCAGCGATCAGCAGCAGCCCGCCGGCGGCAGCGGGGGGGATGAGCCTGGCAAACTCGCGGAACGCCTCGACCACGGCATCAAGGCTCCCATAGATGTCAAGATGGTCGGCCTCAACGGCGGTAATCGCCGCGACACGCGGGCGGTAGTTGTGGAAACTCCGGTTGAACTCGCAGGCCTCGGCCAGCAGCAGCCCAGGCTGGCCTCGCAGCGATCCCTTCGGAAGAGTCGTCGCGCCAAGACGGAAGTTTCCCCCGAGCTGCGGGCACGTGGCGCCCACAATGACCGAGGGGTCGAGCCCCGCATCCGCGAGCGCCACCCCCAGCATCGCCGTGGTCGTCGACTTGCCGTGGGTGCCCGCGATCGCGACGCCGGTCGTGCCTTCCATGCATGCACCGAGCGCCTGCGCGTAGCTCAGTGTGGGGATGCCCCGGCGCGCCGCCTCCGCCACCTGCGGATGGTCAGTCTTGATCGCCGCCGAATGCACGACGAGGTTGCACGCGTCGGGCAGCCAGGCCCGTGCCTGGTCAAAGCCCACCTTCACGCCCTCGCTCGCCAGCGAATCGGTGAACGGCGAAGCGTACATATCCGAGCCGCTGACCTGGGCGCCGCGCGCCAGCATCAGGCGAGCCAGGCCGCTCATCCCGCACCCGCCTATGCCGACCAGGTACACGCTCCGGTCCTTGAGTTGCAGCTCGCCGCGCGTCATCCCGCTCTGCTCTCCGCCCGGCCCGGTGCCGGCACTCACCCCCGTCGCCAGCCCGTTGCCGCACACCAGGTTCAGCCTCACCGTATCCGGCTGGGCGGGAAGTGACACATTCGCGGCGGGCAGTGCTGACATGACCATGCCTATCGGTAAGGTGCGACTCCCCGCGTGAGCGCTGCGCCGTCGATCTCGCGCCCCTCGTCCTCAACCTTCAATACCCTGCAAACCTACCGCGAATACACTGGATTCCGCACGCCGATCCACCGCCCAATCTCTGTTCCATCCCCCTCGCCCCTCGTCCCTGCGCGATCGACCCCATGACAGACACGCTCCCGTACAAAATCGCGTGCCTTTGCGATCTCCGCGACCGCGACGGCCGCATCCTGCTCCTTCGACGCCTCCGGGCACCCAATCAGGGGCTCTGCTCGCCGATTGGCGGGAAGCTCGACATGGCCACCGGCGAATCGCCGGCCCAGTGTGCCCAGCGCGAGATCATGGAAGAGGCTGGGATTCACGTCCCCATCGCACGGCTGCACCTGGCGGGCCTTATCAGCGAGTCGGCCTTCGAGAAGCGAGGCCATTGGCTCATCTTCTACTACCGAGTGCTCGGGCCGGTGGAAGTGCCGCCTCATGAAATTCCCGAGGGCCGCCTCGAGTGGCACCGGCCCGACGAGATCACCTCGCTTCCACTCCCCGAGACCGATCGGCGGATCATCTGGCCCCTTATCAACCGGCACGACCGCGAGATGGTGATGGCCGGTGCCGCCGGAAAATCGCACGCCGTGGGCCATTCCGAGGGTGGTGGGGGCAACGCAGCGCGCCCCGGATTCTTCGCCGTTCATATTGACTGCGCGGGCGAAGAGCTCTGCTGGCAGGTCGAGCAGGAAGCCCCCGGCTGCGGACGCTAACCGCTCCGCTTCAAGCCTCCGCCGGGTCACCAGCGAGAAACGTCCGGGCCAGCCAGATTCCCCCTGCGCACAGCGCCAGCCCGCCGAGGTTGTTGGCGATCACGTTCGCGACCGCAGCACCCGTGCGCCCCCGCTCCAGAAGGAAGACGGTCTCGAAGGCGAATGACGAGAACGTCGTGAACGCCCCCAGAAACCCCACCAGCACCGCCAGCCGGGTCTGATCCGACATCGCCCGGCCCGAGCCGGCCGCCCAGAGAACACCAAACAGCAGGCACCCGGCGAGATTGACCGTCAGCGTCGCCACCGGAAACCCCCGGCCATCGGTCGCGCCCAGGCCCCACGGCTTTGCCACGACCTGCACGCCATACCGCGCAAGTGTCCCCGCAACTCCCGCCAGCGCTAGCCAAAGAACCGTCATCGTGCGCCTCCGCCCCCGCCCGCCCGCAGGCCGATTCACCGGGTGTCCCGCCAACCATCATCTATACTTAGGCATCAAGATGCACGCAGCGAATCCATTCCAACCAGACTCCGCGACCAGAGCCCGCTGGCTTTCCGCCTCCCGCGTGGCCGCACTTCTGAGCTTGGTGCTCCTGACCTTGTCCGCTCTGGCCCAGCCCAGTGCGCCCACACCCACCCCGCAGCCGCAGGCGGTGCCCGCGGGGATCCGTGCCGCCAACGTCGGGATCATCACAATCGACCGCGAGATCGACGCGGTGATGGCCAAGAGTGTCCGCCGCCGTATCAAGGAGTTCGAGAAGGAAAAGGCCGACGCCCTCGTCTTTGAACTTAACACCCCGGGCGGCAACGTCGGCGCGGTGCTCGAGATCTGCACCGACATCAAGCAGTGTGGTATCTCCAACACCGTCGGGTGGGTGAACACCGACGCGGTCTCTGGTGGGGCGCTCATCGCCCTCGCCTGCCGTGAAACCGTGGTCTCGCCCTCAGCGTCGATGGGCGATGCCCTCTCGATCGCCGTCCACCCTGTCCTCGGATACCAGCAGCGCGACGAGCAGCTTATCCAGAAGGCCATGGCCCCCGTGCTTGGCGAGGTTGTGCATTCCGCCCGCTTACGCGGCCACGACGAGCGCCTTGTCCAGGGCATGGTCAGCCGAGGCGTCGATCTGTACCTCATCGAGAACGTCCACGACGGCCGAAAGCTCTTCGTCGGTTCCCACGAGTACCGCGAGATCTTCGGCCAGGATCCACCGAGCAGCGGTCAGCCCATGATCCCCGCCGCGGCAGGCGCCGCCACGATACCCCAGCCCGAGAGCTCGGTCCAGCAACCCTCGCCCGGCTCGACCGAGGTCGTGCCGGCGATCCCGAATCTCCCGGTCACGGTGATCGACGACGTCAACCTGAAGCAGGACCGGCCTTCCACGCGCCCGGTGCTCACCCCGGCGGACAAGGACGACTGGAGGTTTGTCGAGTACGTCTCCGATGGCACGGGCGTGGTGCTCCTGCGAACCCCGGAACTTGTGCGCTACGGGCTGGCCTCGTCCATCGTGAAGGACGAAGCGGAACTCAAGCAGCACTTCGGCGCCACCAGCACCGCCACGCTCCATCAGAGCTGGTCCGAATCACTCGTCGTGGCGCTCACCAACTGGGTGGTCCGCGGCGTGCTGATCGTGGTCTTCCTGCTCGGGCTCTTCATCGAGATGGTCCACCCCGGGCTCATCCTCCCCGGAACCATTGCCTTCCTCGCCCTGATCGCGCTGATCGCGCCCCCCGCGCTCAACGACATGGCCTCGTGGTGGGAGATCGCCGCCATCTTGGTGGGCATCCTGGCGCTCGCTCTTGAGATGTTTGTCGTTCCCGGCTTTGGCGTCTTCGGCGTGCTCGGACTGCTACTGCTCTTCGGTGGTCTGCTGGGAACATTCGTCACCGGAAGCTCCCGCATGTTTCCCGGCGCGGGTTCCGGCTCGAGTGACTTGACCCGCGGCGCCACGATCCTCCTCCTCTCCGGGCTCACCTCCGGCGTGCTGATGTACCTCGCCGCCAAGCACTTCGGGTCGATCCCGCTCTTGAATCGTCTCGTGCTGAACACGGGCACCGACGAGAGCGAGGAGGGGCTCCTCTCCGCGATGGCCGAGCCCGATCGTCCGATCCGTGCCGGCGACGAGGGCGTGGCGCTCACGCCGCTCCGGCCCGCGGGACGCGTGCAGGTCGGCGATTCGATCTACGATGTCGTGGCCGAGCTCGGCTTCATTCCATCGGGGGCCACAGTGAAAGTCTCAAAAGTGGAGGACTTCAGGATTTCGGTTGAACTTTCCGGCGACGATTCGATCCCGCGCGCCCAAGGACCGCTCGGCGATGGGGGCGGCGGTGCGGGCGGAGTGGG
>JACMLW010000150.1 GCA_014379385.1 Phycisphaerales bacterium
AGCCGGAGGCCGCCGAGCGATTCCATGGCGACGCGGGCGTGCTCGGAGCGGTCCGTCGGTTCGGCTTCGAGTGCCGCCAGCACGGCGGCGGCGCGCCCGCGGTAGTAGGGGATGCGGACGGCTTGTTCCTGGTCGATGACGATCGCGAGGGCGTCATCGATCGAAGTCCGATCGCTGTCGGTCACGGGCTGGGATGGGTCGGGGGCGCTCTCGAGCCGCCGGACGGCGCGGGCCGCGGCGTCGTCGGCCCGCGCGGCGAGCTGAAAAACCTCCCACGCCGCCTCGTAGGCATCCTTTCGCTCGGGCTCGGTCGGGATGCCCGCGAGGACGGAGGCCTCGGTGCCGGCGGCGGCAAGCTGGTTGGCAAGGTCGGCCGCCTGATCAAGGAGCCAGGAGGGGGCACGCCAGTCATCAGGGGCCGAATCAATGAGTTTGGACCGAGCGGCGCGCAACTCGGCGAGATGAATCCGTGCCTCGTCGGGCGTGAGCCCGACGCGCATAAGGGCCGCCGCGTGACGCTGAACCTGCTCGAGGAGTGAGTGTACAGACTCCGGCTGTCGTGCCGCGGCGGTGTCTGCGGGCGCGCCGAGTGCGACGCTCAGGGCGAAGGCCCCTCCGGCAACCAGAAACATTTTCGTTCGCATCATCCTCACGCGCCGCGACTCCTGGTGCAGCGCTTGACACCGTCCCTCTGACCTCCGCGCTCATTCCGGTGCGGGTTTCACCACGGGAGTTGGAATCGTGGCGGCGAGGTCGCGTTCGCTGCGGATGACGGTATACCCCTTCTCTCCCGCGCCGTCGCGGCTCGATGCCAAACCGCCGTGTACTTCGCCGATTGCCTGCATGATGCCTGTCGGGTCTTCATCCAGAAACTGCACGGTTTTGATGATGGTGGCGCGGCGGCCGTCGTGGGGCGCCGGGTTAAGGCGATCGAGTTCTCGCAGCGTGCGGCCCATCCCCTGCTCCCAGAGGCCCCCACCCGAGCGCTCGATGCCACGCGAGAGGAGGAAAACGGCCTGCGGACGCAGGGCCAGCGCCGAGCGGAGCCCATCGAGCGGATTGGATTGACCGCCGGGTTCGATCGCCTTGAGCCAGTCGCACAGGCGCTGCTTGGCGCCGGGGGTCGCACGCACGAGGCGCTTCGAGAACACCTCGGCGCCGTCGTCGTCGGCCTCACCGGCTTTGCTCCGCGCCCGGTGAAAGACCACGACGCTGAATGACTGGGTCGGCCGCAGCCGGCCCACCGATCGCTCCACTTCAGCGATCACCAGCGGGAGCGTGGTAACCATCGGGCCCGAGCCATCGATCACGTACACGACGCTCCTGGCGCCCGAGGCGCCGAGACCCACGAAGACCACCTCGCCGAGATTGGTCGTATCTCCAAGGATGCGATCAACGGCAGCGGTCGGCGCGGCGCGTTCGAGCACGGGCCTCCCCAAACCGTCCCGCTCAAGGGCATCGGGACGGCTTGCAAGGCCATTGAGCCTGGGCATATTTTCAGTCTCCGGCTGAGGGGGGGTGGGGTCGAGCCTCAACTTCACCTCGCCGCTCAAAGGCCGGCTTGGTGCGGGCTCAAAGGAGAACGGCGCGCGGGCCGGCCCTTCGATCACGAGCTCGGCCGTTGGCCCTTCGATGAACTCGGGCGCGTCGAAATCTGGGTTCGTCCCGGGCGGCGATTCCTCCGTTGGGCTCGCGGCCGTCCAGACGATGAACGCGCCAACGCACAGGAGCCCGGCGTGCAGCAGGACCGACAACCCCATCGGGGCGGCTGGGGTGGCCAGTCGCGGCAGGATTCTGCGGCGCACCGGGGTGCTCTCAAACAGGCTTGTGTGAACAGGGGTGATTGCCCCATCGCTCCCCCTCTGGTCCCCGCCCGCGCCCTCATCGCTTACTCGGCCGCCGTTCGTCGCACGTTGATCGGTGCGAACGAGCTCATCGCCGGGGGCGGGGGCGCGGGGCTCACTCGTCATCGTCTCCATCCTCATCAAGATCGCCGGAGCGGCGACCGAAGAGCGCGTTATCGATCGCGAGCGCCCCGGGCCGGCTGAGCATGAGCGCGCACGCCATCATCAAGAGCACGAACTGCAGGAGCAGGGTTTGCCACGCAGCCGTATCGAGGATTCTGTGCGATGGGAAGAAGCGGAGCACGGTGTCGCCCGCCTGGATCGCCGGTCCGAACTGGGTCAGCCACATGGCGCCGATCATCACGCCAGCGATCGCCGCGGCCCAGAAGCGCGTGGTGAGCCCGATGAGCACCAAGGCGCCGCCGAGGAGTTCGATGATGGCGACTGTCCACGCGATCCACAACGGCCAGGAGCCGCTGGCCATGTCCTTAGGCCAGATGGAAGGGGGGAAGTTGCCCTTGGCATCGATCGGCGGGTTGGCAGCGGTGTGGATGCCGAGCGCGAGGTGATACACCATCCGCACGTCCACGTTCTCTGGAAAGTCGGTTCCGGTGTACGTTCGACAGCCGCCGGCGGCGTCGCTTGGCTCCTTGAACCCGTCGGCGGGCATGGCCTCGGCGCCGGGGTTTGCGACGGCTCCGTCCCCTTCGGCGGGCGACTGTGCGGGGGCGGGCGGGGGCGCGGGGGTCGTATCGCCGGCAGCGGGTTTGATATCGACGCCCATGTTGGCGAGGATCGCGGCCTGCTCGGCGCGTGCGGGCATCGTGCCGGCAACCTTGCCCAAGCCCGCCATGATGAACATGATGCCCAGCCCGAGGCGGAGCAGGAGCGGGGGAAGTGCGAGGGCGATGCGATCTCTGCGTGCCATTGGACTGCTCCAAGCAAAGGACGCGGCGCTTCAATGCACCGCCCCTCTCCCCGTTCCCCCAACCCCCGGTACAGCCCGGCAGCGCCGATATCGGCGCACGCCCACTCATTTGGTGAGCAAACCAAGTATACGACGGTGATTGAAGCGTCCGGCTTTCCGGTTTGCGTCATCTCGGGTTTGTGACTTCCTCGATCATGAGTGGTCCGCCGGTCGCCTCGCCGCGCTGATGCACGTTGAACGCGCCGATCCCCGGGGGCAGGTCGAAGTACACCGGGCTTTCGGGGTTAGGTTTGGTATCAATGACCAAGCCCGCGCGCCCTTTGCGCACGCGGACGGGGCCGACGAGCGCCCGGTCGCCGGGACCGAGCCGCTCGCTCGCCAAGAGCGACACGCCGTCGTCATGGCGCTCGTAGAGCTGGGCGAACACTGGCTGGGGTGTCATGTTGCGGATGTCAGCGCCGTAGTCGGCGCGGCAGCCACCGAGCCCCGCAAGGATTGCCGCCGCGGTCCCAACGCAACTGACACGACTGATCCGACGAACGAATCCGCTCGGCGCCATGTGAAGTCTCCATATGAAAGAGCCCGCGCTCGATTGTTAGCGTCGCCTTACATAGTACGGAGCGAGGACCGCTGGTGGTTCGAGCCTTCGGCGCCGGCAGCGCCGTGGAGGCTCATTTGGAGTCATGTCGAGCGGGTTTCAAGATCCTGAGTGGGGCGGCGCCTCGGGCAATTGCGTTGAGGCGTCAGCGTGTATCGAGCGACACGCTCGTCTCGATTTCCTTCCCAAGGGAATACTCGATCTGGTAGCGGCGCGCCTCGAAGGTGGTTTCGGCAGCGCTCCAGACGAGCAGTTCGTCGCCGGCGCCGTAAAGGACCGATCGGGATTGCAGCCCAGGGACGACTGTCACGGGCCCGCGCCTGGTGGAGCCGCAGCACCCGATGGGCTGGACGCTGACCGGCATGGGGCCTGCGTTGCTGACGACGACGACTCTCCCGGTCGCGGGCTTGTCTCGCGCGGGCCCCACGGCGCTGGAGCCTTCACGCCGGACGGTTGTGGTCTTGGTCGAGGTGCAGGCGTTAAGCGAGCACACCGCCGCGAGGCAGGCGACCGACACGGGGAACCGGATCGCCAAGGGAGTTCGCAGAACAGTTTGCAGAACCATGTCAGATCATGCCCGCCGAGGAACCACGGTGCGAGAGGGATATCCCGACTGGGGGCTCATTCAGGGATTCCGCCCTGCGCGGCATAACTGATTCCCAATCTCACGCGCACGCGCGGGCGGATGTCTCTAGCGTTCTCTGATGAGCCAGGAACAACCACCAGCGGAGGACGGTCATCGCCTTGCCGGCCCGCTTGCGGTCTTCTCAGCGAAGGGGGAACTTGTTGGGGCAGTCGTTGCGGGCGTGCTCCTGGCCGCCGGATGGGTGGGCGCGGCCGTCGGCGAGCCCGAGCTGCGTGGCCTGGTCTGGGGGAGCCTCGCGATCGGCATGGTGTATGGGGGCCGAGCGGCGATCACGTCGCTGCGTGCGAGAGCGTTTGATATTGACGTGTTGATGGTGGTGGGCGCCGGTCTCGCGGCATACCTCAACGCGCCGGCCGAGGGCGCGCTGCTGTTGTTTCTGTTTACGTTGGCGGGGGCGCTCGAAGACCTCGCCATGGCGCGGACGCGCCATGCGGTGGAGGCGCTCCACAGCCTGATGCCCACGGCGGCTTCGCGGCAAACTCAATCGGGGGAGTGGGAAGCGGTAGCGCCCGAGCTGCTCGGCGCGGGCGACGTGGTGCGGGTGCTTCCGGGTGAGTCGATCCCCGCGGACGCGGGGATCACGGATGGGCGGAGCGCGGTTGACCAGGCCACGCTGACCGGCGAGAGTTTCCCGCGCGTGGTTGGGGTGGGGGACGAGGTGTACGCGGGGACGATCAATGTCGGGAGCGCGTTTCTGGCGCGCGTGGT
The DNA here is from genome assembly GCA_014379385.1 of Phycisphaerales bacterium. Taxonomy (GTDB): domain Bacteria; phylum Planctomycetota; class Phycisphaerae; order Phycisphaerales; family UBA1924; genus JACMLW01. Next base: position 4,725 of record JACMLW010000150.1, read on the forward strand.
GCGGCCGGCGGCGCAGAGCAGCCTGCAACGGGTGCTGAACCTCGTGCTCGAGGCGCAGCAGCAGCGCGAGCCGGTGCAGCGGATCCTGGACCGGTTGAGCCAGCCGTACGCGCTGACGGTGATGGCGCTGAGCGTCCTGACGCTGACGGTGTGGTGGCTGGGCTTTGGCGAGCCGCTGCTCGGCGACGGCGAGGGTGGGAAGGTCGGCGCCCTCTACACGGCCATCACGCTGCTCATCGTCATGTCGCCGTGCGCCGTGATCATCGCCACGCCGACGGCCACGCTCGCGGCGATCTCGCGCGGGGCGCGGGCCGGCGTGCTGTTCAAGGGGGGGCAGGCGATCGAGCGCCTCGCGGGGCTGCGCGCCGTGGCGCTCGATAAGACCGGCACGCTCACGGTCGGGAGGCCGGTGGTGTCGGAGGTGGCGCCGATCGGGTGGTCGAACGAAGGGGATCTGCTCGCGGTGGCCGCGGGGCTCGAGCAGGAATCAACGCACCCGATCGCCGCGGCGATCCGCGAGGAGGCGCAGCGGAGGGGGATCGAGCCCGAGCCGACGGCCAGCCGCACGAGCTTCGCGCCCGGGGCCGGCGTGTCGGGGGTGTTCCGCGGGAGCGAGGCCCGCCTGGGAACCTACGAACACGCCGAGCCGCTGATCCCTGTGTGTTATCGGGCGCAGGTGCGGCAGGAGATGCTGGAAGCCCAGAGCCGCGGCGACATCGCGGTCGTGCTGGCTTGGAACCAGATGGCGGGGGTGGTGGTGATGAGCGATCGCGTGCGCCCGGGCGCGCCGGGCCTGGTCGATGGGCTGCACGCGATGGGCATCAAGCCGATCGTCATGTTGACGGGGGACAATCGGGCGACAGCGCGGACGGTGGCCGAGCGTCTCGGGATCGATCGGTGGGAGGCGCAGATGCTCCCTGAGGACAAGGTGTCCGCGGTGAAGGCCCTGCACGCCGAGCTGCGCGG
>JACMLW010000151.1 GCA_014379385.1 Phycisphaerales bacterium
GCGGCGGGGTGGGCGGGCCGCGTCGGGCCCAGCACCGTCGGGGCCGCCCTTGACGCCGCGCTCACCGACGCGCTGCTTGACGTAGCGGTCTTCGCGGCCACGAGCCTGCTCGGCCTTGAACTCGTCGAGCTTGGACTGCACAGCGGTGCGCTGGGGTTCGGTGAGTTCGACCCAGACTTTCTTGTAGAGGTCTTCGTGGCGAGGGGCGCCCTTTTCGATCTCGGCGAGGCGCGCCCGCGCGGTCTGTCGCTCGGCTTTGCCGGCACCGTTAGGCGCTCGGTCGCTGGGGGCGGGCTCATCCATCATGTCGAGACGCTGATCAGGTCGTTGATTACGGGGCGTGCCCTCAGGTAAACCATCGGGCCCGGGGCGGCCGCGACCCTGCCGGCGTTCGCCGGCATTGCTGCGGAGCGCCTCGAAGTCGTCGTGGTGCTCCTGCATGTAGGCACGACGCTGCGAGGCGAACTCTTCGCGGAGGAGCTTGAATTTTTCGATCTGGGCCTCGGAGGCCTTGATGTCGGCGGGGGCGTCGGGAGCGCTGAGAATCTGGAGCGCCTCGGCGAAGGCCGGCGGCGGGATGCGATCGGCGAAGCGGCCGGCGCGGGCGCCGCCGAAGGGTACATCTGCACCGGGGACGTGGCGGTCTTTAACGTCGGGGCCTCGCAGGGCGCGCTGGGATGGATCAGGCTGGGGGGGGGCGGACTGGGCGAGGGCCGCGGCGCTCATGGAGAGCGCCAGACCCGTGAGGGCGAGCAAACGAAGTGGAGCATGGTTTCGCATCGTGATGGTTCCCTTGATTGACGCGGTGCTCTGCGGGGTTGGCTTGTGCTCGAGTGTAATGGTCGTGGGAAGCGGCCGGCCGCGAGGGTGTCGCCGTGTCCGGAGCAGAACGAGCGAGTTGGAGGTGAATTGCAAAGGGGCCGCGGAGGGGCGGCGGGGAGGGAAGGCCCATAACGTGGAGGATGGGCATGACGAAAGAGGACATCCGTGCGGCGGCGAGCGGGGTTCGGATGGTGGGCGACGGGGGGAGCGCAGACCTGGGAAGCTCGGGACGGGTGATGAAGGTGGCGTACTGCGATGGGCACGCGAGCGTGACGATCGCGGGGAAGGGGATTGATGAGCGGGGGCGCGCGGAGGTGCGGCAGCATGTGGGCGCGGCGGTGCGGCTCGCGGGGCAGCGGGCGCGGGAAGAGATCGTGGACGTGCATGTTGAGTTCACCGAGCAGGGGGGCACGAGCGGCGTCGGCGCACCCAGCGCGCCGAGCGCAGGTGCGCGGAGAGGCGGGGGAGGCGGTGCGGGTGGGGGGGGTGGGAGCGCGGGTCATCAGGAGGCGGCGCCGATGCTTCCGGGCGTGGGGCATGTGATCGCGGTGGGAGCGGGCAAGGGTGGCGTGGGGAAGAGCACGGTGGCGGTGAACCTGGCGGTGGGGCTGGCGAAGCGCGGGCACGCGGTGGGCTTGCTCGACGGCGACATCTATGGGCCGAGCCTGCCGACGATGCTGGGCCTGAGCGCGATCGATCCGGTGGTGATCGAGGGGAGGATCCAGCCGTTCTACGTGCATGGCGTGAAGGCGATGACGATCGGCAAGCTGGTGGAGCCGGATAAGCCGCTGATCTGGCGCGGCCCGATGGCGCACGGCGCGTTCAAGCAGCTCGTGGAGCAAACGCAGTGGGGGGAGCTTGATTACCTGATCATCGACCTGCCGCCGGGGACGGGCGATGTGAGCCTGACGATGGCGCAGGTGCTGAGGCTGACGGGCGCGGTGGTGGTGTGTACGCCGCAGAAGGTAGCGCAGGACGATGCGGTTCGGGCCGTGAAGATGTTCCAGCAGTTGGGGATCGAGGTGCTGGGGGTGGTGGAGAACATGAGCTACTTCATCGCGGACGATGTGACGCCGGCGCGGGAGTACGACATCTTCGGGCGCGGGGGGGCGCAGATGATGGCGCAGCGGCTGAACCTGCCGTTCCTGGGCGCGGTGCCGATCAGCGTGGCGATGCGGCGGAATGGGGACGAGGGGGAGCCGCTGAAGAATTTTTCAGTGGGCGCGGCGGGGGCGCGTGAGATTGAGGAGATGGTCACGCGGGTGGAGGGGCAGGTGGCGATGGCGTCGCTGCGGCAGGGGCGGAGCAGGCCGACGCTGCGGATTAGCTGAGCCGGTGCGACTCGAAAGAGATTGAACGCGAAGGGCGCGAAGGTTGCGAAGAAGACCGGGAAGCAGAGGTGCCGGCGGGGGTGTCCACCCTCGGTGGGGCGACGTGATAAACGATCCTGAGTCAGGCGCGTCACACTGGAGAGATATCGTCATACGTTCGAGACATTGCCGCGCAGTGAGCGGTGAGGGAAGGATGGGTCGAAGGCACTGGCTGGCCGTCCAGAGTGAAGGGCAAAGCGGTAGCGGGCGCGCAAGGATGGCTGCGCAAGCAGGAGACAGCGCACGCACAGGCGGGACGCCTGTGCCACCAGGACACCGAGCTCTGTCACATTCCGCCGGCGCGAGCGAGCGACATGAGCGAATCGAACGTGCCGAGAACCTCGGGCGAATCGGGCGCGGCGTCCGGGGGTGGTGTGCGCAGGGTGTAGAGGCCGTCGGGCCCGAGGTCCCAGGCGCGGCGGTGGTCGGCGGCCATGATGTCGAGCACGCGCATGAGGCTGGCGCGGGCGGGGCGGGAGAAGACGGGCGTGGCTGCCTCGACGCGGTTGTTGAGGTTGCGGTACATCCAGTCGGCGCTGGAGAGGTACCAGTCGCCGTCGAGCGGGTCACGGTGGCCGGCGCCGAAGTGGAAGATGCGCGAGTGTTCGAGGAAGCGCCCGACGACGGAGATGACGCGGATGTTCTCGGAGAGGCCGGGGACACCGGGGCGGAGGGAGCAGAAGCCGCGGACGTAGAGGGTGATGTTCACGCCGGCGCGCGAGGCCTCATAGAGCTTCTGGGTGACGGTGTGGTCCTCGAGCGCGTTCATCTTGGCGACGATGCGTCCGCCGACGGGGACGAGGCCGGCGGCGTGGCCGCGGGCGAGCTCGATCTCGCGGTCGATGGCTTCGAGGACGCGGGGCTTCATGGAGACGGGGGCGACGAGGAGGGAGCGGTACTGCTCCTTGCGGGAGCGGCCGGTGAGGAAGTTGAAGAGGTCGACGACGTCGTCGGTGACGGCGGGGTCGCAGGTGAAGAGGGAGAAGTCGGTGTAGAGCTGCGCGGTGCGCGGGTGGTAGTTTCCGGTGCCGAGGTGGGCGTAGGTGCGGAGGCCGTCGGGGTCTTTGCGCACGACCATGGCGGCCTTGCAGTGCGTCTTGAACCCCACGACGCCGTAGGCGACGTGGACGCCGGCCTTCTCGAGCATCTGGACGACGCGGACGTTGTTCTGCTCGTCGAAGCGGGCGCGCAGCTCGACGAGGCAGGCGACCTGCTTGCCGCTCTCGGCGGCGCGGACGAGCGAGTTGATGAAGGGGGAGTCTTTGCTGGTGCGGTAGATCGTCTGTTTAATGGCCAGGACGTTTGGGTCGCGCGCGGCCTCGATGATGAAGCGCTGGATCGAGTGCTCGAAGGATTCGTAGGGGTGATGGACGAGCAGGTCGCCCTGCCGGATGACGGAGAAGATGTCCTCTCCCTGCGCGAGGCGCGCGGGGACGACGGACTTCCAGGGCTCGGCCTTGAGGTCGGGGCGGTCGAGGTCCACGATCTCGTATAGATCGGTGTACTCAAGGAAGCCGGGTCGCTCCTCGACATCCTCGGCGCCCAGCCCGAGTTCTTCGGTGAGTTGTTCGAGGACGCGGCGTGAGGGGCCGGGGGAGATCTCAACACGCACGGCGGAGGCGAAGCGGCGGCGCTTGAGCTGGGCCTCGACGAGCTCGAGGAGGTTGTCGGCGTCGTCGTCAGCGCCGCCGGGGGCGGTCTCGACCTCGGCGTTGCGGTAGATGCGGAAGTGCGCGACCTCGACGATCTTCATGCCGGGGAAAAGATCGTCGAGGTTGTTGCGGATGATGTCGGCGATGTGGACGAAGCGGCCGCGGCTGGGGTCGGGGATGCTGGCGGGCTGGCCGAGGGCGGGGGGTTCGGCGGGAATGCGGACCCATTGGGCGAAGACGGTGGGGACCTTGATGCGCGCGAAGAGTGGCTCGGCGTGGTCGGACTCGGTCACGAGGACGCCGATATTTTCGGAGAGGTTGGAGATGAAGGGGAAACGGTGGCCGCGATCGACGGCGAGGGGTGTAAGGACGGGGAATACCTCGCGGGCAAACCAGGTGTCGACGCGGGCGCGTTCGGGGACAGAGAGCTCGTCGTAGCTGAGGAGGTGGATGCCGACGGCGGCGAGAGCGGGGCGGATGGAGGACTCAAAGCAGTTGGTCTGGATGTGCTGGAGGTGGCGGATGAGGCCGCGAACGGAGGCGAGGAGTTCGTGGACGGGCCAGGGCTCGAAGGGGGTGGGGGCGGGGCTGGTGGCCGCGCGCCGCTTGAGGAATCCGACGCGCTTCATGATGAACTCGTCGAGATTGCCGGAGAAGATGGCGAGGAACTTGGCGCGCTCGAGGAGTGGGCGGGATTCGTCAACGGCGAGGTGGAGGACGCGGCGGTTGAAC
>JACMLW010000152.1 GCA_014379385.1 Phycisphaerales bacterium
ACCATCCGCGCGCCCATGTTTTCATAAACGTCTTCGAGGTCAATTTCCTTGGCGACGGTAACGCCGTCTTTGGTGACGGTCGGTGAGCCGAAGGATTTTTCGAGGACGACGTTGCGGCCGCTGGGGCCGAGCGTGACCTTGACGGCGCGGGCGAGTTTCTGGATGCCGCGGAGGATTTTTTCGCGGGCGTCGGTGTCGAAAGCGATTTGCTTGGCGGCCATAGGAGTTCCTTCAAAGGCACTAGGCACTGGGCACTAGGCACTGGGGCAAGGCGCTTGACGCGACGGGTTGTCGGCGCGGCGCGGGGATTCGAGTTGTTCGGACACTGATGCCCAGTGCCCGATGTCTCTTAGCCGATGCGGATCCACGCGATCCGGTCGGCGTCGAGGATGAAGATGGCGTGTCCGTCGGTGACTTTCACGAGGTGGTCGGGCTCATCGGGGATGAGCATGGCTTTCTTGACGCGGCAGGCCGCGTGGGAAGGGCCGCCGGGAGCCGCGCCGGAGACATCGAAGACGTTGGAGAAGACGACGGTGAGGTCGCGTTCGCCGTTGAGTTCGCGGAGGGCTTGGCGGAGTTGGTCGGAAGTCATGGGGAGGGCACTGGGGAGTGGGACTGGGCAATGGGGAGGAGAAGGATGACGGGCGGTGGCGTTCGCCACAGCCCAACGCCCAATCCCCGGTGCCTCGTGGTTTAGTCGTCGATGATCGCGAGGACCTCGTCTTCGGACATCACGAGCAGCTCCTGCTCGCTGCCTGCGGCGCCGAGCTTGACCTCGGTGCCGGCGTAGGACGTGAAGATCACGCGGTCGCCCTTCTTGACGGTCAGGGGGACGAGCTCGCCCGTGTCGGAGTTGATGGTGCCGGTGCCGACGGCCTCGACGACGCCGGACTTCGGCGTGTCCTTGGCCTTCTCGGGGAGGAAGATGCCGCTATCGGTGCGCGACTGGGCCTCGTCGCGGCGGACGAGGATCTTGTCGTGCAGGGGGCGGATCTTGGCGCTAGGGGCGGAGGACTTGGACTTGGAAGGTGCGGACGGGGTCGAGGTCTTGGCCATTGCGGGAAACTCCTTCAAGGGAAGGCACTAGGCACTGGGCACTAGGCACTGGGGGAACAGGGGAAGGGACGAAGAGGAAGGCACGGAGGGACAGCGGGACAAAGTGGGGAGGAAGAAGAAGCGGAGAGAAAAGAAGAGAAAGAAGAGAAGAGAAAGAAGAGAAGAGGTCAGGAGGGGGAATCGGGCCAGCGGTCTTGATAGTGGCGGCGGAGGACGCGCCGGAGGACTTCGAGCATGAGTTCGAGGTCCGCCGCGGCACGGTCAACGACGGCGAAGGCGTCGCAACGCAGGGCGACGGAGAGGGAGCGGGTGTTGTCGCGGGTGGTTCGCGGACCTTTGACGACGACGGTAGGGGGAGGGCACTCGAGACGGCGGAGGAGCTCGAGGATGCGGGGGCCGGCCTCTTCGGCGGGGGGGCTCGCGGGGGAAGAGCCGGCGTCCTGATCGAGGGGGATGCCGAGGTCGACGATCGCGATATGGACGGGAACGGAGCGGATGGTGCGCTCGGCCTCGCGGGCGGAGCGGGCCCGGAGGGAGCTGACGCCCATGGGCTCGAGAAGCTGCGGGATGCGGTCGGCCCAGGAATCGCGCCAGGAGGCGCAGGAGAGAAGAAGGTTGAGGCGGCCGCCCGGGAGGGCGCGGGGGGTGCAGGCGGGGGCGGGGTTTGCGGGATGGGGCTGGCCGGGATTGGGGAACTGGGAGGGTTCAGAGGCGGTGCCCGCCGGGCCGGGTCCGCCCGGGGGGGCGGAGTCGCAGGGGTCGGAATGACGGCGCACCGGCGGCATGTCGGAAGTGCGTAGGCAAGGGGTGTGCCGGGAGGGGGAGGGTCGGAATGAGGTGCCGCGTGCTGCCGAGGGCGAGGATAAGCGGCGCAAATCGAGCTGAGCAACGGCTCGGGCTGCCACCGAGGAGAGTGAGAAGGGGGAGGGGTGCCAGATTGGCAGGAAGGGAAGAAGGGCGAGAACAGCATTTCTGCTTCCGTGCTGATCGCCGCGGCCAAGAACGATGGCGAGGCCGACGCGTTCCTGAGCGTGCTGCCCGAGTGGCTGCGGGGGATGCGCCGCTTGAACCCGGCGTATGTGGAGGTCGTCGCAAGGCCGAAGAACGGCGGTTAGTGCGGGCGGGGCTACGCCTCGTCGGGCTCGGCCTCTCCGTTGACGATGTGCGGGAGATCGAGGATCGGGGGGGCGTCGGACGAAGGAAGCTCCTGCACCGCGCGCAGCTTGCGGTCGATGGCGCGGGTGCGCACAAAGGTGGCGTCGATCGTGTTGGACGCTTCCTGCAGTTTTTTCTGCACCTTCTCCAGCACGCCGCCGAAGTTGGCAAACTCGGTCTTGACGCCGCCCAGGACACTCCACACCTCGCTCGATCGCTTCTCGATCGCCAGCGTGCGGAACCCCATCTGCAGGCTGTTGAGCAGCGCCCAGAGATTGGTCGGACCCGCCACTGCGACGTGGTAGTCTCGGCTCAGCGCATCGGCCAGCCCGGGGCGACGCACCACCTCGGCGTACAGGCCCTCGGTGGGCAGGAAGAGGATGGCGAAGTCTGTCGTGTGGGGCGGTGAGAGGTACTTTGACGAGATGTCCTTCGCGCACGCGCGCACACACTGCTCGAGCTGACGGGCCGAGTCTTCGACCGCCGCTGCGTCGCCCCGCTCGGCGGCGTGGCTGAGCCGCTCAAAGTCCTCCATGGGACACTTCGAGTCGATGGGCAGCCAGACCGGGGTTGAACCGTCGCGAGCGGAACCCGGCAGGCGGATCGCGAACTCAACGCGGTCGGCGCTGCCCGGCTTGGTCGCGATGTTCGTGGCAAACTGGCCGGGGGCCAATACCTGCTCCAGCAGAATGCCGAGTTGTTTCTCGAACGTCGTGCCGCGGACTTTGACGTTCGAGAGCACTCGCTTCAGATCGCCGACACCGGTCGCGAGGGCCTGCATCTCGCCGAGGCCCTTGTGGACCTGCTCGAGGCGTTCACCCACCTGCTTGAAGGACTCGCCGAGACGCTTCTCGAGCGTTCCCTGGAGCTTCTCGTCAACCGTGGCCCGCATCTGGTCGAGCTTCGCGGCGTTCTCGGTCTGGATCTGCTGCAAACGGTCGTCGATCGATTTCCGTGCCTCTTGCAGACGGGTGTCCGTTGTCTGGGTCAGGCGATCCAACCGGCAGTTGAAGGATTCGAGCTGCTCCTTCACCTGTTTCTGGAGGGCGACGAAGCTGGATGAGCTGGCCTGTCCGAAGGTCGAGAGCGACTGCGCAACCTCCGTTCGGAGGTCGCCGGACGATTTGTTGCTCAGCTCCATTGAGGTCTTCAGGCTCCACGCCAGTTCGCTGCGAAGGCTGGTCGCGGCGCTGCCGGACACCTCGCCGAGCTTGCGAAGCTGGTCGGCGAACGCCGCGAGTTGCTCTTTCTGCAAGGAGCCGACGTCGGTCATGCTGCGTGAGAGTGTGGCGCCCAGTTCACTGATCGCTTTGCCAACCTCTTCGCGCAGGTTGCGGGCAGCGCTCGCGGATTCCTCGCGCGCCCGCCCGGCCTCCTCGCGGAGCGAGGGCTCAATCCGCGAAACTGACGACTCGATCTCGTGGATCTCCGAGGCGTTCGGTTGACCCTGACCAGCGCGGCGCAGCGACAGGACGTGGATGAGGAGGCTGGCCGCCGACAGGAGAACGGCCGCAATGACGAGCGCGATGAGCATGATGGCCCCTGGTGAGGAATAGCATCCTACCAGTTGGCGAACTCGAATGCCACGAGGGGCGTTTTGCGGGGCTAACGCCGCCGGGATGTCTCGGCTCCGCCAACGGCACGCCGGGTACGCTCCGCGTGTGAACGCAGGAACGCCGGAGATAACTGTGATCTGCCCGCTCGATATCGAGCGGCGCGCGGTCGAGCGGGCGCTGCGGTTGCGGGTCGCTCGGAGCGAACTCGAGCCGGTGATCACGGTGGTCTGCTCGGGGCCCGGGACTGACGCCGTGCGATCGGCGGTGACGCGCTACGCCGCGGCGTCGAGCGAACTGGTCCTCGCTGGCTTGTGCGGCGGGCTGACTCCGGGAGAGGATGCTTCACAGGAGATCGCGGAGGTCATCGACTCTCGTGGCGGCCATTGGCGCTGCGCCGAGCGCGGCGCCGTGTTGATCGGTGTCGATGAGCCGGTGTGCAGTGTTGAGGCCAAGCGAGCGCTCGCGGCCCGCACCGGGGCGGCTCTCGTCGATATGGAGTCGCACGGGTTCGCCGCGGCGTGCAGCGAGGCGGGCGTGCCGTGGCGGATCATCCGCGAGGTTTCAGATGGTGGCGGCGCGGCCCTGCCGCGACAGGCGGCGTCGTGGGTGGATGAGCGCGGCCGGATGCGCGGCTTCCGGGTGCTTGTGGATGTGCTGCGGCGACCCTGGTGCCTTCCGGCGCTGATGCGTTTGGGGCGCGACTCGAAGGATGCGCTGCGGCGCTTGGGGGTGCGGGTCGTGGCGGCGGTCGAGGCTGCGGAGGAGGGGCGTGCGAGGCTGCGCGACTCGACTAAGGCGCTCCCGGGAAGCGGGGTGGCGCATGGATAGCGCTGCGGAGCGCGAGCCGCCGGTGACGCCCCTGATGGTTCCGCCCGAAGCTACCCCCATCGTGCTCTACGGCGGGACGTTCGACCCCCCGCACCGGGCGCATCTTGAGTTGCCAACAAGGGTCTGCCGGTGGCTGGGGGCTCAGCCGGGGGCGGCAGGCGCGACTCGCCCGTGGATCGTCTATGTACCGGCGGCACGATCGCCCTTCAAGAGCAAGGGCGCGGCGGCGAGCGACGCCGATCGGGTGGCGATGCTCGCGATTGCCCGAGAGGGAGTATCGATCCGCTCGTCGGTCTGGACCGACGAGCTCGACCGTGCCGAGCCCGGGCAACCCAGCTACATGATCCAGACGGTGGAGCGTGCCCATCGTGCGCTGGGGCCGGGTCCGACGCTCAGGCTCCTGATCGGCGCCGATCAGGCGATTCGGTTTCATGATTGGCGCGGGGCGCGACGGCTCATCGAGCTCGCGGAACCAGTGGTCATGGCGCGCTCGCTTGAGGGCCCGCCGGGCAGGGGAGCCGCCGCCGAAACCGAGCGCCTGATCGGCGAGATGGAGCGAGCCGCGTTCTGGAGCAACGATGAACTCGGGCGATGGCGGGAGCGAGTGGCCGACGTGGGCGTGATCGATGCCAGCGCGACCGGCATCCGCGAGCGCATCGCCGGGGGCGCCGAAGACGCCGAGCTGCTGGGCGTGCTGAGCCCCGGGGTGCTGGGATACATCCGCGCTCGCGGCCTGTATGGAAGCCGGCGCGGATCGTGATCCGGTGGCCCGCGGTCAGGTCTCAGCCGGGGAGCTTGGTGCTGGTCAGGTCGAGCACCAGCGTCTTGCCCTGGATCGGAGAGGCGCGGTCGAAGTCCGGATAGATGATGGAGAACTGCTGGTCGCGCTCCGGGTAGACACGCACCTTCCAGGGGGCGAAGTCCGGCCCGCCGCCGAGGATGATGCCGATCAGGTCGCCGTCGGCGTTGAAGACCGGACCGCCGGAGTCGCCCTTGATGCTGGGGATATCCAGCGCGAGGAACGTGCCGTCGATCGAGCGGCCGACGACCGCGCCCGTCGAATGTCGCAGCTTGGAGTTCAGGCCGCCGCCCAGGCCATAGGTCGTGACCGAATCACCGATGTTCGGCCGGCGGGTGGCGAGCCGGGCGGGCTCGACCTCGGCCGGCTTGGTGGTGTGAATAACCGCCACGTCCATGTAGGGCGAGCCGGCGAAGGTGCCGCCCTTGTCCGCGAAGTTGTTGGCCGCAGAACGGGGGGCGTTCCATGGGAGCAGGCGGATGCCGGCGACGGAGAAGTTGGCGGGCGCGGGGCCGTCGGCGATCACATGGTGCGCCGTGATGACGGTGTGACCGCCGATGTAGACGCCGGTGCCGGCTCGAAAGCAGCGGGGCCCGCCATCGGTGCTCGGTTCGGGAACCTCAACACGAATAACAGAGCGTTCCAGCCCGGAGCTCGACGGCGCCGAAAGCGTCTCGGAGTGAGATCGCGAGGCGGTCGGCGCGATGGTCGGGCTATACCGTCCCGTCGAGCGTGTGAAGCTCTGGGAGGTGCAGGCCGAGGCCACAAGGAGGAAGCAGGTTGTCGCAGCAAGAACGACGTGGTTCGGGGTGCGCATCAGGTGGTTTCCCAGTTTTGGTCTTAGTCCGATACTGATTGCATCGGCCTTCGGATCGGGAAAACCTCCAAAGTTCTAAGACGTTTCGGTAATTAGCGTTGACTTGCGCAGAGCGCAAATTTGAGGACTTCCGCCAAAATCACACTGGGCAAAGTCATCCCGGTTATGGGTGATCGCCGTTCCAGCGCTCTACGACCGACCGAGCCGCGCCGGCGTAGAGCGATTCCAGCAACTCCCGCGGCAGCGATCGCCCTTCAAGATGAGCTGGCGACATGGCGGTGTGATTCGCCGGGTTCGCCATCATCAGGTCGGGGTCGGCGATGTTGGCCGGGGCCGAGTGCGCGCTCTCCCACATCGTGCGGAGTGCCCAGTAGCGCGAGGCGTACAGATCAAACGCAGACTGCGGGCTATCGGCCAGGTCCGCCATCGGGCTGGTCGTCGCCTTGGCCGGCTGCAGGTGGTCGTCCTGGGCCACGATGTCTGAGCCAAAGAGGATGCGGCCGTGCCAGCGAGTGAGGAAGTCGATCAGCCGTTGGCGCGGGTGCCGGCTGAGCTCGCGGATCATCCATTTTGTGGCCGAGGTGTCCAGGTGCAGATTGGGGTGACGATCGAGCAGGCCATCGAGGAAGTCCAGGTCCTCGGGCCATCCCCCCATGTGAGCGCCGATCCACGGAGCACCGAAACGGTCGAGCATGCGCTCCAGGGCCGTGTACTGGTGGCGCTTGGTCCCGTACTTGGACGCATCCCTGTAACGAGTCGCGAACCAGGTGTCGGGGTCGGCGACATGGACCATGTACATCATGCCCAGCTTCTCGCCCAGTTCGCAGGCCTTCACACGCCACGGTGCATCGATCTCCCAGAGATCGGTCGCACCGTCTGGCAGCAGCTCCCGGAATCGCGGCGAGGCCCAGATCTTCAACATCCGGCTGCCGAAACGGTCGTGGAACTCCTGGATGTGATCGAGGTAGCCCTGCCGGAACGCGTGGCCGCGATCCTTGTCTGACCAGTTGGGCACCGCGATGAAGCGGACCGCATCTCCCATGACATCCCTTACCGACTGAGCCTGCTGAAGCGGGGTCATGGAGTACACGCGATCGACGCCGTATGCACGACGGGCTTCATCAAAGATGCGGACAGCACCGTGGCCGCCGACGTGGCAGTGGGCGTCGATGATCGGGATGGCGGGTGGACCCATCCGCACCGCTTCGGCTCGGTAATCGAGGCCTAGCAGGTTGGAGGCGGTTGGGGGACGTGGCGGTGGAGTGCGTGCGTCCGTGGGGGAGGAGGGGCGGGCGGCGCTGTGCATCGGCAAACTCTATTCAGTCGGACTCGCTCCGCGGGTTGACTGGCCGCCGACGGCGGCGCTCGGCGACCGTCGTTACGCTTCGAGCCATGCGGATCGCTCTCGCACACGATTGGCTCTGCGGGTATCGCGGCGGCGAGGCCGTGCTGGAACGGCTTGCCGCGCTGGTGCGACGCCAACACGAGGCCGCCGGGCTGTACGTGATGGTCGATGACGGCGAGCGACTCGGTGCCGCAATCGACACGATCCCGCATGTTCGTTCGCGACTTGATCCTCTTCCTATGGCCGCGGGGCGACTGCGGCGATGGTACTTCCCTTTGTATGCGTGGGCGGTCGAAGGACTCTCGAACCAACTCGAGCGTGCGCACGCCATTCGGCCGATCGACCTCGTGATCTCGACCAGCTCGGCCGCGATCAAGGGCCTTCGCCCGCCCACGGGCGTGCCGCATCTCTGTTATTGCCATTCACCCGCTCGATACGCGTGGTCGCAGCGGCGCGAGTATTCATCGGGGCGGCTCGGGGGGTTGCGCGGAGCCGGCCTCGCGATGTTTGCACGCCGGTTTCAGAAATGGGACGTGGCAACCGCGGCGAATGTCACCCGCTTCGTTGCCAACTCGGGGCATACCGCGGCGGAGATCAAGCGGTGCTACGGGCGTGACGCAGAGATCGTGCATCCGCCGGTGCGCTGCGAATACTTCACGCCGGATGTGTCTGTGGCGCGCGAGGACTTCTGGCTCGTGGTCTCCGCGCTCGAGCCCTACAAGCGAGTTGAACTGGCCATCGAGGCCGCGCGCCGGGCGGGCAAGCGCCTGGTTGTGGCAGGATCAGGCTCGCAGCGCCGGTACCTGCAATCGCTGTCGCGAGGCTCGCGACCGGGGAGCGTGGTGTTCGTGGACCGCGTCCCCGATGACGAACTCAGACAGTTCTACCGGAAGGCGGCGGTGCTTGTCTTCCCGCAAGTGGAGGACTTTGGGATCATCGCGGTGGAGGCGATGGCGTGCGGCTTGCCCGTGGTGGCCCGGCGCGCGGGCGGCGCTCTGAGCACGATCGTGGACGGCGTCACCGGCGCCCTCTTTGACCGGGATGATCCCGCGGCGGTCGTCGAAGCGATGTCGCGCCTCCCGAGCAGCGCGGCCGGCGCGTGCCGCGTGCAGGCCGCGCGATTCAGCGAGCGTGTGTTCGATGAACGAATGAGCCTAATTATTTCGCAGGCCCTCGGTGGCTCGCTAGCGATCCAGCCCGCGGGGCTCCCGGTCAGCAGACCCTCGCGGCGAGCACCAGCCCAATAAAGAGCTCGTAGTCCGCCTCGAGATCGAAGTGCCGCACGACCTCGCAGTCGATGACCGCCACGGCCTTCTTGAGCAGCGGGGAGCGCGAGGCGAGCGTGAAGGTCTCGATGGCGTCAAAGACTTCGCTGCTCCCCTCGCTCTGCGAAAACCGGCGGGTGAGTTGTTTGTCGGACTTGCCGAGGATGCTCAGCCCAAAGTGGTGGCTATCGCGGATGATCGGGTCGATCTTGTGGCCCTTGCGCATCGCGACGCCGATGTGCAAGGGCTCGTCGGAGCACTGCATCACGCGATCAACCACGGCCCCGGCGCGATCGCGTTCAAAGCACGAAGAGAGGACGCACGTAAGCGTGGGCAAAAACGCAAGCGTGCTGCGCACCTGCTCGTTCGCCGCGGGCGCAACCGCAGCGGTCCCGGAGCCGCGTTCTCGAATGTCGCTGATCATTGGGCGTCCTTCAAAGGCGGCGACTCGCAACCAGCCCTCGTTCAGAGTCTAAACGATTCGCGAGCAAACGAAAAACGAACAAAAATATTTCGTGAGAAACCGCCAGTGGGTTGGAATCGTGGGGCAAAGTGGGGCATAATCCCACAACTGCCCACGGAGACCCACGTTGCTCTTCACCGGTCAGTCCGAACACAGCATCGACCAAAAGTTGCGGCTGGCGATCCCGGCAAAGTACCGCAACCAATGGGACTCAACACGCGACGGCGCGGCTTGGTTCTCGCTTCCCTGGCCCACCGGCCATGTGAGGCTCTTCACCGAAGGTGAGTTTCATCGGCTTGCCGAGCAGCGCAAGCCGACCCTCACCCCGAGCAAGGTCAGAGCCGAGGTCGATTCGCTGATTTTCGGATATGCCGAACGCCTGGAGATGGACTCGAACGGACGGATCACGCTGCCGCGAAAGCACATCGACCTGACCAGGCTCGGGACGGACGTGATGGTGGTTGGTGTCTCGAACCGGCTGGAAGTGCATGACCGGGAGAAGTGGGAGACGGAGCAGGATCAGAACTTCCCCAAGCTGCTGGGCCTGATCGAGCAGCTCGAGAAGCTGGAAGAACGGTGAACACCACGGTGTCTGGGAGCCCTGGCGCCAAACGTTTGAGGGTCGAGAGTTTGATGGGAGCAAGTGAAACCCGCCGTGGTCGGAAACGACCGAAGCCGGGATTTGCAGGTTGAAAACAGGGCCCGAGAAGGAACGTAAACGAACGGACTCGGAGCTCTTGCCACGCTGGTGGCGCCGCCGGAACCGCATGGAAGCGGAGCCGGCCTCGGTTTGTGCGACCGGACTGCCAGCGAGCTAGAGCGGTTCCTGATCGAGCTTGAACATGCGCCCGGCCGCGTCGCAACGTCCGGGCGCCTTGATCGAAATCCCACCAGGCGACGGGGGTCTCCCACCACCCACCCAACCCCGTCGCCCACGCCGCCTGCCCGAGCGCTGAACAAGCGTCGGGGCGGGCGGCGTTCTTTTTTGGGAAGTGACAAAGGAACAAAGGCTCTGACGGCGTGTCGAGCGGGAGCGTACTGGTGAAGGTTGGCTTGGCCGGGATGGACTACCTGACGAAGCGGTCGTCCGCGTAGCCGAAGGGGGCGGTGGTCAGTGGGCCGGAGGGACCGATCAGATCCACGACCGCCTTGGAGAAGCCGGTCGTATCGCCCGCATCGAGGAGGCTCCCTAACGCCGGGTCTCGCAGCGGGCCGCCCAGAGCCTCGTTAGTGAAGTGATACACAGACTCGGCGGACTTGGTGAGGGCCGTGAGCCGATCACGCTCGTCGCTCGCCAGATCAGGGGCCGCCAAGCGGGCCCGCACATACGCCAGGATGTCGCCGCTGAGACCGCCGACATCAACGAGCGACTGGGTAGGAAGCTGGGGCTCGTTCTTGTCCATGTGGACGCGGGTAAGCGCATCGTGGGCGATCTGGCTGGCACGAAGGAGCGCCCGCGAGAGGTCAAGTTTGTTGTTGGCTCTCTCCCCGCCTCCCGCATCGGCGGCGGCCCGCGCTCCCATGGTGGTCGCGAGCGCGGAGACGGAGCTTGAGCGAAGATCCTTCACCTGCTCGGCGGGAACCTTGGCGCCGGCCTCGAGCGCTCGGAGCAATCCCTCGATGACCTTGGTGTCGATCTCGCCGGGGATGGCCCCAACGACCGTGCCGAGGGCGTCGGTTGCCTGCTTGGAGGTCAGGGCAGGGCTGCCCTGGATCAGGCGCTCGAACAACCGCTTGTACCCGAAAGCGGCGCCATAGCGGACCGGTGGACGCTTGTCAGCGAGCCCGCGTTCGAGGATGGGAGAAGCGGCAGGAACGCCGAGCTCGCCGGCGATGATCAGCGCGTTGGCCGCGATGAGATCGCCCTCGTTGACGATGAGGGGCTCGACCACCGGCAGGAGCTGACGGGCATATTCAAGGCGGAACGCGATGCTTGGCTGGCTGCCGGTGCCCTGGGCGCGGAGCTGGCGGACGATGCGCTCGCGCGACGCCTTGATGCGCACCGGCTCGCCGGTGAGCTCGGGCGTCAAGCCGGTGAGAAACTGGCGGATCTCGGTCTTGTCGGCGTCAGAGAGGGCGCCCGACTCGATGATGGACGGCTCTAGATCACGCTGGGCCCGCGCGGGCGCGGCGAAGCCGAAGCAGGTTGCGAGCGCCAAGCCGAGAGCGGTGGATCGGAGGATCATGGTTGGTTCGTGGCCCGGCTCGCGATTCGTGCCCGGGACTTTCGTCAATGAAAAGAAGGGTTGGTGCAGCCGGAGCGGGTGGGAAAGCTATCCGGCGGCCGGAAAGGGGTCAAACTGCATATTCAGGGGTTGTTTAGCCGCCGCCGGGACCGCCCATCCCACCCAGGCCGGTTTTTTGCATGATGGGGCCGACCTTCTGGAAGAGGGCCATGAGCATGACATCGGGGGTCTGGAACTTGTCGGCCTTGACGTCCGCGGTCATCTCGTCGGCCAACACCTTGAGGTCGGGGAGCACGGAGGCGAATCCCTGGATTCCTGCTTCCATTTCAGCGGGGATCTCAACGAGAACCTTCCACTGGCCGCCCGAACGGATGAAGTTCAGCGGTTCGCCGTCCTGTGTGATCCTGGCTGACTGCGGACCGGTTGAGAAGACTTCGACCGTGTCTATCTCCGCCCGAGCCTCGGCGAGGTTGCCTGTGAACTGGGAGAAGCCAAACTGGTCTCCGAGCCCCGCGCCCATCGGAGACTCCTTGAAGAGCTCGATGAAGCCCTTGTCGAACTTCTCTTTGCAGGCCGACTCGAAGGCCAGAGCGCTGCCGGCAAATGATTTTGCGTCGCGGAGGAGGCTGGACTCTTTTTCAGACGCTCCCTGCAGCTTTGAGAAGATCGCTTCGATATCCATCTTCTCGGCCGCGTCGGCGAGGTCGCGGAACGTCGCGCGAACCGAGGCCGTAGTGGCCTCGTCCGCGGGCGGGGCGTCGCCTTCGACGGGCGCGCTTTCCTCAACGTTCAAATCCTCGTCGCCGGACGGAAAGTCTCGCCGTGAGGCCTCGATCTGGTCGGGGTTGGCGAGCTTGTCCAAGTCCGCGGCGATGCGCTCAATCTGTTCCTTGGAGACGGAGCGCCCGCTGGCCGACTCGTAGGCATTTTTGGCGGCCTCATAGGCCTCCTTGGCGGCGGCGAGCGCTGCCTCAAGTTCTTTGGTAGCCTGGTCCGCTGCCGCGGAGAGCTTGCCGCCGTCGGGGAGCGTGGGGGCCGCGCTCGCGAGCGCTGACAGCAGCGCGGCGTGGGAGCGAAGCCCGGAGGTGCGGAGCGAGATCACATCGGCGAGCGCATGGAGCCGGGATGCTTCGGCGAGCTTGGCGCCGCTCTTTTTATCGGCAGAGAGACCATCGCCGGAGGCGGCCTGACGTGCCTCGGTTGCCGCCGCTTTGAGCGTTGCGGCGGCCTTGTCGATCGCGGGGTCGATGCTCTGGCGATCGGCGATGAGTTCGTCGAGGAGGCGGCCAACATCGGCGGCGGCCGTCGCGGCGGCCTCGCGGGCGTCTTTCGCCTTGTCACGGTTGACAGTGGCGATCGCCTCGATCTCCTGGCGAGCCTCGGCGAGGAGTTGCTTCTGGGCCGTCAGCATGTCGATCTGGGCCTGCGCCGAGAGCGACTGGGGCGAGAGATTTGTGGCTTCGGCTTGGAGGCGGGCGGCGTCAACATCGTGAAGGTCGGCGGCGCGCCGCTCTTTCGCCGCGTCTTCGATGATGGTGGCCGCCTGGGTCGCGGAGACGTCCGCCGCACGGGCGCGGAACTGGGTTTCCTGTTCGCGGCGGGTGCGCGCCTGTGCGAGCGAGCCCTCGGCGCGCTTCTCGAGGTCGGCGATAGCGTCGTCGACCTTCTTTTTGGCGGCCCATGCCGTCGCGATATCTTCCTCGCGCTCGCGAGTAGTGCCCTGGATGTCCTCAAAGGCGGGCTCGGGGTCGTATTCCTCCAGGGCGCTGGCCAGGGCCTGCGAACTGAGGTATCGGTCCAGGGCGCTCCAACTGCTGGCGCCTTTATGGCTGAATCCGCGCTGCTGCTGGGCGGCGATATCAGCTTCAACCTGGGCCTGCCCCGCGAGCGCGCGCGACTTGAGAAGCCGGGCAGCGGAGACCTCACCGGGGAGATCGCTCGCGAGGGCCGGCTCAAGCCCGGTGACGATCTGCGAATAGACCTTCAAGCGGTCTGAAGTCCAGGGGGCGGTGCTTGCACCGCCGCCCGAGATGGAATCAAGCCGCATGCTCGCTGTCTGGATGGCTTCGGCGGCCTGGTTGTCGTCGTCGCATCCACCGATCAGAAAGGACGCTGCTGCGGCGGCCATCAGGAAGGCGATCCGGAAGGCTTTGCGGTCACTCGCGGGATGGGTCATTGGCTTCTCGGTGCTCGACAAGGCAAGGCTCGACAGGCGTGAGAGCCGGTCGGCAGGAGGGACCATGGCGGGGCGCGACGGGCGCGTGCGCGACACTTTAGCAAAGTCGGCAGGGGGACGGTGGGGCGGACGGAGAGGTGGGGCCCCCAATCCAGAGGAATCCGGCCGGTTCACGGTTAGCGGCGGATTGGTTCTGGATCGCCTGGGGCCGGGTCGGGCTTTGAGGGAGCGGTGGAGGGGAGCGGGGGGGCGTAGGTAACTGGGTAGTCGGGGTGGGGCCGGTACATGGAGCCGATCCAATCGACGGCGTCGCGGAAACGGGACTCGTCGGTGGACCGGAAAACCGGCCGCCAGGCGTTACGCTGGGCGGCCCCTTGCGGTACGAGCGGGTGCTTGTGGATCGACTGCTCGCGGGCGAGGGCGAGGTGAAGGAGCGGCGAGTTCCCGGGTTCGTCAAAGTTGATGAGGGGGGTGCCGTCGTCGAGGCGGTAACGTTCAAGGATAAGCATGTTCGTGAGGTAACTGCGTTCATTGCTTGGCTTGCGGGCCATCAGAGCCAGGCGGCCGGCTCCCTGACCGCCGTGACAGGCGGTGGTGGCGCAGGAGTTCACCAGCCAGGCTCGATTGACATTGTCGCGGAAAAGCTCGAACGGGCGTGGCGTGTCGAGCACCAGGATTTCCGGGTAGTGGTCGCGGGCCTGGAGCCGGAACATGAGTTCAAGCATCTGGGCGGGCGTGCGACGGAAGAGGGCTTCCCGCCCTTCCTTGGTGACTGGGATCAAGGGGTGGCCGGCGTGCTTTTGGATTACCCGCTCGAGCGTGGCGCGATCGATGATGATGCGACCGGGGTTCTTGAGGTCGATCTCGTAGACCTTGAGCAAGTTGACCTGCTCGGGCGTGAGGAGCGGGAACGGCTTGTCATTGTCGGGCTCGCGCGGCGCAAGATCGTTTGGCGCGGGCTTGGCAGCGCCCGCCTTGCGGCGCAGCTTGATCAGTTCTGTGAGGAGGATTTTGGCGCGGCTGGCCTCGGCGTTGGTGGGCTCGATCTTGAGGGCGCGATCGATCTCCTGGAGCGCCAGTTCGTACCGCTCGCGGACTCGGAGCCATTCGGCGAGCTTGACGATCTGCTCCGGGTCATCCCCCACTGCGTCGCGGATTTCCTGGTAACGCTCGCCGATGGGCGGGAGGGTCTCGAATCGCTCGACCTGATCGGCCTCAAAGTTGGTATCCAGCCCACCGATGCGCACGACCAGCCTTGAAGCTGTCTGGGCGACGAGCAGGCCGCTGAATCGCTGGCCGTCCTTGAGATAGAGGATGACCTCGGGAAGCTCGGCGGGCTGCGCCGGAGGTTGGATGGGGGCTTGAGAGGGGGGTTGGGTGACGGGCTTCGAAGCGGGCTGGGCGGGCGTGTAGCGTTCCGAGCGATGTTTTTCGGGCGCCATGGAGGCAGGTTGAGCGGTCGAGCGGGTTCCCGGCTGGCGCGCCGAGTGCGCGACCATCGGGAACGTGCAGAGGGCGAGCGCAACGAGCAGCAATGGCCGGGAACGGCTTGTCATGTCGGGATTGTCACCTCTTTGCGGGCGCCTGTCGAGGCAGGACTATTCGCGGCCGGGGGCGGCCGGTTCAGGCCGCGTTGGCGACAGACGGGCCCTCGTAGCGGTCGTGCTTGCTGATCCGGGCGATCTGGTGCAGCTCGACGCGGGTGCCCTTGATGAGATCCTCGACCACAACGTGGGCTGGAATGGTGGGGCGCGGGGGGGCGCCCGGGTCAACGAGCTCCGGCGGGATCTGATGGGTGATCCGGATCGGCCCCTTGATGTCTTCCTGCATCTTGGCGCAGATGGTGCCGATCCAGAGCGTGACGCCGGCGTGGATTTTTTTATGCACCATCAGGTCCACCCGGCTGTTCTCGATCATGAGTGTCCGGAGACGGAGCTGGGCCGCTTCGATCGGTGCGGACTTGGCACGGGCGCGACTGAGCTCGAACTCCAGCTGGGTCAGTTCTTCGGCCTGGGCCGCGGTGGGCCTGGGCGTTGATTTTCTGATTTGCTCGAGGCGTGACGCGGCACGCTCCTCCCAAGCGGTGATGCTTGGGCGCAGCCCCTCGAGTTGGTCTGAGAGTTCGGCAAGCTCGGCGAGTCGGCCGAGGACAACCGTGGTGGCGACCGCCGAGGGGGTGCCGAGTTGGCCGATCGAGACTTCGCGAGTGGCGAGCAGGACACCGCCGCTGACGGCGCACCCCTCGCACAGGACTTTGCGGCCGACTCCGATCCGGCAGTTGATGATCTCTTTGGCGACGGAGAGGTCGCGACCGACGAGGCACTGGACATTGTCCAGATAACGGGCGGTGAGATTGCGACCGGCGCTGAGGGTGCCTCGCTCGCGAGCGGCCATGCCGCCGTTGAGGAAAACGTTTCCCTTGGCATTGATCCTGGCGGCCTCGACAAGGCCGTCGACGGTCAGGTCGCCCTCGACATGCAGCTCGAAGCAGTCGCGGACACCCTTGGCAACCTGGACGTTGCCGGGGAAGGCGATGTTGCCGGTGGTGAAATCAACGAAGCCGGGAATTAGAAGCTCGCGGGCGACGCGGAGGAGTGGGGGGCGGTGCTCCAGGACACCGTCGGCCTGTGCCCACAGTTCGCCGTCGGGCGTCCTGGCGACCGTGGAATCGAGGTTGAGGAATACGGGCTTGCCGGACT
Source organism: Phycisphaerales bacterium (assembly GCA_014379385.1). Taxonomy (GTDB): domain Bacteria; phylum Planctomycetota; class Phycisphaerae; order Phycisphaerales; family UBA1924; genus JACMLW01. The sequence continues at coordinate 16,346 of JACMLW010000152.1, forward strand.
TGCTGGCGAGCCGTTGCCCGAAGACGTTGAACCCGTCTTCGCCGACGGTTGGCTCGATGACCCGTCCGATAACCTCGCCGGTCCGGATTGCGTTCACGATCGTGCGGGCGTGATGGTCGATGGCGGCGCCCTCGGCCGACCCCGGAGGGATTTCCGCGGGCGCCTTGTTGTTGAGGCATGTCAGATCAAGCCGGCCGTCGGTACCGTGGATCGGGCGCGTTCCTACGGCGACGACGGCGCGGATTTGTTCCGTTGCGTCGGGGGCGTAGGACTTGAGCAGGGCCGAGATCCTGCTCTCAACGTCGGGGCTGATCTGAACTTGGCGGCCACGGAGGGTCGCGATTAGCGAGGCGACGTTGAGAAGCTCGGGCGGGACACCGGGCTCGAGCCGAATGGTGACCGACAGCGCATCGCGTGCGATGTCGAGATGCACCTTCTTGACCGGGTCGGGGTTACCCATGGCGAGTCTGGGGGCGGGGTGTCAGGCGGCCTTCTTGTTCATGGTCTCGTTGATGCGCTGGCTGAGCAGGTCGGGGGTGAACGGTTTGACGACGTAGTTGTTGACCCCGGCTTTGATAGCGTCGATGACGCGACTCTTCTCGCTCTCGGTGGTCACCATGATGACGGGGGTGGCCTTGTTGCCGTGGCGGAAGGCCTTGACAAACGAGAGTCCGTCCATGTTGGGCATGTTCCCGTCAACCAGGATGAGGTCGGGCTGGAAGGCGCCGATTTTTGACAGGGCGTCCTGGCCATCGCAGGCCTCTTCTATCGCGGTGTGACCGAGCTGCGCGAGCACCGATTCTTGGATGTTGCGCATGGTCTTGGAATCGTCGATGAGCATGATCTTCATGGAATGCTCCAGTTGGGCTAGCGGGTCAGGCGGCGATCGCGGCGGAGGAGACTGCCTTGACGGCGATCTCGATGGCGAGCTCGCCGCAATCGGTGTCACAAGGGATAACGATGCAGGGGGTGCCCTTCTGGCGCGCGACCGTGTGATCGCGTCCAACGATGACGCTGGGGCAGGAGATGCTCACCTTGCGGCCCTTGAACATGGCCTTGGCGCCACCGGAGATCATGTTGACCAGCTCGCCCACGGCATCGGCAAAGTCGGGATTGGTCGGCAGCATGTCGGCGCCCGCAAAGAGCGAGACGACTCGACGGGCGGTGGCTTCCGGGAAGCTCAGCACCACGGAACCGACGACGTCGCCGCTCATGCCGATGATGCCGGAGACGTCATATGTGGTGGCCGAATCAGCTTTGATCCGGGGATCCTTGATGGTGACGGGCAACTGGAGCATGGTGGAAAAAACATCTTGAATGCTGGCGATAAAGGGCGTGATAAATGCGGGATCCATGGCCTCTTTTCCTCGCGAGGGGCGGGGGTTACACGGAGGTACTATCGGTCAATCAGTTGGTCATCTTGGCGGCTAGCTGGACGACATGGCGCACGTCAACGATCAAACTGACGCCGCCGTCGTCCCGGACGGTGGCGCCGCTGACAAGGCTGCCGCGGGAGCCGGTCAGGGAGTCGAGTGGCTTGATAACTACCTCTTGCTGCCCGATCAGGGAGCTGACGAGCGGCCGACCCGTTTTTGGTCGCATACCAGAACAACCGCGAACGATCCGGGGGTGCGCCGGCTGCGGGGAACCCCGAACGCGTCGGAGGCGTCGACGAGCGGGAGGATCGAGTTTCGCACACACAGGACCGAGCTTGAGCCGATGGTCTTGAGGTGGGCGGGCTCGGTCCGGACGACCTCGAGGATGTTAGTGAGCGGGAGGGCGTAGATCTCGCCGGACACGTCGACCATCATCGCGGTCATGGTGGCGACGGTGAGGGGGATGCGGATCGTGATGGTGGTTCCCTGACCCGGGATGCTCGAGATGTCGACCCCTCCCTTGAGGGCTTCGATGTTGGTCTTGACGACATCCAGGGCCGGCGCTCACGCCCGAACCGGTCTGGACCGTTGGTCCCGGGGCCTGGCCTTCCCCGAGCGAGGCGAGCAGCCGGACGACCTCGGAGTCGGCGGGCGTGAGATCAGCGCCCTGAGCGAGCTGGGTGAACTGCTTGCGGATCGCGTCAACCGCGGAGAGCAGCAGGTCCATCGCGCGGCGATCAATCGTGATCACTCGGTTGCGGGCGCTGTTGAGCGCACTCTCGGCGGCGTGCGCGACCGCCACGAGGTGGGTGAGGCTCAGGAACGAGGCGCTGCCCTTGATCGTGTGCAGAGCGCGGAAGACCTGGCTAAGAAGCTCGGGGTCGGAGGGCGACTGCTCGAGCGTCACCAGATCGTGGTCGAGGCGCTCGAGGAGCTCACCGGACTCGGTGAAGAAGTCCTGGACGATGGAGGGATCGAATCCGTGGCTCATGGCTTCGCGCCGTTGTGTTGTCCGGACTTGAAGTAGCAGAAGCCCTGCGGGATGGCGAGCTGCTCGAAACGCGGCTCGGCGCGCAGGCCGCGCAGGGTCTCGATGTGCGGGGCGGGCTCGATGATGCCGCTGTCGATGCGGAGTACCTCGTGGACACGGTCGACAATGAAGCCGATCACGTGCCCGTGAACCGCAACAACGATGATGCGGCTGTGCTCGTCGTGCTCGGTGGCGGCAAGGCCGAAGCGCTCGTGGAGATCCAGAACGGGGATGATCTTCCCGCGCAGGTTGATGACCCCCTCGACTCCGAAGGGGCTCTGGGGCACGCGGGTGAGCTGCATCATCCGGTTGATTTCCTGGACCGCCAGGATATCGACACCGAACTCTTCGTCGCCGATCCCGAACGTGACGAGCTGGAGCTGATTGCCCGCGGTGCGGCTGGACGCGGACGTGAGTTGGTCGGATTCGTGAAGCGACGCGGTTGGCGCAGGGTTCATGGGGCCTTCCTTGTCGCGTGAATGGTGAGTCGAGAGAAAGATCCTGGGAGAGTCATCGGATCGAGAACTATCCGCCTTCACTCGACACCCGAACGGCGCCGTGAAATCGCGCCTCTACGCGGCGCCACGCCTCGCGGGGTGCGCGACGAGCGACGCGAGCAGGTCGCGAATTTGGAGGGGCGGCATGGCCGCGGCGGCGGCGCCCGACTCCACAACCGCCTTCGGCATGCCGTACACGACGCAGGTCTCGGCGGACTGTGCGAGAACGGTGGCTCCGAGGGCGTGGAGGCGCGCGGCGCCCAGGCTCCCGTCATCGCCCATCCCGGTCAGGACAATCGCGAGGCACTCGCGCCCGATCACGGCGGCGGCCGACAGGAGAAGCTCGTTGACCGATAGCCGATACAGCGCCGCTTTCGGTTCCGGAGAAACTTCAAGCGCAGCTCGCTCTTCCCGGGGATGCGCCTGATCCGGCCGTGCTGGCCGCCGGGGATGATGTACACGCAGCCCGCGCACAGCGGCGCACCGTCCTGAGCATGAAGCACGCTGATCGCGCACGATGCGTCGAATCGTTCGGACATGCTGCGCGTGAACGCCGCCGGCATGTGCTGCGCGATCACGATGGGCACGGGCAGCGTCGCCGGCAAGCCGGAGAGGATGAACTCGAGCACCGGTGGACCGCCCGTTGAGGATCCGATCACGATCGCGGCTGGGAGCGTCTTTCGCGAGAGCTCGAATGGTGGCGCGGGGGTCGGGATTGGCCCGATGCGTGGTGCAGGCCGGCGCGGAGCAGGGGCGAGTTTCCGATGCGCCGTGAGCGAGGGTGCGCCGGACCGGAGCAGAGAACGGCGAGGGGCGATCGCCTTGATGCGGGCGACGATCTCGTCGCGCATCGCGGTCGCGCCGGCGCCGAACGCGCTGGCGTCCTTGGCGATAACGTCGGCGGCTCCGAGGGTCAGGGCCTTGAGAGCCGCGTGGCTGCCCTCGGTCGCAAGGCTTGAGCACATGAGCACGGCGGGCGGGTTGGGGCACTCGCGCCGGATGCGAACGAGCGCCTCGATGCCGGTGAGCACGGGCCATTTCAATGTCAAGGGTTGACGTCCGGGCAGAGGCGGCGGGCCTTCTCAACGCCGTCCTCGCCGTTGCGCGCCGTGTCGAGGACGCGCAGTCCCGGATCGGAGTTGATGATGTCGCTCAGGGCGCGGCGCATGAAGGCCGAGTCATCGACCACCAGCACGCCAATCTGGCGGTTCGCGGGTGAAGCCGGGCAATGGCGGAACGATTCGTCCATAACACTCGCACGCGTGGACCCTGTGAGGTTCCACGAAAGGATATCGACCCACGAGCGTTCGCCCTAAAGGGACAGCCAAGCGGGCCATCGGTATTGGCTGGAGTATTCCCGTCTATCGGGGAGAGATGACGCACTGCCCTCATGGCTCGGGGCGCACGGGACCATCCGGTCCAAACGAGAAATGCCCAGGAGAGGATTCGAACCTCCACGCCTTGCGGCGCTACCACCTCAAGGTAGTGCGTCTGCCAGTTCCGCCACCTGGGCTAGTGGTTGCCCGGGCCGAAGGGCGGCCCGGGTTTGTGACTGCAACCATAGATATCCTGTTCCGGGTTGTCGAGCGTCATTGGCTCGGCGAGGATCCTGGCCGCTCCGGACGAGGCGTCCCAAACGGGCGGGGGTAGCGCTGCCTATTTGTTAGGCGAACTTTGGCCAGTTCAGCGAGGCGAGGTACTCTCAATCGCGGGCCTGCGGCCATCCGAGGCCCGACAGGGCGCGTCCGCGGCGCCTTGGCGTGCGCTCAGCCGTTCTCCCATGCGATGGGCCGAACGGCACTCTCGTGGGCTCAGCGCCTCGGTTCTCGCGGCCGAAAGGAGTCGGCCATGAGCGGTAGTTATATCGCTGTTTTGCGATTGGGAGAGGATGGTTCGCGCCGGGCGGTTGTCAGCAGATTTGCCGAGGCGATCGAGGATCTAGGTGGGGTGCAGAGTGTCGATCTGGACTTGGCGGGGAGGTGCCTACTGGTCTGGTTCGACCGGGCCAGGGTCACGCTCGCCGATCTTGTCCGCACCGTCGAGGATCAAGGCGGGTGGGTGAGCGGCGTGGCACAGACGCGCGCCGTCACAGCCGCGATTGCTGCGATCGCCTGAGATAAATTGGATGGTTGAAGCTCTCGGCGGTCACGGGGTTGTGAATTGCGATGGGTGCAATCGTCCCGCGCCTACGCTTGAGCCCGTATGCGGCCTTGCGCACTCCGAGAACAATCCGTCGTGGTGGAATCCAGACACGACAACCCGGGTCGGTGGCCGTCGAGCGACGGTTCCGCGATGCTAAGCGCTGTGGCCGATCGCGCCAGAGCGTCTGGGGTCTTTGGCGAAACCACCCTCCGCGCCGATCGGCTGGAGTGCCTGGCGGTGGGCTCCTCGGCGCCGGCGTCGTACGGACTCGAGGTTGAGGGTGACCGGCTCTGGGTCACGCTCCGCACCGCTGACCGGTGGCTGAGCCAGTCAATCGAAGCGGACCTTGTGCATACCGGCGATGACCTGTCGGACCTGATCGATGAGGAACTCTCGGATCTTGGGATTCGTGGCACTCGGGCGAGCTTCGAGCACTTCCGGAGCGGCGAGAAACTCTTTACGTTCCGGTCCCCAGTTCCCATTCCGGCGACCGATTGGGGCACGCCCGCCGCGGCGGAGCAGTCACTGAAGTGGTTGCTCGCGTACGAACAGTGCTTCCGTGGGCTGGGGGATATGGAAGCCGACGAAGCCAACGAGTTGTAGCGGAGCCCCCATGCGCATTCTCATGCTGGGTTGGGAGTTCCCTCCTTTTATCGCGGGCGGTTTAGGCACGGCGTGCTACGGGTTGACGAAGGCCCTTGATCGTCTCGGGCACGAGGTAATTTTCGTGCTTCCCCGGCCGGTTGAACAGGCGCACACATCACATATTCAGGTGGTGAGCCCCGCGGGGTCAACGGGCGCGGCGAGCGCGCCGGCCGCAGCGCCATCTGACGCCGAGACGGTTGAGGGTGTGAGCACCGTCACGAGCAACGGGCTGACAGTGGCGAGCGCGGGGGCGGTATTCGGCGAGCGGTCACGAGTTCGCGCACCCATTGGCTGGAGCCAGGCGTACCGGGTTCCCGACTTCGAGCACGCCGTGTTCCGGGCTGTGCCCGCGACGTTCTCCTCTCCCTATCGGGTGTTCACCGGCGCGGGCGAGAGCGGCGCGGCCGGTGGTCTACCAAGTAGCCCGGGTGCTGGTGAGGCCAACCCCAGCCGCCCCCAAGGGACGGCTGGGGTTGGCGACTCCAAAGCGACCGATCCTTCCTATGCGGCGGCCGGCGTTGGCGGGAGCGGTGGCGAGGTGTCGAGCGCGGCCGGGCATGGGTACGGGCACGACATGATGGGGGATGCCGATCGCTATTCGAGGCTCGTGGTCGCCATGTGCCGGGGCGAGCGGTTTGACGTTATCCACGCGCACGACTGGATGACGTTTCCGGCGGGGCTGGCGCTGGCGCAGGTTTCGGGCAAGCCTCTGGTAGCGCATGTTCACTCAACGGAGTTTGACCGGTCTGGCGAGCATCCCAACCAACGGATCTACGACCTGGAGCGGCGCGGGATGCACGGTGCGCTCCGGACCATCGCGGTCTCCAACCTGACACGCTCCATCTGCATGAAACGCTACGGCCTTAGCGCCGATCGCATCGATGTGGTGTGGAACGGCATTGATTCGCCGGCGGGCACGCCGCCGGCCGGGGCCCGCATTAACCCGAAGGACCGCATCGTCCTGTTCCTCGGGCGGATCACAATGCAGAAGGGGCCGGAATACTTCATCGCCGCCGCGAAGCGAGTGCTGGAGAAGGTGCCGGAGGCGAAGTTCGTGGTCGCCGGTTCGGGCGATATGTATGAGCGGATGGTCGAGCAGGCGGCGCAGCTGGGCATCGGCCACAAGGTGCTGTTCACCGGCTTCCTGCGGGGACCGCAGGTCGACCGGATATTCCGCATGGCGGACTGCTATGTGATGCCGAGCGTCTCTGAGCCCTTCGGGATTGCTCCCCTGGAGGCGATGCGGAACGACGTACCGGTGATCATCTCGAAGCAATCGGGGGTTTCCGAGGTTGTCACCCACGCCCTGAAAGTAGATTTCTGGGACATCGACGACATGGCCAACAAGATCGTGGCTGTGCTTCGGTATCCCCCACTCGGGCAGACGCTCCGAGAGCACGGTTCGTTCGAGCTTCGCAAGCTGACGTGGGAGGGCGCTGCGGAGAAGTGCGTACAGACATACGGGGCCGCGATCGGCGCTCAGGCGCGGCGCGCCAAGGGTTAGTGCTTCAATGCGGCGATGGGTGCCGAACCGCCGTCGAAGTTGAGCCAGCCGCGATCAGCCGCCGGATTCCACGATACCCTCTTCCTCCATCTCAGCTTCCGCCTCTTCCTGCAGTTCGCGGGCTTCCTCGATGGTTTCGTCGGGCAGAGCGGTGTCCGCCTGGCCCACGCCTGACGGTGCGCTCGTTGGCAGCTTGTCGCCTTCGAACACACCGAAGTGATAGGCAACCAGCAGCAGGCTCGCGCCAATGGCCGCGACCGCGAGGCCGACTTTCAGTTTATCAGTTGAGCTATTGATCTCGGCCTTTGCCATCGAACCAACCTCCGATCGCGCAACATGGCTCGCGGGCGAGTGCCCGCTCTTGGATACAGGAAGTTTACCCCACTTCTCGCCGCTGGAACAATATGATCGCCAGCGACAGGAACACAATAATCTGGACCGCGCCGTACGCGGCGACCAGCAAGATGTGACGGGCCGGGACGGGATTAGCCTGGGTTACCGCGTCCACAAGCCAGAAAAACTGGACGTTCGGAATAACCCCCCAGAGTGTCACGGCCACAGGGTTGACGAAAGTCGGCCGAATAAAGACGTAGTCCCCGTTGCGAGGCGGGAGCACCGCAAGATCCGCGGCGGGCCCGACATGCTTGACCGTCAACCGGACGTTCTCGGCTTCCACCACTACCAGCGCCGGCTCGCGGTTGTTGTCAAACATGGCCATCCGGTCGGAAGTGTCTCCCTTGAAGGGCTTATATGGATTGATATTGAGGGGGACGCCGTTGGGATTGGGGCCGTAATAGAAGGGCGTCCCGACGGTGATCGGCTCGCGCGGCGCGTACCGAAGGGCGATGTCGTAGGTGTCGCCCGGCTGGTTAAAGCTGGTCTCACCCTCTCGCTGGGGCTCGGCGGAGTGAATGACCGCCGCGTAGCGGTTGGAGTGGGCATGACGTCCGATAAAGTGGTTCGAGAGCAGACCGAGCAGAAAGACCCCTGCGCAGACGACAATCGTCATGACTTGGCCAAGCCGGGTCGAAGCAGCGGTCGCGACAGCGGTCAAGACCAGTAGGGCCATGAGCACGCTCAGGCTGATGAGCGCCACCTGGGGCTTGAAGTCCGTGGCGATCGGTTGGAAGTGCCAGTCCTTTGAGAGCAATAGTGTCCCAACCCATGCGGCCGTGAACAGCGGGAACATGAGCAGCGTGGCGGTCTGCGAGAAAACCCACCCGTAAAAAAAATTGCACCAGATCGCGATGCCGAACGCGAAGAAGGTCGCCAGGAATGAGAAGAGGACGACCGGCTTGTCAACCTGGTCGGAGGCGTTGGAGAGCACCTGGTGCCGGAGTGAGAGCTGGAGGAAAAGCAGCATGGTCAGGACTGCGATGACCATGGCTCCCGAGACGCCTAGGTACTTCCCCACGATCAACACCGGGCGCGAGACGGGCTTGCTGACGACCGTGAGGACCGTCTTGTTCTCGATCTCGCGCGAGACGACCGCGGTCGCGATGAACGCGGCGAGCAGCATCCCGCACACGAAGACCGTGGCAAGACCGATCTCGAGCAGCATTTTATCGTCGCCCGAGACCTCGCCCGACTCGGTGTACCCCATCGAGAAGCCGGTTCCCCACGTCGTCAGGATCTGCGCGATCCCGCAGATCGCGAGCAGGATGAAGTAGATAGGCTGCCTGACGGATTCGACGAAGGTGTTCCGGGCGATAGTGAGCAGTTGGCTTGGCATGGTGAGGGCCCAGACAATACCCTCAAAAGGTTCGCCGGGGCATCGAACTGAGGGCCTTTGGCTACGTACATCAACGCGGCGGGGAGGGTGGATGTTCGGCGCGCCCGCTCGGGATGTGTCGAATGACCGACGACTTAAAGTGGACAGCAGAGCCCCGGTCGCGGAGAATAGTCCCCTTTTGACCGGTGCAAAACTCAAGGGGGTGCGGCCTTGGCGGCGGGATCTTGGGCGACTCGCACCACGCGGCCGAAGTCGATGGGTATCGAGGTTCAGGGAATCCGCCCCGTGTTGGGCACGATACGGTGGGGGCTCGTGGTGGGGGTTGGCGACGACCAGCAGGGGCACTGATGAAGGCCGATTACCTGAGCTTCAAGCGGGCAACGAACGTAGCGCTGCTGGGTCTGATCCTGCAGTTGCTGACCGGGTTCACGCTGCTGACGTATTCATTCCTTGACCGCGACCATGCGACGCAGACTGCGTCGTTCATGATCCTCATCGGATCCGGGGTTTGGCTGGGGCTGGCGATTGTCTTTGACCAGCATCGGCGAGAGCGAGTGGAGGCGATGGAGGCCGCCTCGCTTACGGCGCAGCAGGCCCGGGCCAGCACCGTGTTCGAGGAGAATGCCGACGATCTGCGTCTCGCGGCCAAGCGGCTGGCGTGGATGCACAGGTTGCTGCTTCCCATGGTGGGCCTGCTGCTTGCGGGGCTCCTCATAGGCGTAGGAGTTTTCCGTTTCCAGCAGGCCAGAGAACTGGTTGACCCCGATAAGTTCAGTGCTCCCGATGCCCGTGGCTGGGCGATCGCGCTCGGCCTGATCTTCGGCGTGAGCAACTTTCTCTTTGCGCGCTATGTCTCGGGCCTTGGCAAAGTGCCCATGTGGGTGAACCTGCGGGCCGGTGCCGCCCAGGCGGTCGGGTCGGCGCTCGTGTGCGCCGCCATTGCGATCGGCCAGTTCGTTGATTATGCCGGCCCTGACGCGGTGCTCCGATACCTGCAGGTGGTCTTCCCCGCGATGATGGTGATGCTGGGGGCCGAGTTCGTCCTGAGCTTCCTGCTGAATATCTACCGCCCGCGCAAGGCCGGCGAGACGCCGCGCCCCGCCTTTGACTCGAGAGTGCTCGGGTTCGTGGCGGCGCCCGACAAGATCGCGGAATCGATCAGCGAGGCGATCAACTATCAGTTCGGGTTTGATGTTACGTCGAGCTGGTTCTACCGGCTGTTGAGCCGGTCGATGCTCGTGCTGACGCTCGTGGGCGTGGCGGTGATCTGGTTGATGACCGCGGTGGCGGTGGTCGGGCCGGACGAGCGGGGTATCCGCATTCGCAACGGGGCGCGCGTGAGCGAAGTGGGCCCTGGCGCGTATGTCAAGTGGCCGTGGCCGGTCGAGCGCGTCGAGCGCTTCAAGGCGACGGAGGCCAGGCGCCTCGACCTGTCGAGCCCGCCGCCCGCGGGCGATAAGGCCATCTTGTGGACCAACGAGCACGGCGTGGACGAGAAGGATCATTACCTCCTCGTCCGCCCCTCGGCCGAGGAGGCAGATGCACGATCGCCGGGGGCGTCCGCGACGTCGGACTTTGTGCTCGTGACCGCCGAAGTCCCCATGTATTACGCCGTCGAGGACGTGACGAAATACGAGGAGTTTGCCGCCCCCGAGTCGCGACAGGAGTTGCTCAAGTCGATCGGGATGCGTGCGCTGCTGGAATACATGGGGACGGTGCGGGTTGACGACCTGCTGGGCAACGCAAGAACGGATACAGCCGAGGGTGCGCGTCAGGCGGTCCAGCAGGCCTATCAGGCGATGAATCCCTCGCCGGGCATCCGTGTACTCTTTGTGGGCATCGAAGGGGCGCACCCTCCCACTGAGACCGCGGCGAGCTTCGAGCAGGTTGTCACGAGCGAGCAGACGCGAGAGAGCGCCATCGAGCAGGCACAGAGCGAGCGCATCGCGTTCCTGACCGCCGCGGCAGGGAGTGTGGAGGCCGCCGAGCGGGTGCTCGTGCTGCTGGACGAACTCGACGTGCTTAAGCGAACCGAGAGCGCAGGCCCCGAGGCGATCAAAGAAAAAGAACAGGCGATTACCACCTTGCTCGGCGGCGATGGCGGCGCCGCCTCGGCGATCATTCGCCAGGCCAAGGCCGCCCGCTGGAAGAGCCACATGGAGGAGCGGGGCCTCGCCGAGCGATACCAGGGCGAGCTGCGCGCTTACGCGGCGAACCCGCAGCTCTATGCCGCCGAGCGCTACTTCAGAACCCTGCGCGACGTGATGGCCGGGAGCCGGGTGTACATCATCAGCGACGATGTGCCGGTTGAACTGCGCACCAATCTTGAGGATGTGGATACAGGCGGCAACGCGCTGACGACCGAGACAGCCGACGAGGAACCGGGGTGAATCCCGGCCCGGCGATTATGCGAGTCGGCGATGGGAGTGTGGCGGAGTGGTGATGGCGGGGGTGTGACGGTGTGACGGCGTAAGGAGCTCCTGCTTGCAACGTTTGATGATCATCGTGCTGGTGGTGTTCGTCGTGCTCGCGTTCATGACGACGTACACCGTGCGGTTCACCGAGACGGCGGTCGTGACCACCTTTGGCAACGCGGGCCCGGACTCCGTGATCACCGAGCCGGGGCTCCGCTTCAAGATTCCCTATGTGCAGACCGTCACCAAGTATGACCGGCGCGCGAAGTTCCTCGAGAACCGCATGGAGACCCAACAGACGGCCGACCAGCGCCAAGTCGTTGTGACCACGTACATGACCTGGCGGGTGGCCGACCCACTGAAGTTTTTCCAGAAGTTCGGTGGCAGCGGCGATCGTGAGGCCGACCACTACAGGGCCGCCGAGGGAACGCTCCACTCTCAACTGCGGGCCGCCATGAGTGCCCTGAGCCGCTACCGGCTTGACGAGCTCCTCGGCACGCGCGAGGGCAAGCTGGCGCAGCTCGAGAAGGACATGATGGGCACCCTGATGCGGAGCGACGGCGGCAGCGGAACCGCGGCCCTTTCGGATTATGGCGTCGAGCCTGTCACGGTTGCCATCAGCGCGATCAGCTTCCCGCAGGCGACCAGCAAGGCCGTCTTTGAGCGCATGATCGTGAGCCGCACCACCGTTGCCAATGAGGCGATCGCCCAGGGCTCGTCTCGGGCCGAGACCATCCGGAAGCGGGCCGAGGCCGATGCGCAGCGCATCACCGCCTTCGCCGAGCGGCTCGCCGGCGACATCCGGTCCAAGGGCGTCTCCGAGGCGGCCCAGTACACGCGCCAGATGGCCAGCCAGCCGCAGCTCGCGGTGTTCCTCAAGCAGATGGAGTTTTTACGCGAGGCGTACGCCAAGCAGGCCACGCTCGTATTCAGCACGGGTATGCCCGGCCTTGATATCTTCAGGCCCGACTTCATCACGCGCCTCGGCAACGGCAATGCGGAACCGCTCGATGTCGAGTCGCTCGGCGCGGCCAAGCCCGCGCCCACTCCTGGCGGTGAGAAGTGGGCGACGAGCAAATCATCCGCACGCCGGGAACGGGCCTGACCCCGGGGGCTTCGCGCGCCCCGCGTGCCGCGTCGGTGCGTCTTGCGCAGGAAGGTCCGGAGGGCGCTGGCGATCCCGCCGCCAGGTCGCTGGCCGATGCGCTCCGCGTCACCTACCGCCTGCTGCAGCTCGCGATGATCGTGCTGCTTGTGGTCTTTCTTTTCAGTGGATTCCAGTCGGTGAAGCTGGGCGAACGGGCCGTCCGTCTGCAGTTCGGAAAGCCGGTCGCCGAGGATCTGGGCCCCGGCTTTCGCTGGAGCCTGCCGTATCCGCTCGGGGAGCTTGTCAAGACCGAGGCCGCGGTGCCGCAGCTCGAGGTTGACACGGCGTTCTGGCCGAACATGACGGATGAAGAACGCAAGATGACGATCGATCAGCTCGCGGGTGGCGGGCAGGATTCACTCGACCCGCAGGTCGATGGCTCGTTGATAACCGGCGACGGCATGATCGTGCATGCGCGGTGGACGGTGAAGTACCGGCGCGCCGAGCCCAGGCGTGTGCTCGAGACGATCGATCCCGATCACGAGCACTCGATCGTGCTCGCGGCCGTCTTCCGCGGCGCCGTGCATGCCGCGGCGATGGTGACCAGCGACGAGTTCCTGACCGGCCAGCCGGACGCGGAACGCGAGGGAACATTCGAGGCTGTTGACACGCTGGCCAAGCGGGTCGCGCAGCAGACGCTCGATGCCATGGGAAGCGGGATCGTGATCGAGCGCTTGACGAAGCGCGATTCGATGGTGCCTCGCTTCGTGGCGCCCACATTCAACAGCGTGACGACGGCGGTGCAGAGCGCGAGCAAGGCGCTGGCCGACGCAAAGGGCGAGGAGGCCACCAAGCTGAGCGAGGTCGCGGGCAATGCCGGGCGCGTCATTCTTGAGCAGATCGAGCGATACGAGGTCCATCTCGAGCTCGGGGCACAAGACGAGGCCGCGGCCGCCCAGGAGCGGATCGACCGGTTGCTGCTGGGGCAGCCTGTCACGATCGATGGAACGGAAGTGGCGCCCGCGGTCAGTGGGCGGGTGACGTCCATCCTCTCGGAGGCCGAGCAGGACCGCTCGCGCCGGGTGAGTCTTGCGCAGACCGACCTGGCGATGTTCAACGCTCTGCGTGAGAGCTACGAGCACAGCCCGATGGTCGTGATCAACCGCGAGTGGGCCGACGCCCTCCAGGCATTCATGTCGAGGCCCACGGTGCAGACGCTCCAGCTCAACCCGTCGCTGCGGCGGCTCGTGCTGAATATCAATCGGGATCCGATGGTGGCTCGCGAGCAGAACGTCGCGATGCGGCGGGCCGAGTTGGAAAGCCTGCGAGACAAGCGTGACCGCAACCGAATTCGAGAGCGATTCGAGGCCCCCAAAAGCGGCAGCATGCTGTCCGAGTGATCCAAACCACCACCCGATCTTTCTTGCACGCTCTATCCCATATGCCAGAACCCGAGTCAAGAACAACCCGTCCGCTCGTTGATTGCCAGGGACTGACCAAGGTCTTCAAGGACTTCTGGATGCGAAACCGCGTGCGCGCGGTTGACAACGTCTCATTCCAGATCCATCCCGGCGAGGTGTTCGGCCTTCTGGGCCCCAACGGTTCAGGCAAGAGCACGACGATCAAGATGATCCTCGGCCTGCTCCGCCCGACCAAGGGACGCCTCGCCGTCTTCGGCAAGTCGCCCAGCGACGTGAACACCAAGAGGCGAATCGGTTACTTGCCGGAGGAGAGCTACCTCTACGCCTTCCTCAACGCGCGTGAGACGCTCGAGTACTACGGGAAGCTCTTCGGCCTTGACCGCCGCATCCGCGAATCCCGCATCGACGAGCTGCTCGAGATGGTCGGCCTCAGCGCCGTCCAGTTCCGTCCCGTGCGCGAGTACTCCAAAGGAATGCAGCGTCGCATCGGCATCGCCCAGGCCCTCATTAACGATCCCGAGCTGCTGATCCTCGACGAGCCCACCACCGGTCTTGATCCCATCGGCACCCGCCAGATAAAGGACCTGATCATCGAGCTGGGGCGCCGCGGCAAAACCGTCCTGCTCTCAAGCCACCTGCTGGCCGATGTCGAGGATTGCGTCGATCGAATGGTCATCTACTACGGTGGCCGCATCCGCGAGCAGGGTACCTGCGAGCAACTCCTTGAGGCACACGACAAGACCGTGCTCGAGTTTGACCGTCTCGACGGCGACATGATCTCGGCGATTGACCGGCTTGTGCGTGAACGCAGCGGTGGTGAGCGGGCCCTGAATCGTGCAGCGCAGCCCAGGCAGCGCCTCGAAGACCTCTTCATCCAGATGGTTGAGAAGGCGCGGTCCGAGCGCGCCGGGAACTCCGGCGCTCAGCACGGCGGACAGACGGCGGCGTTCCTGCGGGCCGTTCCCGAGCGAGAAACGGTCGGCGAGGCGGTCATCGATCGGCTGGTGGCGGCGGGTTCGGCGGAGGATCTGTCGCGGGCGAGCGAGGCTCCGAAGCCCAGAGTCGCGCCGGAAGACGACGCGCTCATCGGCTCGCTGATGAACCAGCCCGAAACGCCGAGCGCCCCATCGACACCTCTCGGGGGCGGCGGCGCGATCGAACCGGACGAGCCGCCCGCCGACGTTGACCTCGGCGTGATCGGGTCTCTGCTCGAGGTCGATCAGCCCCGTGATTCTGAGGGCCCCGGAGGCCGCGCCGGCCGGGGGCGCACCCCGTGAAGCCCCTCGAGGTGCTCGCCCGGCTCGACCGGCTCCAGCAGGCGCGAACCTTCAAGATCGTCGCTTCCGCCGTGCTGGTCGCTCTCGCGCTCAGCGTGCTGATCATCTACGCGGTCTCGATCCAAAGCCGGGCGCAGGAAAGCCGTCTGATCATCGACCCGGGCACCGGGCTCGGGGCGACTGCTCCGGCGGCGCCGACCGCCGACGGCGAGCCCGCGGAGGAGGACCCGGCGCTGATCGCGGCCCGGAAGACCCTCGGTGTGCTGAACCAGATCACCGGCCGCAGCAGCGACTGGACAGCGATGGCGGTTGGCGTGGGCGTTGCGCTCGCTGTGTCCCTGACGGTTGTCTGGATCGGCCTGGGGCTGACCTACCTCGGGCTCGGGCTCATCACCGGCCTTGTGGTGCTCCCGCTCATGACGGTCTTCCGCAGTTACTACATTTATCGCAACGCCAATGGCGATCCCTCGCTGTACCTGCGCGACATCGGGGCGTTCATCGGCGCGGTCGTGGTGCTCACGGCTTCCTTTGTGGGCCTTATGCAGGCCCTCAAGCTCGCTCTCTCCGGTCCGTGGTCAGTCGCGGCCATCGCGCGCAACGTGGTGAACGAGGCGGTCCGCATGCGGGTCTCTCTTGTTTTCATCATCATGCTCATCTTCGGCCTCGCCGCGCTCCCGGGCCTTCTCGACGCCGGGACGCCTCTTCGATACCGCGTGCAGGCGTTCCTCCAGTACGGTACCGGCGGGACGTTCTGGGTCATCGCCATCATGACGCTGTTCCTTTCCGTAGGGAGCGTCGCGTTCGAGCAGCGCGACCGGGTCATCTGGCAGACGATGACCAAGCCGGTCTCGCCGTGGCAGTATGTGCTGGGAAAGTGGGTCGGTGTTGCCGGGGTCGCCGCGGTGCTGCTGGCGGTCTCCTCCTCGGGTGTGTTCCTGTTCACAGAATATCTCCGGCTGCAACCGGCGCAGGGCGAGATCCGCGCGTACCTCTCCGGCACCGATGCCCCGGTTACCGAGGACCGCTTCATCCTGGAATCACAGGTGCTCACGGCTCGCCGGGTCGTTCGCCCATCGATCGACATTATCGACGCCACGGGTCTGGAGACGCTTGTGACGGAGCGGTTCGCGTCGGCACTGCAGGCCGACGGCACGCTCAAGGACACGGCGGCGGTCCGGCAGCGCCTTCGCTACGAAATCCTTCAGGAACTGCGGCAGCAACACCTGACCATCGAGTCAGGGCGCGACGAACGGTACATCTTCACGGGGCTGACCGACGCCGCGAGCCGCGCGAGCTCCCTGACACTCCGCTACAAAGTTGATTCGGGCGGCAACGATCCGCGCACATTCTACAAGCTGACGTTCTACATTCCCGGCACCATGCCGACGGTTGAGGAAGTACCGCTTGGCCAGGCGATGAAGCTGGACATCTCGCCAAGCGTCATCGACGAGAATGGCCAGCTCACGATGGTGATCGCGAATGGCGATGCCGGCACCGACGAGGTGAACCCGGCGAGCATCACGTTTCCCCCCGACGGGCTCGAGCTTTACTACGGCGTCGGCAGCTACCGAGCCAACTTCCTTCGTGTCGTGTTCATTCTCTGGCTCAAGCTCGGCTTCCTCGCAATGCTCGGAATCGTCGCGGCGACCTTCCTCGCCTTCCCTGTCGCCAGTCTCGTTGCTTTCGGCGTGTTCCTCATGGCCGAGAGCGCGGCGTTCCTCTCCGAATCTCTCCAGTACTACGACGCAGCCGAGCAGGACGGGACCGTTATCTACTGGCGCGTGGTCGTCCGGCTCGTCGCGCTGCCGGTCTCCTACATCTTCCGATTTTACTCCAACCTCAAGCCCACACGAGAGTTGATCGAGGGCAAGCTCGTTGGCTGGAGCACGCTGGGCGGAGCCGTGTTCACCCTCGGGCTCCTGACCGCCATCCTCTATCTCGCCGGATCGCTCATATTCCGCAAGCGCGAGCTCGCCACCTACTCGGGGCAGTAACGCCGCGCCAGCAGTGCGGCCGCGAATCGCGCCACCCCGCCCCACAGATAGGAGCCACATGCGACGCGATACCGTGATCCAGCTCAGCGCCGCGGGTGTCCTGGCGCTCTGCCTCGCCGCCTCGATCGCGCTCACCTCGGCCGTCTCCGCCTCCGCCGGACGGCACAAACTCACCTACACCGACACCGCCGAGGCCGGCACACCGCCCGTCGTCGCGATCGGTGTCGCGATGGGCGCGTTCCGCGGCATCTTCGTGAACTATCTCTGGATCCGCGCCAACACCTTGAAGGAGGAGGGCAAGTTCTACGAGGCGGTCGATCTCGCCAGCACCATCACCAAGCTCCAGCCACGCTTCCCCCGCGTCTGGGCCTTCCACGCATGGAACCTCTCGTACAACATCTCCGTTGCCACCCACACGCCCGAGGAGCGCTGGCAGTGGGTGCAGGCCGGCATCCGGCTGCTTCGGGACCAGGGAATTCCCGCGAACCCGAGTGACCTGCTGATCCACAAGGAACTCTGCTGGATCTTCCTCCACAAGGTCCAGGGCATTTCCGATGATGCCAATAACTTCTACAAGCGCGAGATCGCCCGCGAATGGACCATCGTGCTCGGCCCACCGCCGCGCCGGGAGAACATCCTGCAAGGCAGGGGGGAGATGAAGGAGAGGTACACCACGTGGCTCCGCCGCGTCGCCGATGCTCCCGATTCGCTGGAGCAGGTTTACACCATCGAGCCCGCGGCGCAGATGCTCGTTACCCGGCTCCGAGATGAGGTCGGCTGGGATCTCACCGGGCCCCTGTACAACGCCACGAACACCGGCCCCGCCGAGCAACTGCTCACGATGGTGGAGGAACTGCGCAGCATCGGCCGCGCCGAGCAGGCGCTCAAGGTCTCCGGGGCTCGCCCGCCGGGACTCTCAGAGGCGGCCGTCAAGCTGCTCGCCGACGAGACCATCCCGCGTCCCGCTTGGATCCAGCTCTCGTTCCACCTTCGCAAACGCCTCCTGGTGGACAAGTACAAGATGGAGCCGGAGCGGATGATCCGCTTTACCGAAAAATACGGCCCCCTCGATTGGCGCCACCCCGCCTCCCATGCGCTCTACTGGGGAGCTCGTGGTGTTGAAGAAGCCCTCCTCCGCGTCACCGAAAAAACCAAGCGCGACTTTGACTTCACCAACACCGACCGCCTGGTCATCCACGCCATCCAGGAGCTTTACCGCTCGGGCGAAGTCACGTTCGACATCCTCAACCCGGGTTTCTTCATCCAGATGCCCAACCCCGACTACATCGACGCCTACACCGAGGTTGTCACGGAGATCGCGCTGCGGGAGGGCTGGGCCAACGACCACCGCTGGAACCCCAAGCGCCGCATCTACACGCTCTATGGCGCCGGCGCGGAGAACTTCCTGCGCGACGTCATCCGGTTCCTCTACCGCCGCGGCGACAAGGCCGGCGCCGAGCGCAAACTCAACGAGCTCCGCACCTCCGACATTCTTAACACCAACAACCCGGACGTGCTCGAGTCGCTCAACCTGCCGCTCGATGAGTTCGTCGTGTACGAGATCCGGCACGACGACCGCTTCACCAGCCCCGAGGTCGCGCGTTCCGAGGTCGTCGCCGCCCTCCAGGCCGCCACCATCTCCGGACTCCTCCAGGGAAACATGGAGCTCTTCTGGTCGCAGTTCAAGTACGCCAAGGAGTTCCACAAGATATACACCGACAGGCAGGTCTTCGAGACCGTCGTCACAAGGGACTCAACCGGCCGTATGGAAGTGATGGACCGGGACTTCCGCCTGTACGCGGCCCGCGTCATCGCCGGGTTCATCATCGGTGCCGGCATTCCCGATGGCCCGATGATGTTCCAGCGCATCCCCGCCGAGGCCGAGGTCCAGCCTTGGATCTATGTCCTCCTCGAGGTCCAGCACGGGCAGCAACTGGAGGGTTCCGAGGAGAACCGAGCCAACTTCAACATGTGGTTCCCGCCGCCCTCCGATCTCGACCTCGTGCGGGCCGAGATCGACGCGATGCTGCGGCAGGCGCAAGACGAGCAGCAGGGCGCTGTCGAGCTCAAGTAGCAAAGCAGAGCCGATCATTCGGGCCCCCGCCTCAGCGGCAGAGCCGGTCGCGCGCCTCGGTGTAGCGGGCTAGGGTTCCCTCAACGATCGCGCCCGGCAGCTCCGGCCCGGGTGGCGATTTGTCCCACGCGCCCGCGAGCACGAGCCCCTCCAGATACTCGCGCACGAACTGCTTGTCATAGCTCGCCTGCGCTTGCCCAGGCTGGTACCGATCGGCGTCCCAGAACCGCGAACTGTCCGGCGTCAGCGCCTCGTCGATAAGGATCGGCTGCGACCACGCGCGCCCGGCCCGCGCCGAATCCCCTCCCGGAATCCCGAACTCGAACTTCGTATCCGCGATGATGATCCCGCGCTCCAGCGCGTGCGCCGCGGCGGCCTTGTAGATCGAGAGCGACAGGTCGCGCAGCACGCCCATCGTCTCCAGGCCCGCGATCTCCGCCGCCCTCTCAAAGGTGATGTTCTCGTCGTGCCCGACGGCTGCCTTCGTCGCGGGGGTGAAGATCGGCTCCGGCAACCTCTGACACTGCCGCAGCCCGGCCGGCAGCCTGATCCCGCACACGCTCCCCGTCTGCTGGTACTCCTTCCAGCCCGACCCTTCCAAGTACCCGCGCACCACGCACTCGATTGGCACCACCGAGCATCGCCGCCCGATGGTGATCCGCCCGCGCAACTGCTCGCGAAGCCGCGACCCCTCATCCCCCGCTCCAAAGGCTCCGTTGGGCACAACGTCAACGCTTGTGGACAGCAGATGGGTCTCCGCCAGCCGGCGCTCGCGGATGAATCCAAACCACCAAGTTGCGATCTCGGTCAGCAGTCTGCCCTTGCCGGTCATCCGGGTAGGGAGAACAACATCGAACGCCGAGATGCGGTCCGACGCCACGAACAGCAGGCGGGGCTCGCCAAAGGGCTCTGCCGGCGGGAGCTCGTAGACATCCCGCACTTTCCCATGCCGAACCACCGGCAGTGTCGGGGCCGGGTCGGTCGGTGCGCTCATCACCCCACTCTGTTCTGACATCGTCCATGGTACGGCCGATCGCACGCCCGCACGCGCCGGGCTATGCTGCCGATCGCGCGCTCTCCCTTACACGCCGCGCCCCAGCGGGTGGGGGCCACGGGGGTGGGGGGAGGGGCGCGTCGCCACAAGGACCCGACGACGGATGCTCAGCTTCGCGGTATTTGATGACGCCGGGCCCGCCCGCGAGTGGCCGCTCACGCACGCCTTTCTCGTGGGGCCTGGCAACTCGCCCGTCCCGGCTGAGATCGAGTTTTTGGGAGGCGTCATCCGTTGCGAGAAACGCGCCGCCGACGCAGCGGGCATCTCGCTGCTCTTCCCCGTCGAACCCATCCAGCCCGCTCCCGGTTCGCCCGCTGCGCCGCCCGGTGCTCGCGGGGTGCTCATGCTCCAGACCTGTCTCCTGCCTGAGCGCCCCGCCCCGTACCTGCTCAGCGTCGAGCTTGCGCGCCACCGGCTCATGCTCGTCATCAACAAGCTCGAAGACTGGGCGCTCTTTGATCTCCCGCCCGAAGACCTTGTTCTCGGCGTCTTTGAGCGGGCGCGTCTGGCCTTTACCGAGGCCGTGACCGCGCAGGGCTCCGGGCCAGGCCGGGCCGCGGGCGAAGCACGGGGGTACTCGCAGCAGGCCGATCGGCTGGGGCGCGAGGCCCTCGCCCTCGCGCTCGAGGCGAGCGAGCTACTCGCCGTCCGACAGGCGCGCCTGGGCCAGGAGCGCCGCTACTCAGGAGAGCTGGTCGCGCTCGCGGAGCGGTACCGCCCGCCCGAGAACGCGCTCACCGAGCACGAGACGCGCGAGAGCATCAACGCCCTGACCGGCACCGTGGGCGTCATCCTTCCGGCGGCGCCACTGATCGGATGCACCGTCAGCCCCGACCAGTCGTCCCCGGCGTTGCAGCAGGCCGTGCAGTCCACCTGCGACTTCTTGTGCATGCCCATGCGGTGGGTGGAGATGGAGCCCAACGAGGGCCGGTACACCTTCACGCCCACAGATAAGTGGATCGAGTGGGCGGTGCGAACCGCCAAAATCCCCGTGGTCGGTGGGCCGGTTATTGACTTCCGTTCCCGCTGCGTCCCCGAGTGGATGTACATCTGGGAGCACGACTATGAGACGCTCCGAGAGCTCGTCTACGAGTATGTCAAGAACATCGTGACCCGGTACCGGCGAACGGTCGGCACATGGACCGCCGTCTCCGGCCTTAATGTCAACGGCAATCTCACCCGTACAATCGAGCAGATGATGGACCTGACGCGGGTATGTGTCGCGCTCGTCCGCAAGCTCCAGCCGAACGCCGTCGTGCAGGTTGAGGTAGACCAGCCCTGGGGCGAATACCATGGCGCCAATCCGCGCTCCATGCCCCCAATGATGTACGCCGAGGTGGTCAGCCAAGCGGCGGTGAACGCCGACGTCATCGGCCTCCGCATCCAGATGGGCCAGCCCGAGGAGAAAGCCGGCAAGGGCTACGGACGCCCCACTCGCGACCTCATGGCCCTCTCGGCGCTGCTCGACGAGTACGCCGAACTCGATAAGCCAATTGCGGTCACCGCGCTCGGGGCACCGAGCAGGCCCACCGATCCCGCCGCCGGTTTCTGGCGGAGGCCCTGGAGCCCCGAGGCGCAGGCCGACTGGGTCGCGGCGACCACCGCGATCATCGCGAGCAAGCCGTACGTCAAGAGCATCTGCTGGCAGGAACTCTGCGACACGGCGCGCCTCCCCGGCTGTGACGGCCTGGTCGGCGCCGACGGCCAGCCCAAGCTCGCCATCAAGCGGCTCGCCGAGGTTCGGCAAAGCCTGCGCGAAAAGCGGGTGTTCCCTGTACTCTGACAAGTCATGCCCGCCGACCACCAAGCCGATTGGACGTCCGGCCCCGCAAAATGGGCCGCCGTCATCGTTCTTGGTGCGGCGTCCATCGGCACAGCTGCATGGTCCATCTTCGGTCGGACCGCTCGCGATCAGAGCGCAGCGCGGGTGGACACCGCCGTACATCAGGCGGCGTTGTCGGTGGAACCCGCGACCGACCGTCTCTCCGGTGAACCGAAACCGCCGCCTCCCGCTGAACGCGTGGGCACGCTGATCGATCTCAACACCGCCAGCGCCGTTCAGCTCGAGCTCCTGCCGGGCGTCGGCCCCGCGCTGGCAGCCCGGATCGTCGAAGACCGCTCGCTCAGGGGTCTGTTCAAGACCATTTACTCGCTCGATCGAGTCTCAGGCATCGGTCCCAAGACCATCGAACGGCTCAAGGATTTCGTTACCGTTTCGACGGCCAAAGAGCCAGGCTGAGCCACCTATCATCGGCCAAGCAAGGCCTTGTTGACACCCGGAGCACTCGTCCGAGGCGCGCCGACGTGCGCGGAGTTTGATGGCGATTAACCTCGTCAACCTGATGGCGTCCGAGGCCGCGGTGGTTCACCTCTGCGAACTCTGCCAGCGCAGCCGACGGGTCATCGCCCGAGGCTCCGCCGGCTCGAGCGCCGCGTTGCTCGCGGGCGCCGTATCGGTTCGCACCGCGCGACCCGTGCTGCTGGTGGCCGCGCATCTCGACGAGGCCGAGGAAGCCCTCGACGAGCTCGGCAGCGCCGGCCTGAGCGCGCTCCGGCTCCCGGCCCTCGAGGTGCTTCCGGGCGAATCCAACATCAGCCTCGACCTCTTTGCGCAGCGAGTCGCCGTCGTCCGGAGGCTGTCGGTCGCGGCACAAGCACAACCCGGCGAGAAGTCCGCAAGCCCTCAGGTCATCATCGCGCCGGTCCAGGCGCTTATGCAGTCGGTGCCGGACCCGGCCGCGCTCGGATTCCTCACTCTCTCGCTCGCCCGGGCTCAGCGGCGCGACCCGGCCGAGATCATCTCATGGCTCGAGCGGGCGGGCTACCAGCGCATGGACGCCATCGAAGAGCCCGGCGACTACGCCGTCCGGGGCGGAATCATCGACATCTTCCCTCCCGGTGAAGCACCCAACTCATCCGCGGCGGGAGCGGGTGGAGGGGGGAGCGGGGGGGCGGGGCTGCCGATTCGCATGGACTTCTTCGGCGATGAGATCGACAAGCTCAGCGAGATCGACCTCGACACCATGGGCTCCGACCGCGCGATCGACTCGGCGCAGCTCGTGTGCGCGAGCATCGAGGCCGTGCAGGCGCACGAGAAGTTCGGATCGGTCAGCTTCCTCGAGGTCGTGCCGCGCGACGCGATCGTCCTCCTGCACGAAACCCTGGAAGTCACCGAGCAGGCCCGCGGGTACTTCGAGCGCATCACCGACAGCCGCGGCATCTTCGGACCGCCCGCGGTCCTCAAGGCGCTTCAGGAGAGGTTTGCCTGCTTCGTCGAGGTGAACCAGTTCTCGGCGGCACGCACGACCGCCGACGTGTTGCTCGAGCTGCCCGTCTCGTTGCTCCCTGCCTTCGCGAAGGACGTGCCCGAGGCCATCGCGGAGCTCAAGCAGCTCGGCGCGGAACGGCGCACGATCGTCTGTTGCCAGAATCAGGGCGAGCTGCAGCGATTCGGAGAACTTCTTGCAGAAGCCGGAGGTGGGGACCAGGCGGAGACAACATCCCCGACCCCCGCTCCATCCCGCGTTGAGTCGGTGCTCGCATACTTGAATCTTGGGTTCCTGTGGGGTGATCCCGCCGACGCGCAGGGTCCTGCGCTCGCGTTCGTTCCCTACCACGAGCTGCTGCATCGCTTCCAGACGCGCCGCCGGCTGCGCGCCGGCGAAGGGGGGCGCACCACCAGCGGCGACGGCCGTCTGCGCGCCGGCCGAGCGCTCGACACCTTTCTCGATTTCCAACCCGGCGATCTCGTCGTCCACCGCGATCACGGCATCGCCAAGTACACCGGCCTCAAGCTCATGGCGCCTGGGAGCGCTCGGCTCTCCGCCGCGGCCAAGGTAGTTCAGGGCCCGGCGAATGCCAGGCCACGACGCCGCAAGGCCGAGGAGGATCTCGAGGAATACCTCACGCTCGAGTTCGCCGGCAGTGCCAAGCTGCACGTGCCCGCGACCAAGATCGACCAGGTGCAGCGATACGTTGGGCGGCGCGCTCGGGGGCCTCCGGCGCTCCCGTGCTCTCCAAGCTCGGCGGCGAGCGCTGGAAACGGCAGAAGGAAGAGGTCGCCCAGTCCGTCCGTGACCTCGCGGGTGAACTTTTGCGCGTGCGGGCCGCGAGAGAGCATCTTCCCGGCATCCGCTACCCAGCCGACACCACCTGGCAGAAGGAGTTCGAGGCCGAGTTCCCCTACGAGGAGACCGACGACCAGCTCGCGGCCCTCGCCGAGATCAAGAAGGACATGCACTCGCCGCGCCCGATGGACCGCCTCCTCTGCGGCGACGTGGGGTACGGCAAGACCGAGGTCGCCGTTCGCGCGGCGTTCAAGGCCGCGGAGTTCGGCAAACAGGTCGCCGTGCTCGTGCCCACCACGATCCTCGCGGAGCAGCACGAGCGCACCTTCGGTTCGCGCCTCTCCGGCTACCCCTTCCGCGTGCAGTCGCTGTCGCGCTTCAAGACGACCAAGGAAGTGAACGACGTGCTGGCGCAGCTCCGAAAGGGGCATGTCGATATCGTCATCGGCACGCACCGGCTGCTCTCGAAGGATGTAAAGTTCGCCGACCTCGGCCTGGTGGTGATCGACGAAGAGCAGCGCTTCGGCGTCGAGCACAAGGAGCGGCTGCTCTCGCTCCGCATGACGGTGGACGTGCTGACCCTCTCGGCCACGCCTATCCCGCGCACGCTGCACATGTCGATGCTCGGCCTGCGCGACATCTCCAGCCTCGCCACCGCCCCGCTCGACCGGCGCGCGGTCGTCACCGAGGTCGCGCCCTTCAACGAGCGACGCATCCAGCAGGCGATCGTGCGTGAACTCTCGCGCGATGGCCAGATCTACTTCGTCCACAACCGCATCCACAACATCCAGTCGATCGCGGACCAGGTGCAGAAGCTCGCCCCCGAGGCGCGCATCGTCGTCGGTCACGGGCAGATGGAGCCGAAGGAACTCGAGAAGGTCATGCTCGCCTTCATGCGCCGCGAGGCGGACATCCTCGTCTCCACCACCATCATCGAGTCGGGCATCGACAACCCCACCGCCAACACGATGATCATCAACGACGCCGACCGCTTCGGCCTCGCCGACCTCCACCAACTCCGCGGGCGCGTGGGGCGCTACAAGCACCGTGCGTACTGCTACCTGCTGCTCCCCAATGATCGGCCCGTCGCCGAGAAGGCGGTCAAGCGACTCAAGGCCATCGAGGAGTTCTCGATGCTCGGCGCCGGCTTCAAGATCGCCATGCGCGACCTCGAGATCCGCGGCGCCGGCAACATCCTCGGCCCGGAACAATCAGGGCACATCGCGGCCGTCGGCTACGAGATGTACTGCCAGCTCCTCGACCACGCTGTCAAGGAGCTTAAGAACGAGCCCGTCGCGATCGTCAGCGAAACCGCGATCGAGCTCGGCGTCAGCGGTCACATCCCCAAGGCGTACATCCCCTCCGATGCGCGCCGCATGGACGCGTACCGTCGCCTCGCCACCGCACCGATGAGCGCCGACCTCGTCAAGTTCGAGCAAGAGCTCACCACGGCGTATGGCTCGCCGCCGGTCACGGTGCGCCGTCTCATCGAGCTGGCTGAGCTCCGCATCGCGCTCAGCCAGCTCGAGGTGCGATCGCTTGCTATCCGCGATGGGGATCTGGTGGCTCGCACCCCCGACCCCGGCGCCCTCATGGCCCGGCTCAAGGAAGCCAAGGGCACGCTCCGCATGCTCCCGCCCAAGCCCGGCGAGTCGTCCTGCGAGGTGTATTACCGGCCGCCCGAGAACTATCTCAAGCCCGACACACTCCTGGCCGTCCTGCGGAAGCACCTCGTGGGTTCCGGCATGATCCAGCACGCAGGTGTCCGCATGCCTGCGTGACCGCAAAATTAACATGACACCGAACCGAAGCTCCACTTGGGGTTTGGGCCTCGTTCTGGTAGGCTCGGATGCGCCGTGCACAACGTCTTCCCATTCGTGGACGCGAGCGGCCCACACGTTCGTCCGGAGGCGACCTTATGTTGATGCGGAATCAACCTTGCGGGGTGGTGCTCGGCGCCGCCGCGGCGGTGCTGATCTCGGCCGGCGTCGCTCGCGCTCAATCCGATCAGTGCAACCAGGCCACCCAGATCACCGCCGGCACCTACACCGGTACAACGGTGGGATTCACCAACGACGGCGCCGCCGGCTGCGGCGAGAGCTCTCAGAGCGCTGACGCTTGGTATCGCTTCACCGCGGCCACTACCTGCCCGCTGCGCATCCGCACCTGCGGTAGCTCCTACGACACCGTGCTCTCGGTCCACTCTGCGTGCCCCGGAACGCCCGGCAACGGGCTTGCGTGCAACGACGACACCTGCGCCCTGGGCTCGACGGTCATCATTGAAGGCGTCGAGGGCGAGAGCTACCTGATCCGGATCGCCGGCTGGCAGGGCGCTACGGGCAGCTACCTCCTCGAGGTAGCGTGCGAGGGCAGCCCCGAGCCGCTCGACGACTGCTCCTCCCCGCAGGACATCGGGCCCGGCACTGTCAGCGGCTCGACCGCCGGCGCGAGCAACGATGGAGCCGCAAGTTGCGGCGACTCGGCCTCGACGCCAGATCACTGGTATCGCTACACGCCCTCAGCGCCGTGCCTGCTGCGCGCTCAGACGTGCGGCAGCGCGTACGACACCGTTCTCTCCATCCACACGGCATGCCCGGACGACGGCGGCCTCGAGCTCGACTGCAACGACGACACGTGCGCCCTCGGTTCGGTCGTTGAGGCTCCAGTGGAAGCTGGAATCCCCTATCTCATCCGCGTCTCCGGCTGGGCCGGCGCTACGGGCGATTACACCCTCGACCTCGCGTGTACACCCTACATCCAGTCCGACTCCTGCACGGCCGCGGCGGTCATCGACAGCGGTAGCTTCGCCGGGACCACCACCGGGGCCACACCCGATGGAATGGCTTCGTGCGGTGACGCCGGAGACCTCGATGTGTGGTTCATGGTCTCACCCGAGGCCGATTGCTCGCTCTCGCTCGACACCTGCGGCAGCCACACGCCCGTAGTTCTCTCGGTGCATTCGGCGTGCCCGGGCACCCCCGCCAACGAAGTGGCGTGCAGCACCACCGGCTGCAACGACGGCGTGACTCTGTACGCGAGTCTAGTGGGCGGTCAGGACTACTGGGTCCGCGTCGGCACTCCCTCCGATCAGACTGGCACCTTCATCCTTCATGCACGGTGTGCCCAGCCCGGCGCCGACGTTTTCATCGGCGAACTCACGACTCTCGAGCAGTATGGTCGCCTCGGGGACACCATCGGGTGCGCGCTGGACTCCCCGCTCTGCAACGCAGGCACCGAGCCGCTCGATTGGTTTGCCAATCCCGACCCGCGCCACCCCTTCATGATCATGAATATGTACCGTGTCGCCGCGGGCGGGACGCGCGTTGAGCAGATTGGCCAGTCGTGGGCCAAGCACGGATTCGGCGCTGCGCAGGACAACGCGTGCGGCCTCGGATGCACCCCATTTCCCAACGGCACGCGTCTTGGCGTCGGCTGCTCCGACACCTACAGCGCCGGCCTGAACGCCGAGCAGACGCTGCTCGGGCCCCGCACCGAGATCAACCCGTGGACGGGCTCGTTCACCTTCGAGGGGTCGCACTTCGTAACACCGCAGCCCGCGCACACGCCCATCAGCCACCGCCTGCAGATCCGCGACGCCGACCTCGACCCAGCGCTCCATCCCGGTGCCGCGTACTTCGTCGAACTCTACATCCCGGCGCACGACGACACCGACCACATGAACAGCGTGGCGTGGGAGCCGGTCGCTGTCTCCGGCACCCCCGGCGGCACCTGGAACTTTAACATCGGGGGCGCCGCAACCCAGATAGGCCCCGCCATCAATGGCTGGCCCGCGAGCACCCGCACCACCATCCCCGAGACGCCTGTCGATGACGGTCGCTGCATCCTCGCCACCCGCGTCACGGACAATGGCGACGGCACCTGGCACTACGAGTTTGCGCTGTACAACCACGACATGGATCGTGGCGTCCGCACCTTCTCCGTGCCCGCGCGCCCCGCAACCACAATCACGAACATCGGGTTCTCGGCCCCGCGCTCGCACGGCGAGGCATTCCACAACAATCCGTGGCAGGCGAACCGGACGGGGTCGGGCCTCACGTGGTCCACCGGCGCCTTCCAGGATCCGCCGGCGTCCAATCCATTGCGCTGGGGCACGATGCACAACTTCTGGTTCGACGCCGATGCGACGCCCGTTGATTCCGCCGCGACGCTCGGCCTGTACAAGCCGGGTGCTCCTTCAACGCTCGCCGGCGCCACCCCGGCCCCGTCCATCCCGTGCCCGGCTGACTTCAACCGCGACGGAGCCATCGGGAGCAGCGACATCACCGCTTTCCTCTCCGTGTGGTTCAGCGACCTTCAGAACGGAACCTCGCTGTCAAACTTCGACGCGAACCCCGCGGTCACGTCCGCCGATATCACGGCCTTCCTGAGCACCTGGTTCGCGGCGCTCCAGAGCGGATGTTGAGGCACCCAGGCCTTTTCTTGAAGGGGTCGGTCCTCGTGGGCCAGCCTCTCTCTTTCAGATCGGCGCCGAGTAATCAAACAGTTTTTTGCTACCGTTCGAGATGCTTCTCGTGACCACCGCTCGGGAGTTCCTTCGCGCCACCGTCGTGATCGATCGCAATCACGCGACGGTTCGTGCCGCCGCCTATGAGATCCGGGGCGACCGATCCCAAGACGTGGAGATCGCTCTCGCTTGCTGACTGGGTCCGAACGAGGTTCGTCATAGCGTGGATTTCCGCCAAGGCCCCGTGACTGCCGGGCCTCAGACGTCCGACTCCATTGCACGGGATTCTGATACTTCCAGCATCACCTGTTGGCGGCGTTGCTGCGAACTGGCTTCACCCCTTGATACTGCTGCTGGTGTCTGGTCGCCGACGCGCTGGATGGTCACCGAGCCTACATCCTCCACGGCTCGAGCGCAGTCCGGGCGGTCAGCGATCACGACTTCGACAGGCTGGTGGGTCTGACCCGCCGCGTTCATGAAGCCCCAAAGAAAAAACCCAGCGCCGAGCACAAAGCCTGGCGCCGGGTCTCGTGGGGGTCTGGGTAAACCTCCCCTTCCCGCCAACTCTGTCCGATTCAACGCGGCTCATGGTTCCGCGTGGCGTCGCAATTTATTTGAGTTTCTTCCCCGAATCGTGCGGTAGGCAAACGATCTGTCGCGGATGCGAGACAGTGCTAACTTGGTCCGGCGACCCCGCCGGCAAGGCCGAGCCGATCCATGACGATCCGGAGGTCCGACCAGACCTTGCCGCGAATCTCGGGCGTGTAGGAACGCAGGACAAAGGCCGGGTGATATGTGGGCATTACCGGCACCGTGACGCCCTCCCCGCGCCATTCGTGCCAGCGGCCGCGGAGTCGTGCCATCGCGTCGTCGCTCTTGAGCAGCACGCGGCTGGCGGGCAGGCCGAGCGCGACAATCACCTCGGGCCTCACGACCCGGATCTGTTCGCTGAGGCACGGTTCGCAGAGCGCGGCTTCGTCCATGGTCGGCGTCGCGTTATTGGGGGGGCGCGTCTTGAGCACGTTGGTGATGTACACCTGCTCGCGGCTGAGGCCCATCGCCACGATCATCTTCTCGAGGAGTTGGCCGGCACGGCCGACGAACGGCAGACCGGCCTTGTCCTCTTCAGCGCCGGGAGCCTCACCTATGAACATCAGGCGTGCACACGGGTCGCCGGACCCGAATACGATGGTGGTATGCGCGGTGACAAAGTGCTGATGTGGTGCGTCGTGCTCGTAGCGAGCCCGCACCGCGTCGAGCAGCCGCTGCGTCTCGGCGCGATCGCGGCCTCCATCGGGCTGTTGCAGGGTCGGCGCGAGCGGTGCTGATTTCGGTTCGAATATGGCGGAAGGTGCGGACGCGTCCGGTTCAACCATCTGGATCAGCGTCGACGATCGGAATATCGGGACAAAGTCAACACCCATGAGCTTCGACGTCTGGGCGTGTTGGCGCGCAATCTTTGCCAAGCGAGCGGCGTCGGTCGGCTGCAAGCCACTTCCAACATTGATATGAGGATGGCTCATCGCCCAGGGGAATCCGGGTTTGTGGGGGGCACCCGCGGCGTGCGAGGCGCCGTGGGCCCATCGGTCGGCGTCGGCGGCCTATTCGGGTCGATGACTTCTTTGTCGTCAGGCGTGACCAGAGGGACAGTCGGGGGTCCTTCGCTCGCCGCGCGCTGCTTGGGTGTTTCGCTCGTTACTCGGCCACGGGGCGCCAGCACGGGCTCAGCCGGCACTAGCAACGCCGGCAGCGTGGCTCCGGCGAATCCGCCTACCACGAGCCCGACAACAAGCCCAGGCACGAACATGCGGAGGAACCCGCTCCTGCACGGAACGGGTGCCGTTGCGCCGGCCTCACCGGCCTTGCAACAAGAATCCTGCTGTGTCATTGAAGCACCTCGCGGGCGGCGGCGGGGGGGCGGTGCCCGCACGCGGCACGGGAAGTCTAGTCGGCCAAAGGCACGAAATTCGCTTCTTGGGCGACGAGCCGAATGGTGTTGCTCGGCTCGCCGCCCCATTCGCCAGAGTTCACTGGATAGTGTGCCGTTTTACCGTGGGGGCGTGGTCTCGGCCGGGTTGGGGGGGCTCTCGCGCAGGGGAGTCGTCTCGGTGCCCCGGTCGAGTGTTGAATCGGTGGTGGAGGGCATGGTGCCCGTCGGCGTCGTGTCCGTCCGCCCGCCGTTGTTGTTCAGACCGTTGGCGTTGTCGTTCCGGTCCATCGACGGAGTCGTGATGGCGGTCCGGTCATTATCAACACCATCGTCGCTCAGCATGGCACCGAGCACCCCGCCGGCGATGCCACCCACGATGAGGCCGATCGCAAGGCCCATGCCAAACTTCTTGTTCGCTTCCTCGACCGTGGTGGTGCGGGCCCCGGTGGGCTCGCCGCGCAAGTCGGCTCGGATGGCTTCTGACATTGGATTCCCTTTCGCTGGAGGTGAGAGATCGGATTTGAGGTAAAGCAGTTTCTGTGCTTTACAGTATTATAAGTATCAGCGCGTCGCCGAGAGATCGACACCCGCAAAGCGCCGTAATACCAGGCCGATAGTGATCGGGCGACCCCACTCAACAGGTGCGTGCCGAATGCTAGGTGCGACACCATGCCGCTTATCCTCGCCTCATGCGACGAACCCACGCGCCGTACTCGAGCACGGAGGCGAGAAGCTCGCGCCGCGACTCCGGCAGGCCGCGACCGAAGGCGGTGTGCTGGCGCCATGTCCAGTACGGGCCCTTGAAGCGGAATCGGGTCAGAATGGCCAGTCGCGCGAGCTCGTACACCGCGCCGATGAGGTCGAGCACTCGGTTCATGCGCGCGCCAACGATTCCTTGTACCACGCGATGGTCTCGGCCAAGCCCTCTTCGAATGAGACGACCGGCTCATACCCCAGCAGCTCGCGGGCCCGCGCGATGTCCGCCTGGGAGTCGCGCACATCCCCCGCCCGCGCCGGCTCGAATCTTGGCTGCAGGATCGCGGGCTCGGGGCCCGCGCACGCGCGCGTCATCGCCTCGGCCAACTCGCGAACGCTGATCCGTCGCCCAGTGCCGATGTTGGCGACCTCGCCCTTGAGCAGTCGCTGGCTGCTCCCCGCGAGCAGGTTGGCGAGCACCGCGTTCGTCACGTGCGTGAAGTCGCGGGATTGCCCCCCGTCGCCGTGGATCACAGGCGCTTCCCCTGCCAGGAGCCGCTTCGCAAAGGCGCTCACCACGGCCGCGTATGCCGAGTCGGCCGACTGGCGCGGCCCGAAGATGTTGAAGTACCGCAGGCTGATGGTTGAAAGCCCGTAGCTGTGCGCCCACGCCATCATGGCGCCTTCACCCGCGAGCTTGCTGGCCGCGTACGGCGAGATGGGGGTGGGGAACTCGCTCTCGCGCCGGGGCAGCACCTCGCTCAGGCCGTAGGCGGAGCTGGAGGCCGAGAAGACTACGCGCGAGGCCTTGGCCGCGCGGGCCGCCTCGAGCACGCGCACCGTGCCGGTCGAGTTCACGGACCACGAACGCTGCGGTTGCTCGATCGAGAGCGGCACGCTGCCCACTGCGGCCAGGTGGAATACGACCTTCACGCCGTCGGTGGCCTCGCGCATCGCCTCATCATCGAGGATCGAGCCATGGAAGAATCGGACCCGCTCGGGCTCAAGCTCGATCAGGCCCGCCAGGTGCTCGGTGTTCGAGTTTGAGAGATCGTCAATCACATTGATGCGAGCGCCGAGCGAGACAAGGGCATCCACCAGGTGGCCGCCGATGAACCCGGCGCCGCCCGTGACGCACACGCCGATACCCGCGTAACGGGTCCGCAATCGATCAACAATGTGGGCCGGCATACGCATGGACGCGGGATTGTACGAACCTTACGGCCCGGGAGCGCTCGCTCACAGGGTTGCAGGCGGGGCGGGACGCACGACGTGGCGGCCCGGTATAGGAGGCGATCGTGGGTCAGCTATTTGGGAGGGGTCACCGGCTCGGGCCCGTCCGCGGGCGGCTTGTTCGGTTCGGGCTGTGGGGGCTGGGCGGCGCGGAAGACCAGTTCGGTCTCCGCGGGGAGTTTCTTCATCGACGTCACATGCCACTTGATGCTCGGCGTCCACCAGACGCTGAACGTCACCTCCACAATGTCCCCAAGCGCCAAGCCATCAAGGCGTACGCCCGGCCCCAGCGGGAACGGCATCACCATCGCCCCCATGCCCACAACCTTCCCCTCGGCATTGGCGAAGGTGTCGATCGCCTCGTGCTTGATGCGGAAATCCGCCCCCGGCTTCACCTGGTCGGGCATCTCGGCGACCACACCGCGGACGGTATAGGTAGCCGCCGGATCGCCGGGGCCGACCTCGGTTGCTGGGCTTGAGGCGGCAGCACTCTTCGTCGGAGTGGCTTGGCCGTTGGCCGCGGCTGGAACAGTTGCCGCTTCTGGCGCGGGAGCCTGCTGGGGAGTGGAAGGGGCCGGTTTACGTTCCTCGCACGCCGCCATCGCGAGGGCCGCCGCGAGCACCCACCAAGGAAGAAGGGAGCGGGGGGATCGCCTTGTCATGCGTAATGGTACGACGCGAACCCGGCCGCCTCGGCGATTCCTCAGGTATCCTCTTGGCATGTCCCCCACCGACCTTCGCTCCGACACCGTGACCCGTCCAACCAAGGCCATGCTCGCCGCGATGGCCGCCGCCCCGGTTGGTGACGATGTGCTCGGCGACGATCCGACCGTGATCGCGCTGCAGGAGCGGGTCGCGAGCATTATGGGAAAGCAGGCGGCCTGCTTCGTGCCATCGGGCACGATGGCGAACCAGACTGCGATCCGGGCGCACACCGAGCACGGCGACGAGGTCATCGCGCACAAGGATTCGCACATCATCCATTATGAGACGGGTGCGCCCGCGGCGCTCTCGGGATGCATGATCCGGCCGCTCGATGGTCCCTGTGGCCTGTTCGATGAACAGGACATCGAGCCGGTTATCCGGCCCGAGTCATCGCACTTCCCCCGCTCGCGACTGCTCATCATCGAGAACACCCACAATCGCGGCGGCGGCGCCGTGTGGCCGATCGAGCAGGTCGCTCGCGTGACCTCACGCGCCCGCAAGCACGGGCTCCGCCTCCACCTGGATGGTGCCCGCATCTGGAACGCCTGCACCGCCACTGGTCTGAAGCCCGCCGATTATGCCAGGCACTTCGACACGGTCTCGTGCTGCTTTTCCAAGGGCCTCGGTGCCCCGTGCGGGTCGGCGGTGGCCGGGGACCGCGAGATCATCGCGCGGATCCTCCGCTTCCGCAAGATGTTCGGTGGCGCCATGCGTCAGGCGGGCCTCCTCGCGGGGGCGGCTCTGCACGCCCTCGACTATCACGTCGATCGTCTCGCCGACGACCACGAGCGAGCGCGGGCGCTCGCCGACGGGCTGGCCGAGATTCCCGGCATCACGATCCCGCTCCCAGTGCAAACCAACATGGTCTTCTTTGACCTCGGCCCCGCGCTCGGCGGCGCCGCCGACTTCTGCGCCAAGCTCAAGACCCATTCCGTGCTCGCACTCCCCACCTCGTCCCAGCGGGTCCGCATGGTCACGCACCTGGACATCTCGGGCGAGCAGATCGGCGGGGCTGTCGAGGCCGTCGCCCAGGTCGCCGGCGCGCAGCCCACCGCGGTTCACGGCGCCGTTCGCTAAAGGAAGCGAAGCCGCCCCGTGCATGTGCTGAGCAACACCCTGTTATTCCCCGCACTGATCGCCCTGCTGGCGACTGTGCTGGCGATCCCAGCCGCGTGGGCGATCAGGTCTGCCGGGGGAAGCAGTGGGGTGATCGCAGGGGGCGGCAGGGGGGTTGGGCCGACGTGGAGCCTCTGGTTCACGCTCGTCGCATCGCCGCTGCTGCTCCCGAACTATCTCGCGTACGCGGGGTGGGGGTTGTTGCGGGCGCCGCGCACCCCCCTCGGCGACTGGCTAGCGCATCAGCCCGAATGGACGATCGTCGCTTTCAACAAGGCCCTCGCCGTGGCGGGCCTTTCGCTGTGGGCGTGGCCCATCGCTGCAATGGCGCTGGCTCCGGGCGTTTCGCGCCTCTCGCAGGATGTGCTTGATTCGCTCGCTCTCGATTCGGTCTCTCGCCCGGCGCGCTCGCTCGGGCTGGTTCGTCTCATCACGCGCCCGCTCACTTTCGCATTCGGCTGTGTCTTTCTCGTGATGCTTGGCTCGGTGGTGCCACTGCACCTGGCGCAGATCGAGACCGCGGCGACCGATTCGTGGCGGCGTTTGAGCCTTAGCGCGGGCATGGGCCCTGCCCTCGCCGCCGCGTGGCCGGTGCTGCTGGTTGCTTGCGGGGCGGCGCTGCTGATCACGCGGACGATCGTGCGCGAGCGCTCTATTGACGAGCCGGACGCGGGCGTCCCGGCCCGATCGGCGCGCGCGGCGCCGATCCTCGCCGCCGCCATCTGGGCGCTCTCGATCCCGGCGCCCCTCGCCTTATTCCTGTATTACGTCCGGCCACCAGGCTCCGCGGTCGGCTGGCTCGAAGCTCTCCGGCAGCAATCGCACGCCTTCTGGCGCGACAGCGGGGGCGCCGTCGTGCAGAGCCTTGCCATCGCGGGCTCTGTGGGTGCGCTGGCGGCGGTGGTCGCGTTCGGCACGTGGGCCGCGTGTTCACTCGGCGATCAAGGGCCGGCGGCGCGGCTCGCCCGCGGCGCGGCCACGCTCCTGACGCTCGTGCTTTTCTTTGTGGGTCTCTCACCAGGCGTGCTCCTCGGCGCGGCGCTGGCGCACCTGACGACGCGAGCCCCGCTCTGGCTCGCTGATAGCTCGGCGCCGCTGATCGCAGCGCACCTGCTCAGGTTCGGATTCGTGGCCGCGCTGCTCGGCGCGCTCGCCGCCGTTCTTGAACCGCGCGCCCAGCGTGATCTGCGCCGTCTCGATCGCGCCACCGGCTTGCGCGGTTGGGTAACCGCCGCCATGCTCCCGCGACTGCCCCTCGTGGGCGCGGGGGCGATCGTTGTGGCACTGCTCAGCTTCCACGAGATCGAATCGACGATCTTCCTCCTGAACCCCGGCGCCCAGAGCCTCTCTCAGCAGCTCCTCGAGCAGCTCCACTTCGCCCGCGACCAGCGGCTCGCCGCCGCCGCGGCAAATCTGCTGGTTATCGGTTTGGCGCTCTCGATGCTCGCCGCAGTCCTGCTGGCACGCTCGTTCAGGCCCGGGGCGCCGCCTTCGATCGGGCGCGGCTCCGCTATCCCTGACCAGAAGCAATAGGCGCCCGAACGATCCGGCGCCTCGCCGCGGTAAACTCTGCGTGCCTCCCACTACGCCCGTTCCTCGCGAGCACCAATCATGCCCAGCCCCACCTCTGCGCCAACCGGCTCCTCATCCGGCAACATCGAGTCGATTCTCAACGAATCGCGCCTGTTCCAGCCCCCCACCGCGGCATCGCTGGGGCTCAAGTCCTGGCTCGTTGAATCAATCGATGAGTATCGGCACCTTCACGCGCAATCGCTCGCCGATCCCGACGCCTTCTGGGCCGAGCAGGCACGCGGCCTGCACTGGTTCCAGCCGTGGAGCAAGGTCTCGTCATGGAACCCTCCCGACGCTAAGTGGTTCATCGGCGGTAAGACCAACGTGGCGTACAACTGTTTGGATCGGCAGGTGCAGGCGGGCTTCGGTGATTCCCCCGCGATCATCTGGGAGGGCGAGCCGCACGGGCCGGGCGGGCCGGAGGTCCGCAAGCTCACGTACGCCGACCTTCTGCGCGAATCGAGCAAACTGGCGAACGCGCTCAAGGGCCTTGGCGTCAAACGCGGCGATGTCGTCACGATCTACATGGGCATGGTCCCCGAGCTTCCGATCGCGATGCTCGCGTGTGCCCGCATCGGCGCGCCCCACAGCGTGATCTTCGGCGGGTTCAGCGCGCAGGCCATCGCGGATCGGGTCGTGGATGCATCGAGCCGCGTCATCATCACCTGCGACGGCGCCTGGCGCCGCGGCAAGGTTGTCCCGCTCAAAGAGAACGTTGACGCGGCGGTCAACCAGCTCGAGCGGTCGGGCTACCTCGGCGGAGCGGGCGGCTCCGCGATTGACCATGTGCTGGTGCTCAAGCGCTGTGGCAACCGGGTTGCCTGGCATCCGAAGCGCGACCACTGGTGGCACGAGCGAGTGGACGGGCAGACCGACACATGCCCCGCGGAGCACATGGACGCGGAAGACATGCTCTTCCTGCTCTACACCTCGGGCTCCACGGGAAAGCCGAAGGGCATCGTGCATACCACGGGTGGCTACATGGTGTACGCGGCCACCACAGCCAAGTACGTCTTTAACCTGCACAATCCCACGCTCGAAACGGAGTTGAAGCCCGTTCGAGGCTCCACGTCGCCCTCTTCGTCTTCCCTCAGCCCTCACCCCATATCCCTCGCCCCTCTCTACTGGTGTACGGCCGATCTCGGCTGGGTTACCGGCCATTCGTACATTCTCTACGGCATCCTGCCCAACCGCGTGCCCTCCCTGGTGTACGAGGGCGCGCCCAACTTCCCCGCGGAGGACCGCTTCTGGGAGATCATCGCCCGCCACAAGATCACGCATTTCTATACCGCACCCACCGCCATCCGGGCCTTCATGAAGTGGGGCGATGAGCACCCCCGGAAGCACGACCTCTCCAGCCTGAAGGTGCTCGGCACCGTCGGCGAGCCGATCAACCCCGAGGCCTGGATGTGGTACAGCACAATGATTGGTGGCGGCACGCCCACGCAGGCCCGCTGCCCGATCGTTGACACCTGGTGGCAGACGGAAACCGGCGGCCACATGATCACGCCCTTGCCGGGCGCCATCCCCACCAAGCCCGGCTCATGCACGCTTCCATTTTTCGGTATCGACGCCGCGATCGTGGCCGACGACGGTCGCGAGTGCCCGCCCAACGTCGGCGGGCTGCTCGTCATCCGCCGGCCCTGGCCCGGGATGACCCGCGGCGTGCATGGCGACCGCCAGCGCTTCATCGACACCTACTTCTCGCGCGTGATGCCAGGTGGTGCTTCCGGCACGGGTGCCCCGCCTCTGAGTCGGGGTGGGACAGGTATCCCGCCCTTGAACTCAATGAACTTCGATCCGATCACGCCGCTCGCCGCGGCCACGCCTTTCCACACGACCGGTGAAGTCAGGCTTCCGGAAACCGTGGATGACACAGACGGTGGCACGGGCAACCTGCCTGTCTCCGAATCGGTCGGTGACTCCGACGTACTTCTTGTGAATCCAAACCCCATCTCCCCCTACTACTTCACCGGTGATGGCGCGCGCCGCGACGCCGATGGGTACTTCTGGATCATGGGGCGAGTCGACGACGTCATCAACGTCGCCGGCCACCGCCTCGGCACGATGGAAATCGAGTCGGCCCTCGTCTCGCACCCCGCCGTCGCCGAGGCCGCCGTCGTCGGCATGCCGCACGACCTCAAGGGCACGGGCATCGCGGCGTTTGTGACGCTCCGTCCGGCCTACGCCGCGGGCGATGTGGAGAGCTTCAAGAGGACGC
Organism: Phycisphaerales bacterium; assembly: GCA_014379385.1. Lineage (GTDB taxonomy): Bacteria > Planctomycetota > Phycisphaerae > Phycisphaerales > UBA1924 > JACMLW01. The sequence goes on from JACMLW010000152.1 coordinate 54,598, forward strand.
TCGCCGAGCACGTCGCAAAAGAGATCGGCGCGATCGCCCGCCCCGATACGATCCGCTTCACCGAGGCGCTCCCCAAGACGCGCTCGGGCAAGATCATGCGGCGGCTGCTGAGGGATATCGCCGCGGGCGTGGTGCAGACCAAGCAGGACACCACAACGCTCGAGGACTTCTCGATCCTCGCGAAGCTGCAGGAATCACAGGAGGGCTGAGGCTGCCGGCACAGTCACCGATCCAAGCGCAGTCGCCCCGTCCCGGTTGCACAGGCGTACCGCCGGTGCGGAGAGAGAGAGAGAGCGCCAAGCAGACCAACTCTCTGAAAGATTCAGTTGTTTCCGCCACGCCCGCGCCCGCACTCCGGGCACGGGTTCCCCGCGGGCAGCCCCGACAGTTGGTACCCGCACGAAGCGCAGCACCGGATCCGCGAGCGCCGGCGATCTCGAAAGCACAGCGCCGCCGCCGCGCCCCCCGCAAGCCCCACGAGCAGCGAGGGCATCCAGTACGGGACATCAAGCTCCACATCGTCGCTCTTCCCGTACCCCAGTCGCGAGAGGGTCAGCCCGCCGAACCCCCACTGCGGCCGAGGCGCAACCGAGTACAGCACCATCCCAATGCGCGAATACGTGGAAGCAAACTCGATGCCGGTCGCCGCCGCCGCGGCCCGCTCCCGCGCCGCCGCCTCGTCCTTCCAGGTTTCATAGCGAGAGTTCCGGCGATACAGCACCATGCCATCCGTGTGCCCCAGCGAACGCGTGACCTGGTAGTGCCGCCACGGGAGCAATCCAAGATCATCGAGGTCGTCGCCCCGCCCGATGTGCCCGGTGTCCAGCACCACCTGGTCGGTCGTCCAATAGCTGCGTATCCAACCGAACGCCACGACCCCGAGCAGCGCCGCGCACGCCGCGGCCATCATGAGCCGTCGCCGCTGCTTCCGCCGGAGCTTGTTCGCGAGCGTTCGGCGCCGGCTCATGGTCATTCCGTTGTGGTCGTACCCTCGTGGCTAGACCGGACAACTGTTTTCCCTGGTCGCACTCAGGGCAGACGATTCCAAGGCCCGTCATGTCATACCGGCACTGGCGGCACTGGGCGCCGCACACACGTCGTCGCCATGCCGAATACCGAAGCCAACCGGACGTGGTCGCACACAGCAGCACCGGAAGCACAATGGGAAACTTGAAGCCAACTTCGCCCGGTTGCGTCTGATCCTCCGCTCGCGAGTGAACTGGATTTGCCCACATGCATTCAATGGCGTCGCTGCACCAGAGCGAGCGGAACCAGATCAACATTGTGGCAAGCAGCGCGATCCAATAGGTAGTTTCAACAATGAGTCGGCGCTGTTGCTTTCGCTTGATTCGTTGTGTGGGCGAGTGACTGCGGGGCATGAGTGTTCATCTCATCGAGCTACGACTTTGGGACATCGCGGCGATGGTTCATACCCCCATGCTCGGGGAACAGTATCGCCAAGGCACGCGGTCCGCACCCTCGTCGTCACCGGCTCGGAAACAGCGCCTCCAGCGCCTTGGGCAGCCGTTCCGCCCACGCGCCCTCGTTATGCACCGCATCCGCGCCGATCACCACCGCGTGCAGCGTGGCCCCTCGCTTGGTCGCGAGCTCGCCCAGCTCCTTCGCCAGCGCCACGTACTGCTCGTTGAGCTTCGCCGCGTCTTCGCCCGTGCCCGTTTCCTTCCCGCCCATCCCGATCCACACCTCGGCCGGCCACGCATCCGGACCCGGCCCCTCGAAGAACTTCACCAGCGCCTTCTCCTTCGAGAGCATCGCCGGGCTCTCCAGCAGCACCTTGCCGAACACGCCGGGATGTCTCATCGCCGTGTGCAGCGCCGCCACCGCTCCCAGCGAGCTCCCGCCGATCCCACGGTTCTCCGCCCCCGCCTTCGCCCGCACCGCCCGCTCAACCCGCGGCAGCACCTCGCGCACCACGAAGTCCGCGTACGCATCGCCCCCCGGCGCGTGCCCTTCGTACACCTCGATCGGCACGTACTCCGCGATCCGCCCCTTCCCAGCATGCGGGATCCCCACCACGATCAGCGGCTCGATCGTCCCCGCCGCCATCAGCGCCGCCGCCGTCTCATCCACCTTCCACTCGCCGGGCACGCCCGGCATCTGCTCGAACAGGTTCTGCCCGTCCTGCAGGTAGAGCACCGGATACCGGCGCTCGGCGTTCGCCGCGTCGTCGTATCCAGGCGGCAGCCAGATGAGACAGTCCCGCACCATCGCGCCGTTGCTCGCCCCGCCGCCGGTCACGTCCACCCGCACAATCGACCCCGCGCTCACCTTCACCTCGCGGTATTCATTGAGCCGCAGCGCCGCGGGCTCGCTCGCGCTCGGCGAGAAGTCCTTCCACCCCTCCACCGTCAGCTCGATGACCGGCTTCTCCCCCTCCTTGAGCTTCGAGACATCCACCAGCGGCAGCATCCGGTTCTCGATATCGCTGTAGTCCGCCTTCGTCTCCACGGCCTCCCACGAGCCCCGCGCGAACTTGAAGGCGATCCGCGAATCGAGCGCCGGCTTTTCCCACACGATCTGCCATCGCATGTCCGAGCGCTGGCTGAGCTGCATCTTTCCATCCGCCGGGTTCCACCCGTTGTGGCTCGAGGCCATCACGATCGGCGAAGCGCCGGTCGATTTCTTCGACTTGTCCTCCACCACAACAATGAACCCTTGCGCCAGCGACTCGGGCTGGACGCCCGCCGCCTCAGCCGGGGGCTGCCCCGTTGCTTTCGGTGTTGTCGCATCGTGCGACGAAGCATCGATCCGCATCAGTTGCGTATGCATCGCCGCGGCAGAGGGCTTCCCGCGTTCGCGATCCACCGCCCACACCCACAGCACCCCGATCACCACGATGGGCATCGCCAGCCACATCGCGAGCACGACTTTGTTCATGCGCAGCGCCATACGCGCAGCATAGCGGAGCGGCCAAGCCGCTTTGTTCCGCCATTTCATTCGAGCCTCGTGCATGCCGCGCAACGGACCCCGGCCGCGGCGCTCTTTCCGCGCCGCCTGCCTTATCGCGCCGCGCCGAAGTTCTTGGCGACCTCGGACCAGTTGACGACGTTCCACCACGCGGTGATGTAATCCGGTCGTTTGTTCTGGTATTTCAGGTAGTACGCGTGCTCCCAAACGTCGATTCCCAGGACCGGCGTTCCCCCGCACCCGGCCACGCCCTCGCCCATCAGCGGGCTGTCCTGGTTGGCGGTCGAGCAGATCACAAGTTTTCCACCGTTCACACACAGCCAGGCCCAGCCGGAGCCAAACCGCCCGGTACCGGCGGCCGCGAACTTCTCCTTGAACCCGTCGAACGATCCAAACGCTTGGTCGATCGCGGACGCCAACTCGCCCGACGGCTTTCCGCCCCCACCCTGTCCAGCAGCAGCCATCAACTTCCAGAACATGGAGTGGTTGGCGTGCCCGCCTGCGTTATTCCGCACCGGACCCCGCTTGTCGTCAGGCAACTCGCTCAGCCGCGGCAGCAGCTGCTCCACCGGCAGGTCGGTCCACTTGGTTCCCTCCAGCGCCTTGTTCGCGTTGGTGACATAGGCGTTGTGGTGCTTTCCATGGTGGATCTCCATGGTCTGGCTATCGATGTGGGGCTCCAGGGCGCTTGGGGCGTATGGGAGCGGGGGGAGCGTGTACGGCATGGATGAATCCTCGGCAGAGTGTCTTACAGAATGGATTGGCAGTAAAACGGGGAGAGAGCGAGGGAGGAGGTGGTGGGTGGGAGAACCACCTGCCTGCCGGTGATCGTCCCTTGAAAATCTGGGACGCCACAACTAAGCGTACCGGGTCTGAGATTGAATCATGCTGGGTGTGATCCCGTTTTTCCGGGTTGCCCGATGGTACGGTCCGATGTATCTTGGTGACTCTCCGGTGCGTCACCTACCACAATAGGTGGGCGGGGGAGATAGGCGATTCAGGGTGCGTGTAGAGCCCTGACGAGCGAGCCGGAGGCTCCCGAGGCCCGCCTGTCAAAATAGGGGCTTAACCGGTCCGCCTCAGGTTGCGGGGCGGCTGCGGGGTTAGGCACGTGCGATTGGGTGTTCGGGAGCCGCCCGTGTTGTCTGCTCTGGGTGCTATCTAAAAAGCGGAACATTTCAGGCGTTTCGGCGTATACCCAGTATTCGCGATTCTTCGGTATACTTACAGTTCTGTTTGGATCGTGAAAGGTGCAACGATAGGGTGTTTCGATGAGAATCCAATCAAAACCCGATCGTTAAAATACCGAAGGCTATCTGCGGTTTCGTTGCTCTAGCGGCCCATCGCCGTCAGCCGGATTGTTGGTAGCATCCTCTCCACGAAAGAGATTCCAGGAATGAGCCAGATAATGACCATGCCACCTTCACCACTCGAGCAGCATCGCCGGCGCACGCGGGTGCAGCTGTCGGCGGGCCCGGAGAAGGCCGTGGAATCCGCAGTAGGGGCGGGGGCCCCTCGGCGCGTGAAGCGCGCGCTCAGCCGTGAGGACGAGAAGCTTCTCGCCTCCATTCTATCCGCCGAGCAGGATTTCATCGACAGCCCGGCCTTCCGCGAAGAGAAGGCCGAGACGGCCATCTACGACGAGGCGCCGGACATCCAGAAGCCCGATACCAGTTGGTATCACCCGGTGATGGACGATCTGTCGCCCGGCAAGAGCCGGACCGTCAAGAGCGCCCAGCAGGTCATCCTGACGGGCGCCGAGGAGAAGGTCCTGTTCCACCAGTTCAACTACGCGCGTTTCCGCGTGTGGAAGCTCCAGCAGGATGTCTGGGCCTCGCCCTCCAAGCAGCCCACCGCCGAGCAGGCGGAGGACATCCTGCGCTGGTACCGCAAGAGCGAGGTCATCCGCGAGCAGATCGCCGAGACCAACCTCGCGCTGGTGCTCGCGATGGCCAAGCGCACCCGCATGAGCGAGGTGGACTTCGCCGACCTGGTCTCCGAGGGCAACATGGCCCTCCTCCGCGCCGTCGATAAGTTCGATGCGGGTCGCGGCTACAAGTTCAGCACGTACGCCTGCCGCGCCATCCTCAAGGCGTTCAGCCGGCAGGGCATGAAGCTGAGCAAGTACCGCCAGCGGTTCCCGACGGACTTTGATCCGAAGCTGGAGAAGTCCAACTTCCTGGAGACCAAGCGGGCCTCGTTCGAGAAGGAAGCGGCCGAGGAGGTCAAGCGGATCGTGCTTGACAACAAGGCCGACCTGACCGATGTCGAGCGCACCGTGATCGAGCACCGCTTCGGTCTCGAGGCGGGCGAGATCGAGAAGCCCATGACGCTCGAGCAGGTGGGCCAGATTATCGGCGTGACCAAGGAGCGCGTCCGCCAGATCCAGAATAAGGCCATGGAGAAGATCCGCATTGCCCTGGAGGCCGGCTTCCTGGGCACCCGCCAGGAAGACGAGGACGGTCAGGCCCCCACGGACCTCCCCAGCCTCAACTGATGCGAGGCACGCAGCGTTTCAACTCAATCAAGTAACAAAGAAGGCCCGGTCACGCGACCAGGCCTTTTCATTGCGCTACACCATCCTGACAGGCGTGCTGTTTCTCGTCAGCACCCGTTGCTCGCGCCCTCGAACCACGCTGCTAGAAACGCCGTGATGTCCGCCGCCGTTGTCGTGCCCGAGCCGTCATAATCGGCGCTATTGATGCCCTGCGAGAGATCGGCGAACCAGACGCTCAAGAACGACGTGATGTCGCGCCGCCGTCACCGTTGAAATCCGCCGGGCACGGGGCGGCGTCCGGAGTGAGGTGCTCGATCAGGGCTCCATAGAATCCTGTCGAGTCCATCTGCGAGCCGACCGCCCACACATCGCACGGGCCCGCCGCGGCGAGCGACCGGACCGAATCAACCTGTCCTTGTGGCGGCGGAGGGTTCGGAACCTCGGTCCAGCTCGTTCCGTCCAATGGAAAAATCGAAGTGACCGGCCCGGACGTTGCCGCGTAGATGCTGTTGCGCGACGTCCCCACCAGTGCGATAACAGCGTTGCCACTCCCGCCGGGGATCGGGGGCGTCTCCCACGAACTGCCGTTCCAGCGGTACAGCAGAGGGTCCGTGTAGTTGATGGCTCCCGCCACCCACACCTCGTCGGAGTCGATGGCGAGCACCTCGTGGAACTGGCTCTGCGGGATGGTCAGCGCCGGATGGCTCACGACGCTCCACGAGTTCCCATCCCAGCGCTGGATGAATCCAAGGAACGGGCCCGCGATGGCCCGTGAAGTGCCGACCACCCAGACGTCGTTCGAGGCGGAGGCCGAGACCGCATCAAAGCGGTGCGTCCGGTTCGCGGCGATCGGCGTCGGGACATCCTCCCAGCCCGAGCCGTCCCAGTGAAGAGCCAAGGCGACCGACGAGGTCACCGCGTCGCCAAACCCGTCGGCCTGGCCAACGACCCACACATCGTCGTGCGAGATCACCTCGGCCGCGTATGCGAATCCGCTGCGCGGCGAATACGGATACTCGGTCTGGGGGCGGAGCGAGGGTGTCTCAACTGATGCCCACCCCCCGTTGCGCCACACGGCGATAAGCGGAAGATAGTTTGGTGGAATCTCGGGTCGTCACATACCCGACAAGCCACGCATCGGACCCGGTCGCCGCTGCCATCTCGGCGTCCATGAAGACTGGCTCGATTCCCAAGCCCCCAAGAGGCGGCGGCGTAACGCTGCTCCAAACTGATCCGTCGTATCGATAGAGGAGCGGGGTAAATGCCCCGAATCCCTGGGGTAATACCTGCCCACGGCAAACGCCGCGGAACCACTGGCACCCACGGCGGACAGCATGCGCCCCGCGGCGCCTTGCCCTGGGCTGGCGACGCTGGCCAATGAGCCGCAGACGTCGCCTCCAACCGGTTGCGCCGCCGCGTGCGAGCCGAGGAACGCGCCGGAAAGTACCACCGACGCTAATGCCTGATATCTCATTGTCCTCCTCCGTTGTTGAGCCGGTGATCACCCAGCCCGAGTCCCGCGGCACGTCTCGGCCAGACCTCTGGCCAGGCGGCGGACCACGTGACTGTTCCGCCCTCGAACCCCAAGTCGCGGCCGTCCGTCCTGTAACCGCCCCCGTTGGAAGATGCCAATGCAACTGGCGTGCCCCGCGCTTGTGGGCTGCGGCGCTCACCCGCACAGGGCCACTCTTAAATTGGCGGGGCTGTTGGAACAACTCCCTACCGGTGAAGCCGAGTCGCGCAGCCCATGAGCGCTCAATGCTCTGTCGGCAACCGGTTTCCGGGCCCGTGCGAATGGGCCGGGCTTTCGCACCGGCCAGTTCTCGTATACGATCCAATAAGGGGAATTTCTTGATCAGCCCATCGCCGAAGGGCGCGGCGGCCGTCGCCGAGCCGTCAACCAAGCCGTCCGTCAAACTGGGTGTCAATGGTGCCGCGACCAACACGTCGGGCGCCAACAGGCCGCCCGCCAACGCGGCGCCCGAGAAGGAAGCCAAGTCCATGAACCGGACCGCTGAGCACCAAGCCGAGCAGTACGCGCCGCACGTCACGCTCGACCCGGACCAGAAGCACGACCCGCACGCGACGCGCTTCGGCAAGTTCCTTCAGGCCGCCATCAAATTCGAGGCCTCGGACCTCATCATCAAGTCTGGCCAGCAGCCCAAGATCCGCCTGCGCGGGGCGCTCAAGCCGCTCGACACGCCCGCCGTCACCGGCGACGAGTTCATGTCGATCGCCCAGCACATCCTCTCCGAGGAGCAGTGGAAGGATCTCCACCGCCTCGGCTCGGTTGACTTCGCGTACGACTACGACGACCACAACCGCTTCCGTGTGAACCTTTTCCAGGCGCGCGGCAAGCTCTCTGTTGCTTGCCGCCTCATCACCAGCAAGATTCGCCGGTTCGAGGAGCTCTACCTCCCCTCGATCATGGCGGAGATCGCGATGCAGCCCCAGGGCATCGTGCTGCTCTGCGGCGTCACCGGCTCGGGCAAGTCAACGACGATCGCCGCGATGCTCGACTATGTGAACGAGCGCAAGTCCGTCCACATCGTGACGATCGAGGACCCGATCGAGTACATCTTCACGGACAAGAAGGCGACGATTAACCAGCGCGAGATCGGTATCGACGTGCTGGACTTCAAGATCGCGCTGCGCGCCCTGGTGCGCGAGAACCCCGACGTTGTGCTCGTCGGCGAGATGCGCGACTCCGAAACCTTCGAGGCCGCGCTGCACGCGGCAGAGACGGGTCACCTGGTCTTCGGGACGATCCACTCCAGCTCGACTACGCAGACGTTCAGCCGCATCTACGACCTTTTCGCGCACGAGGAGCGGGATCAGGTCCGCAAGATCCTCGCGTACCAGATGCGGGCCTTCGTATACCAGAAGCTCCTGCCGACGCTCCACGAGAAGATCCACCGCATCCCGGCGCTCGAGATCCTCATCAACAACGGCGTGGCCCGCAAGTACATCCTCGAAGGGCGCGAGGGCGAGCTCCGCGAGTACCTCATGAGCGTCGAGGCCACCCAGCAGGGCATGATCGACTTCAACGGATCGCTCGTGAAACTCGTCGAGGACGAGTACATCCACATGCGCGTCGCGATGGAAGCGACCCCTAACCCCGACGAGTTGATGATGCGCCTCAAGAAGCTAGGCTAAGTGGGCGTGGCCCCGTGCCGGCCGCGCTTCCGGGAGCAACCGCGAGGCTGCCGGCGCACGAATACACGAGGGGTCGGCGAGGTTTCGCCGGCCCCTTTGCAGTTGCCGGACAGGGCGGCCGGACAGGGGGGTGGGGAGGCGGGCGCCGAGCCGGTGTTCTTTGGAAAGCCGGGCCGGTTGGCCGCGAGCGCGTAAACTTGGTACGTTCCTCGCCTTGTATCGAGGCGAAGGCGTGAGTGGGGGGGTGGGGGCTGGGCCGCCGGGCGGCCGCGGGAACTGCATTCCGATGACACCTAGCTTTATGAACCTGGGCCTTCTGAACGTGGGCTCGTTGAACCTGGGCCTTTCCGGCGCGCTGGGCAGCCCCGACCTCTCGGGTACATCGCTCGTGATTGGTCTCCAGGGGTACTCACTGGTTGCCTTCTGGAAGCCCCTGATCCTGCTCCTGTTCTTCGTGCCCTGGGCGTGGGTCATCACCAAGATCTACGACAAGCACGCCGGGCGCTTCTTTCTCCCGCGACGGATGTGGAACCTCATCCACCTCAGCGCCGGCACGGCCGCGATCGCCGTGTGCTTGCTCATGCCGATCAAGGGCGAAGCCGCCTTCTGGGTCGGCCTGCTCGCGATGATCGCGATCCTCGCGGCGGACATCGTGGCCTACGCGGTGGTCGCAAACAAGGACGACCGCGTCCCCGAGAACTTCCACATCGGTTTCAAGATGGACTCGCTCACCGAGAAGCGCGAGGCCAAAGCTGCGGCCAAGCAACAGTCCAAGGCCACGCTGCTCATCCGGACGCCGGACAAGCAGATCGTCAAGGTGCCCGAGCCCGAGACCCCGGAGTTCGAGCTCCGACTATTCGCGGAGACGATTTACAGCAAGGCGATGGCCGGCCGTTCCTCGCAGGTTGACATCGCTCCCGCGGGCACGGGCACCGGGGCCGAGGCGCCCTACAGCGTTTCCTCGCAAGTCGATGGCGTGCGAGTCCCCGCCGAGACCATCCCCGCGTCGCAGGCCGTGCGGGTCATGGATTTCTGGAAGGTCACGGCCGGCCTGGACGTGGCCGACCGCCGCAAAAAGCAGCAGGGCAACTGCACCATCGAGCACGACGGCGTGAAGCACGTGGTGCGGGTGACGAGCCAGGGCGTGCCGGGCGGCGTGCGCATGACGCTGCTCTTTGACCCGGAGCAGGCCGTACGCCGCAAGCCCGTGCAGCTCGGGCTCCTCGAGGCGCAAGCCACCGAGATGCAGGCGATCATCGCCGACGGCAAGGGCCTTGTGCTGCTCGGGGCCGGTGCCGACCAGGGCCGCACCACCACCATGTATTCGGTGGTGCAGATGCACGACGCCTACACCAGCAACGTGCAGACGATCGAGATGGACCCGCAGTGGGCCATCGACGGCGTGCGCGCCAACAAGTTCGATGCCGACAAGGAGGGCGCCGAGTACTCCACGACCGTCCGATCGGTCCTGCGCCGAGATCCCCAGGTCGTGTTCGTCGCCGAGATCCCGGACCAGGCGACCGCCAAGGAGATCGCCAAGGCCGACCTGTCGCGCGCCCGCGTCTTCGTTTCCACCCGCGCCGACAACGCCGTCGCGGCGATCGAGGGATGGGTCAAGGCGGTTGGCGACGCCAAGATGTCCTCGAACAACCTGCGCGGCGTGGTGGCCCAGCGCCTGCTCCGCAAGCTCTGCGCCAACTGCAAGGTCGGTTACCCCGCGACGCCGGACATGCTGAAGAAAATGGGCGTGAGCGGTGACAAGGCGGTGACACTGTTCAAGAAGGGCGGGCAGGTCCTCATCAAGAACAAGCCCGAGGTCTGCCCCGTCTGCCAGGGCGGCGGGTACATCGGTCAAGAGGCCGTGTTCGAGGTCTATCAGATCGGCGAAGAGGAGCGGGCTCAGATCGAGACCGGCAACATGACCGGTCTGCGGGCCTCGCTCAAGAAGCGTCAACTCCCCACTATTCAGCAGGCCGCCATCCGCAAGGCGGTCGACGGCATCACCAGCGTCGAGGAAGTGACGAGGATCACCGCGGTCGGGCCGGCCCCGGCGGCGGTCCCCGGTCAACCGGGCGCCCCCAGGGCGAGCGTGGCGCCCGCGGGAAGCTAAGTTCCGGGAATGCACCGCGCGAGGTTGGGGCGGTACAAGTTTAGGGCGACGGCAGGCAGAAACAGGCACGATCAACCGGCGCTTGGCGCCGTCCGAGAGGGCACGAATGATTCTCAGCATTGCCGCGATCGCGATCGTCGGTGTCATCGCGTATGTGTGGTCCGCGCGGGGCTTCTTCTCGGCGCTGATCCACATGGTCTGCACGCTGGCCGCCGGCGCAATCGCCTTCGGCGTGTGGGAATGGGTGGCGAACCTGATCCTGGCCAAGGGATCGGGCCAGTGGATGGCGGACATGGCGTGGGGGGCGGCGCTTGCCATCCCGTTCGCCGCGTCCCTCGCGGTGCTCCGCCTGGGGATCGACAAGCTGCTCCCGGCGAACGCCGACCTTGACGGCGCCACGAACCTGATCGGGGGCGGTCTTTGCGGTCTGGTTTCCGGCACGATCAGCGCTGGGATCCTCATCCTGTCGATCGGCTACCTCAGGCTGCCGACCAACTTCATGGGGTTCCGCCCCGTCCAGTACGCCAGCTCCGGCTCGCTCGAGCGGCAGGGCGGGCTGCTCTTCCCGGTTGATCGGATCACCGCCGGGCTGTACTCGCACCTCTCCACGACCACGCTGAACACCGGCAACCCGCTGGCGGAGTGGCACCCCAACCTGGCCGACGAGGGCCCGCTGCTTCGAACGAACTTCAATGAGGGCGGCTCGCGCCACGTCGCGATCCCCGGGGCGTACAAGGTGATGGGGCGCTACACGGTGGGCAAGGCCGCCGGCAAGCTCAACGAGCTCACGGCCGACTCGTTCGACCCGTCTCGCAAACAGATCGTCACAAGCCTTAGGGGCGAGCCGGTCGATCCAAACTCGTACGTCGAGGGGATCGTGGTGCAGTTCAGCGCCAAGGCGCGTGAGAAGGAAGGCAAGGTCGTTGTCGGCAACGCGCAGGTTCGACTGATCGTTGAGGACGCCGAGGGAAGCACGTTCCCGGTGCATCCGTTCGCGATGGTCTCGCAGGCCAGTGGCGACAAGGTCGATTTCGGGCGCTGGCGGTTCGATTCGCCCGACGTTTTCATCGCCTCCGTCGGCGCCTCCGACGCGGCGCTCATGAGCTTTGAGTTCCTGGTTCCACGCGGCACGACGCCCAAGGCGATCTACGTCAAGGGTGCGCGCGAGGAACTGATCGACCTCAAGCCGTTCCAGGAGTACCCCGACGCCTCCTCGCGCGACAAGGCCATCAAGTCGCGCACGATGCTCGCGCAGGCCGAACCGGGCGGCGGCACTCTCGATACCTCGCGGGCCGTCAAGGTCGGCGCGGCGGAGTTCGGCGGCGACGCCGACATCGTGTTCTCCTCGCGCATCCCCGGCGCCACCATCAGTAAGGACAACGTGCTCGGCCTCGAGCTCGACGGCAACAAGGTCACCAACGGGTCCGCCAAGTTCACCAACACGGACCTCTCACGCAACCGCGGCCTTGATCGCCAGCTCCAGGTGTCGAACTTCGCCGGCAGCGAGGACACCGTTATCGTGCAGGTCGATGTCGGTAAGAAGCGGGGTCAGGACGCGACAGCGACCTCCGCCATCGGATTCCTCTCGGACGCCGCGGCGGACATCGACCGATCGCAGCGCCCGGCGCTGATCGACGAGAACGGGACACGCTACCCCGCGCTCGGGTACGTCTACAAGGACCAGACCGAGACGCACATCCAGTTCTCTCCCGGCAACCCCATCGCCAACGTGGATGCGCTCCCCGCGCTCTCGCGCAGCCGACCCGACCAGGAGTTGGCTCTGGTGTTCTCGGTGAGCCAGGGTGTGAAGATCAAGTACTTCGCGGTGGGCGACAAGGTCATCGCCGAGTTCTCACCGACGATCGAAGCACAGGGGCGCTGATCCTTCGCGGCTTTCAAGCCAAAGCACGCACAACTTCAAGACATAAAGAAACCCCGGGCTCAGCACCCGGGTTTCTTTGTCTTTCGGATGATCGAATGCGGCGCCGGTTGACCGGAATCAAGCCGCCGTCAGCGGACGATTACTTCTTCTTCTTGCCGCCGCCCGCGCTCGAAGCGCCGCCGGTCGAGGCGGGGGAACCCATCTTCTCGCCGCGCCGGAGCTCAGACTTCTGACGCCCCTCGTCCTCGGTGCCGGATTGGCCGACGGCGGAGGCGTCGGGATCGGTCGCGGCGGGAGCAGAGGCGGCGGCCGCGTAGTCGCGGTTACGGTCGTCGTCGAGGTCCAGCTCGCGGTCGGGCTTGACAACGAGTTTGATGATGGACTCGAGCTCGGCCTCGAACTTGATGTGGACCTCGTATGTTCCGATGCGCTTGATAGTTTGTCCGAGGCGGACGTCGCGCGGGCGAACCTCGAAGGCCCTGGCGTTGAGCGCCGTAGAGATCTCGGACTGGGTGACGGCGGCGTAGAGAATGCCTTGGTCGTTGCAGGCGTGAACGGTCTCGATCTCCAGGCCGTCCATCTTGTGGATCATTGCCTCGCGGGCGGTGCGGAGCTCGGCGACCTGCTGCTCGGCCGCGGCTCGCTTGGTGGCGAGCTTCTGGACTAGCTCGTCGCTGGGTGTGGTGGCGAGGTTGCGCGGCAACAGGAAGTTGCGGGCGTAGCCATTACGGACCTTCACAACGTCGCCGACGATGCCGAGGTTCTCGACGTTCTCGGTGAGCAGGAGTTCGATGTTCTTGGCCATAGCGTTCGCTGTCCTTTCGTGATGAAAGTTGAGGAGCCGGATCGCGACGAAACTGACGGCGCGTCGGCCCCAACGGGGGAGAGAAGGGTACAGGGGTCAGGGGACGGGGTACAGTGCTGGTGCAAACTAAAAACCCGGAAAACCCGGATTGGCGGGCTCCCAGCGATTGCTGAAAACGCTCCAATGTCCGCTCTGCACTCAGAACGGGATGTCGTCTTCCTGGACGGGCTCGTAGGCGGGCTGGTTGGCAGGCGCGGGTCGGCCGCCGCCGCCCGCTCCACCGCCTCCGCCGTTGCTGTAGCCGCCGGAGCGCTGACCTCGGCCGCCTCCGCCGGCCGCGCCGCCACCGCCGGAGTAACCGGAACCCTCGTCACCCTCGTTCCCGCCTCCACCCCCGGCCCCACCAGCGCCGGGCTTGGAGTCCACGAAGCGGAACTCCTCAACGACGACCTTGAGCTTGGAGCGGTTGGACCCGTCGGTCTTGTCCTTCCAAGTGTCGAGTTTGAGACGGCCCTCGAGGAAGACCTTGCGGCCCTTGGAGAGGTACTGGCTCATAATCTCGGCCTGCTTGCCCCAAGCCTCGCAGTCAACGAAGGTGACTTCCTCGTTCTTCTGTCCGTCGGGGCTCTTCCATTCCCGGTTCACGGCGACGCCGAAGTTGGCGACCGCCGTGTTGTTGGGGGTGTAGCGGAGCTCAAGGTCACGGGTGAGGTTGCCCATGAGGATGACTTTGTTGTAGCTGTTAGCCATATGCGATCATCCAGTGGTACGTGCGCGAGCGCCATTGCCCGCGCCAAGAGTGAACCCGACCCTCGCAACCCCCACCCCTCTTTCAATCCAGTGTAAGGAAGGTGATCGGGAAGTGCAAGCCGTTTTTTTGAGCGGTTTTTGCGGTTCAGCCGTTGGCGAGTTCGCCGGCGGGAGCGGTCACTTCTTCAGGCTTGGCGGGGGCCTTTTCGGAACGGAGGCGAGCTTCGACCTCGAGCTCCTTCTGGGCATCGGCGGCGAGCATCTCGTCCATGGTGAGGTGGTCAGCGCGGATGATCAGGTGCCGCAGGATCTTCTCGGAGAGGTTGCTGGAGCGCTCGATCTGCGAGAGGTTGCGGGCGTTGCAGGAGAAGTAAATAAGGATGTAGACGCCGCGCTTCTGTTTGTTGATCTCGAAGGCGAGTCGGCGCTCGTCCCACTTCTTCATGGCGATGATGGTGGCGCCGGCTTTATCAAGGATCTCGCGAATGTGCGTGACGGCGCCGCCGAGGTCGGCTGCGACGGCTGGAGAGAGGAGGAACATTGCTTCGTAGTTGAAGATGCGGATGTCTGCCATGGTGGTCCTTTCAGGAGCTCGTGGTTCAAGGTTCTGGGGTCAGGGAGGGAGGGACAGGCGCCGGCGGCTTGAGCGCTGGGCGACTCGAAGCAACTGGCGAAGGCGAGGCAGAAGGTGATGAACGGGGAGTAGTGGGGGGAGAAGGGGGGGAGGGCGGTGCATTGAACTTGTTCATCGCGGCGGAGATACCGGAGGTAATAAAGCACTCGGTGGCGTCGGCGGCGGCGATGAGCGAGGGCTCAAGCAGGGATTCCTGCTCGGTGCTAAAGCGGCCGAGAACCCAGTCGTGCAGGGCCATCGGCGGGGGAGGCGGATCGATGCCGATACGCAGTCGCGGGTAAGACTGGGTGCCGATGGCGCGCTGGATGTCGGCCAGTCCATTGTGGCCGCCCGCTGAACCGTCGGCACGGAGGCGGATAGTGCCAAGGGGGAGCGCGGCCTCGTCAACGAGCACGAGCAGGTTCGCCGAGGGCTGGAGCTTATAGAAGTTGAGGGCCTGCATGACCGAGTTGCCCGAGCGATTCATAAAGGTGAGGGGTTTGAGGAGAAGACAGCGCTCGGACTTGATTTCCATTTCCCAAAGCACGCCATCGAACCTGGACTTGGCGACTGCCCCTCCCCCCCCTCCCCCCGCGCCGCCGGCTCCCCAACGGCGGGCAAGCCGATCCACAGCCACGAAGCCCGCGTTGTGACGCGTCTTCTCGTACTGGGAACCGGGATTTCCGAGGCCGACGATGAGTTTCATGGGAAGGGAACAGGGGGACAGTTGACAGGGGCAGCAGGATCCAAAGTTCAGGCTGTACCGTGTTCACTGAACCCTGTCCGCTTGAGTGATTACTTCTTCTTGTCGCCACCGCTGCCGCCGGCCTTGCCCTTGTCTCCGGCCTTGGCCTTGTCGCCGGCCGCGGGTGCGCCTTCCTCGGGCTTCTTGGCGGTGATGACCTCGGGCTGGGCGGCCTCGGCGGCCACGGCGGCTGCTTCGGCGGTGATGACCTCTTCCTTCTGGATAACGATCTGGGCGAGGATGGCGTGAACGTCGGTGATGAGCTTCATGCCGGAGCCGGGGAGCGTGACGTCGCCGGCGGTGATGGCGTGGCCCACATCGAGATCGGTGATGCTGACCTCGATGGAGTCGGGGAGTTCGGTGACGCGGCACTCGATCTCGATCTCGGTGGTCGGGTGCATCAGGATGGCGCCGGCGGTCTTGAGTCCCACGGCCTCGCCGACGAGATTGATGTGGACGCGGGTGTGGATGCGCTCGTTGAGGTCAACGCGGGCAAAGTCGGCGTGGACGATGTTGGTGCCGAGGTAGTCGAACTGGATGTCCTTGAGGAGCACGAGGGTCTGGTCCTCGCCGGCGATCGCCATGGTGAAGACCTTCTCGCCCTTGTGGATGTGGTTGAGGGTCTCCTTGGCAGGGAGGTTCACGGCGAGGGGGGCCTGGCCGTGGCCGTAGACGACGGCGGGGAGGTGGCCGGCGGCGCGGGCACGCTGGGCGTAGCGGGAGCCGAGGCGTTCGCGCTTGGAGGCGGACAGAAGGGGGTTCTTCTCGTGCATGGCGGGATCCTTTCGAGGGGTTCTTCTCGTGCTTTGGTGTTTGTGCAGGTGTGGTCGTTACCGCTTTGCGCCTGCTGTTTTCTGGAACAGGGCGCTGATGGACATGTTGTGGTGGATGCGGTGGATGGCCTGGGCGAGCAGTCGGCCGACGCACAGCTCGACGAGCTTGGACTGGATGGGGGCAACGCGGTCGCCGATGGGGATGGTGTTAGTCACGACGACGCGAGAGATGGGGCTCTCGGCGAGGCGCTGGATGGACATTCCGACGAGCACGGGGTGCGTGGCCGCAGCGATCACGTCGCGGGCGCCGTGGTCCATGACGACGCGGGCGGCCTCGCAGACGGTGCCGGCGGTGGTGATCATGTCGTCGAACATCAGCACGGTTTTGTTCTTCACCGTGCCGATGAGGTTGCCGGTGGTGACGTTGGAGCCGCTGATGCGGCGCTTGTTGATGATCGCCAGATCGCCGCCCAGGAGGTTGGCGAAGGCCTCCGCCACCTTGACGTTGCCGACGTCCGGGCTGACGAGGCAGAGGTCGCCGAGCTGCTCGCGGCTGGACTGGAAGTATTCGAAGAACACGGGCGTGGCGGAGAGGTGATCGACGGGGATATCGAAAAAGCCTTGGATCTGGGCCGCGTGGAGGTCGATCGCGAGCACGCGGTCGGCGCGGGCGGCGGTGATGAGGTTGGCGACGAGCTTGGCGGTGATAGGGACGCGGCCCTCGTCCTTGCGATCCTGGCGCGCGTAGCCGTAGTAGGGCGTCACGACGGTAACGCGTTTGGCGCTGGCGCGCTTCAGGCAGTCGATGTAAATCAGCAGCTCCATCAGGTTGTCGTTGATGGGGGAGCAGGTGGAGAGCACGATGTAGCAGTCGCGCCCGCGCACGTCTTCCTCGAGCTTGACGATCAGCTCGCCGTCGGGGAAGGCCTCGGTGCGGGCCTGTCCGATGGGGAGCTCGAGGGTGTCGCAGATGCGGGCCGCGAGATCGAGGCTGGCGCGCCCGGCGAAGATCTTGAGGCTGTTGGCGTCGCTGCTGCTCATGCGGCCCCCTTGCCGCCGATGCGAGGCGGCTGTGAATGCAGGCGGGACCGGTAGATCCGGTCCACCTCCGCGAGCTGCTCGGGTGTGTTGATGGAGAGGACGTCCTCGGGCGAGACGGCGTCGATGAGCTCGACGCGCCGGCCGGAACGGAGGAGTAGGCCTGGGACATCGGTCACGTAGTACTCGCCGCTGCCGGCGTTGGGAGTGACCTTGAGGAGTGTTGAGAAGAGAGACTGCACATCGAAGCAGTAATAAGAGGGATTGATCTCGCGGATGGCGCGCTGCGCGGGCGTGGCGTCCTTGTGCTCCACGATAGCGGAGAAGCCTCGGGCGGCGTCGCGCACGATCCGGCCGTAGCCGGCGGGATCGTCGATGACGCTAGTGGCGAGCGTGGCGAGCGAGCCGGTGGAGCGATGAAGTTCAAGAAGAGCGTTGAGTGTGTGCGAGCGGATGAGCGGGCCATCGCCCGCGAGCACGAACACATCGTGGCCGGGCTCGCGGGCCTCGCGGAGAAAGTGGTCGCGGGTACACTGCACGGCGTGGCCCGTGCCGAGTTGCTCGGGCTGCATCGCGAACTCAATGCTGGTGCTTCCCCAGTTTCCTTCGGCCTTGCAGGCGGCGACGGCTTGGCGCACGAGTTCGTGCATGTACCCGACGACGAGCACGATGCGCGAACAGCCGGCGGCGCGGCAGGCATCGATCACGGCGCAGACCATGGGGCGGCCGCCGACCTCATGCAGAACCTTGGGGAGGTCGGACTGCATGCGGGTGCCCTTGCCGGCCGCGAGAATGATGGCCGCGGGTGGGTTTCCACCTGGATGCTGTGCGGTGCTGGGGGTCATATGGAAGCGTCGAGCGACGACGACTGGACGGAGGGTCTGTGAATCACCGGTCTGGAGACCGGTGCCACCAGAGACCGGCGCCACCAGAGCAGAAGCTGGCCGACCAGGATTCGAACCTGGACAAACAGAACCAAAATCTGCTGTGCTACCGTTACACCATCGGCCAGTCGTGATCGTCGCGGGTGACGCGGGCTCCTTCGCAAGGGCTTTGAGGGCAAGCCGGACCGGGGGACCACAACCAAGTCGCGGTCCGCGGGTCTTCGCCGGTGTGGGCGAACATGCGGGGCCGCGGCGTACGGGCCTCCTGCTGAGTTCACACAAGCCAAAGCCTGCGGGCAGGAGGTGTGAAGCTGGACCTTCCATCAGCCGCGATGGGAGGGCCCATGGCCGCGCCTCGGCTGAATGACCCCGGTGAAGGGATCCAGCGTCCGTCGCGGCCGGCTCCGGACAAAGGCCGGGAAGTGTAGAAGGGGCGGGGGGGGAGTCAACGCCGGGGGGATCGCGGATGGTTCGCGGGTTACTCGCCTACTTCGTCGGCCTCGCAAGGTCGGCCGCCATGCAGCGCATCTTGCCCGACCATCTCATAGCACGTCGAGAGTAAGCCGATCAATGGGAACTTAGCGCCGTCGAACGGGCTCGGGCCAAGGCGGCGGAGCAGCGGATGCGAAACCTCCGGCCGCTCGATGGGGAGCTGGAGGTGCTCGAGCGCGGGGCCGGCGGACCAGAAGTTGCTCATGCTGGCTTCGAGCGGCGCCGAGACAGAGTCCGATAGACCGGGCACGTCGGGCAGGTACACCGGCGCCGCGCCGACCGGGAGCCGCGCGGCGCTGGCGGAGCGGCGCTGGCGGAGGCGCTCGACGAGTTCGCTGCCGGGGATGCCGCGGAGCGTGAAGATGAGAAAGGGGTCGGTGCTGAGACGATCGGCGATGAGGGTCATCAGGCAACAGACGTGCTTGCACCACGGGACACCGACATCGCACTTGCAGGTGACAGCGAGATCAGAGGGTTCGGTGGGGAAGAGCTTGAGGCCGGCGGGGGCGAACAGATCCTCGATGTTGGGCGGCAGCTCGCCGGAGAGGAGGCTCGCGGCGTAGCGAGCCTGGTCGGTCATGGTGGAAAGCACCTGCTCCCACTGCTCGGGCAGGAACGTTGGGAGGCGGATGGCGACGGCGTAGGCGTCGGGCATTCGGCCCTGCACGCGCCCGGCGATGAGGCCGGCGTTGAGGTCAAGGTTGCGGGCCTGACCGAGGCGGGCATACTGGATGCCCTCGGTGAGCTGCTCGGGTGGGGCGTTGAGTTCGACGAGGCGCATCCAGCGCTGGGTGGACCAGGCTGAAACGTCCGGACCATCTTTGCCCTTGAGCTTCACGCCGCCATAGACCTTGCGGGGCTTGGCGGTGGGCTTGGGCGGCATCGCCGCCAATCGCTGCTCGGGTCGCGGGGCGCGGCCGAGGCGCGGATCGATCATTGGTGGTCGGATGGCCGACTTGGGGCGCCCGCCGGTGCGAGGCGCGGGCTTGCCGACATCACCGGGGCGGCTATTCGGCGGGGTTGGGGGCGTCGGGGGGGTGGGCGGGCTCGCTGTCATGTGAGGGCCACCTCGCGGGGGTCGGCGACGGCCTCGGGACGTAGCGTGAGCAGATCACGCAGCTGCGAGGTTGAGAGCTCGGTGAGCCACTGCTCGCCGGAGCCGATGACTTTCTCGGCCAGTTCCGTCTTGGACTCGATCATCTGGTCGATGCGTTCCTCGAGCGTGCCGGAGACAATGTACTTGTGAACCAGGACGGATCTCGTCTGCCCGATGCGGTAGGCGCGATCAGTGGCTTGGGCCTCGACAGCGGGGTTCCACCAGCGATCAAAGTGGAAGACGTGGTTCGCGGCCGTAAGGTTGAGCCCGAGTCCGCCGGCCTTGAGCGAGAGGATGAAAATGGGGTGGCGGCCGTCGCCTTTCTGGAAGGCGTCCACCATGGCCTGACGCTGGGTGGCGGTGGAGCCGCCGTGGAGGAACAGCACGTCGCGGTCGAGCGCGTGACGGAGCATGGCGGCGAGGATCTCGCCCATTTGGCGGAACTGCGTGAAGACCAGGGCCTGGTCGCCGCTGTCCACCACCTCGTCGAGCATCTCGATAAGTCGGATGCACTTGCCCGAGCGGGCGGCGGCCGGTGGGCCGGCGGCCTCGCGTTCGCCGGCGGTGCCCGCGAACTCTTTGAAGAACTGTGCGGGGTGGTTGCAGATCTGCTTGAGCTTGACAAGGCCGGCCAGGACCACGCCGCGGCGCTGGATGCCGTCGGCCTGGTCGGCGGCGGTGAGCATGTCCGAGACGCAGCTTCGGTAGAGCTGGGCCTGCTCAGGGGTGAGGTAGCAATATTCCTTGGTCTCGAGCTTCTCGGGCAGGTCGGCGATGACAGTTGGATCCGACTTGAGGCGCCGGAGCACGAAGGGCTGCACGAGGTTGCGGAGTTGGCGGGAGCGGACGGGGTCGTGGTAGCGCTCGATGGGCACGGCGAAGCGCGTGCGGAAGTCGCCGGCGCTGCCGAGGTAGCCCGGGTTGAGGAAATCAACGATGGACCAGAGCTCGGCGAGGCGGTTCTCGACCGGCGTACCGGTGAGCGCCACGCGCCGGTGCGCCGGGATACTGCGGACGGCCTGCGTCTGCTTCGCTGCGGGGTTCTTGATGTTCTGGGCCTCGTCAAGCACGATGCGGCGCCACTGGATGAGCGCGAGTTGGTCGCGGTCGCGGTGCGCCAGAGCGTACGTCGTGATGACGAGGTCGGAGACGCGGGCGGTCGTTGCGAGATCCTGCGACTGGAGGCGGTCCATGCCGTGATGGACCAGAACCTTGAGATTGGGTGTGAAGCGGTGCGTCTCGCGCGTCCAGTTGCTGACGACCGACATCGGAACCACCAATAGCGTGGGGCCGGGGAGCTCGATGGTCGCTGGGTCTTCGCCGGGGCGGGGCGCGAAGATGACCTCGCGCTCGTACGCGAGCAGCGCGAGAAGCTGGATGGTCTTCCCCAGGCCCATATCGTCGGCCAGGCACGCGCCCAGACCGAACTGGTCGAGGAACGCCAGCCACGAGAGACCCTTGATCTGGTACGGACGCAACGATCCGATGAATGTCTCGGGCGGTGTGAGGAACGGGAGTTGCTGGTCGGTCGGCGTCTCACCCGGCTTGCCGCCGAAGATCGAGGCCACCCAGCCGGTTGCTTCCATTCCGAGGATCGGGAGGCCCGTCTGTCGAGGGTCCGACGCGTAGGCGAGGCGGATGAGCTGGCCGACTTCCGTCTCCCCTCCGGGGTTCTGCTTCAGGAACTCCGCCGCCGCGCGGACGTCCTCCGGCCGCACCTCGACCCAGCGGCCGTCGAGGCGGATGAGCGGGGATCGCTGCGTGGCGAGTTTCTGGAACTGATCGAGGGTGAGCGTGGTCTCGCCGATCGCGAGCTGCCACGAGTAGCTGACCAGCGAGCGGAGGCCCAGGCGGGCCGACGCCGCGCGCGACGCGACAGGGAGATTCGTGAGCGGGTCGATCGGGACTTCTTCGCTCTGGATCTGGAGGCGGGCGCCCAGACGGATCGTGGGCATGTCCCACCACTGCGGCACCTGCACATCGAACCCCTGTTCCTGCAGCACGGGCTTGTGCTCGCGCAGGAAGGTGTACGCCTCCGCGGTGGTGAGCGAGAGCTCGATGGGTCGGGCTTCGGCCAGGGCGTTCTCGAGCGACCTGTAGATGCGAGCGGCGCGCCCGAGCTCGGCCAGCAGAACCTCCTGCGGCGATTCGATGCGCTGGCCGTCGACACTCGCCGCCCCGGTGGGGAGCAGCCAGATGTCGGCCGCGTCGATGACAACTCCCGGGCGCTGCACGGAGCGGAGGTGGAAGGAGAGAATCCAGCGAGAATCTTCGTCAGGGATCTGGGCGCCACCGCCCTCGGGGCCGGCGAGGAGCACGGGCTCGATCAGCCGCAGGGCGAGGCGCCAATCAGAGCCCGCCCGCCGATCTTCGAGGCCCCCGAGCCACTTATGCACACGCTTGACGAGCTCGGTGGACTGCGCCGAGTTGCCCGGCACCTCGTCATCAGAGAGCAGGCCGCGCAGCCACGCGACGTGCGAATCCTCGGCCTTGCGGCCCTCGATCGCCTCGTGCATGGACTCGCGCGCCAGCACATCGCGGCAGCGTGCGTCTGTCACGCGGATGAGGAAGTCCTGCAGGATCGCCCAGGCGTCGTGCCCGAGCGGATCGACCACGGCGCGGGCGCTGGCGGGCATCGCCGAAGCCAGCTTGAGCAGGCGCTCGACCGTGGGGCCGTCGGCGAGCCACGGCTGCCAGAGCCCACGAAGACCGCCGTCGGAGTCCTGCAGGAGCGAGGGGACGAAGCGGTGCTGGGCGAGGAGGTGGCGGATGAGCCGCGCTGCGGCGCCGAAGAAACGGACGGAGGCGCCCAGGGTGGCCTCGGAGGGCGCCTCGTCGTCGGGCATGTCGATGGCGGAGGTGGTGAAGCGCTCCTCGAGCGCATCGAGCGCGCCGGGCGCCTGGGTAGGGCTCAGGCGGATCGATTCGATGGAGAAGGGGGCCAGCGATGGCGGGGTCTCGCCGTCGTCAACGGTGTGGCCGATGACGTGCGCCACGGTGGGGCTGGGCAGCGGGATCGCGCCGAGTGCCGGCAGCGCGAGGACGATCTCCGCCGGTGTGCCTTTGGGAAGCTCGGGCGCTCCGCGGGCGAGCAACTCGGCGAGCACGCCGGACCTTTCCGCGAACGGGTGGCGTCCGGGCCGATGACCGCCGGGTTGCTTCCCGCCGGATGATTGCCCATTGGATACGGGCGACGGCGGTGTGCCGTCGGTCTGTTCCTGGAGAGCGCCGGGGCTCTCTGCCCAGAGGTGAAGCCATCCGTCGGACCAGTTTGCGTGGATCACTCTCATGCAGTGCAGGACAGTTCTCGGGCTCCCACCGGGGCGGGCCGCTCCGGCGCGACGCCGTCGCGGGACGGGAATCAATCAATGAGGGCGCCGAGACTCGAACTCGGGACCAACGGATTAAAAGTCCGATGCTCTACCAACTGAGCTACGCCCTCGCCCCGCGCGCCCGCCGCGTTGGCGGAAGCGCGCAGCGCCGAACCGGTGATCGTAGCGCGCACGGGCCGTGCGGTGGGCCCTCGCCGGCGTGAAACGATGGATCAAAGCCAAGAAAAAACGGCGGGACCGGAAGGTCCCGCTTGAGGGTCGCGCAGGAAGTGCTAGAGAACGCCGGCGGTATTGCCCAGGGCCGTGCCGAGGGTGCCGAAGCCGCTTCCGAGATTCTCGTCGATGTGGCCCATGAAGGCGACGATCGGATGCGGGGCCTTGACACGGATCGAGTAGAACGTATCGCGGAATGCACGCTCGCCAGTCACGAAGTCGTGGATATTCAGATCGACCGCGGCGCGTGGGGCCAGGGTGCGGTGGAAGGTCTCGGTCCCGCCGACATCGCCGAAGGCGGGGTTGGGGGCGAAGCTGAGGGAGATTTCGACAACCATGTCGGTGTCGGTGGGATTGAACAGTCGGAGATACTCGGTCACCAGATTGCCCGAGCCGGGACGGAAGCCGTCGGAGAACATCCACAGGCTGTACGCCTGATCCGAGAAGCGCGACCCGCTGCCGCCCGACTCGCCGTAGCTGGCGTAGGTGACGCTGACAGGCAGTGTCGCCTCGTAGCCGATGCTGTACGGCTGCGTGGCGTCGGGGAAGTTGGGGAGGTCGCCAACCGAGAACCCGCCGCGCCGGCCGGCCGGCACGATGATCGTCGTGCGGAAGGCGCTCTGATTGGCGAAGAAGAAGGTGAACGTGACCTCCGATTCGGAGGAGTTGGCGTTGAGGATTGTCACGAACTCGGAGGTGCCGTTGAGGCCGAGCTGGCCCTCCGGCACAAGGCCCTGAACGGAGCCCGCGTTCGGCAGGCCGAGCACGCCGAAGCCGCCCCCGACATTCGTGTCAAAGTGCGTGAGAGCCGCCACGATCGGCCCCTCGGCCTCGACCATCACCGCGAAGGGACCATTGGGCAAACCGAGCTCGGCGAGCGACCACCCGCCGCGCCGGAAGCCCTCGAGGCTCTGGGTGAAGATGAACTGCTGGGAGGACGTTTCAAGGAACACGGTGAGCGTGACCTTGATCTCCTCCGTGCTGGTGTTCTGGAAGACGAGGAAGTCGTGCACACCCACGCCCTTGAAGCCCTCGCCGAACGTCCAGAGCGTGCTGGGCGTGCTGGTAAACGCCTGGCCGGTGGAGATGCCGAAGTCAAAGTGGCTCAGTGTGGCGCCGACAGGGAGCGACGAGCGCACCTCGACGGCGAAGGGCGTGTCCTTGCGGACGAGCTGCGTGTTCGCGGCATAAAGCTGCGGCGTCGAGATCGTGATGCCGCCGCGGCTGTTGGCGCCGACGATCCCGTCGAAGAGCACCTGGGTGGTGACGCCGGTCTCGTATCGGGCGAGGATGACGACTCTGGTGTCGTAATCGTTGGGGTTGGAGATGGGGATGAAGGTGCTCGCGCGATCGTTGGCGAAGCCCTCGGGGTAGTACAAGGCGTAGGGGAGGTCGCTGGCGGCGATCGAGGCGTCCTCGCGGTTGGCGACGAGGTGCGGGTGGTCGTTGGCCGGTCCGGTGCCGGCGTTGAGCTCGTCGAACAGCGCATGCACCTCGGCGGTGCTCGTTCCGACGAAGATGAAGTAGCGGAGGTTGACCGTGGTGCCGGCGCTCAGCGAGCCCATGTCGTATGCAATCGCAAGCGTGCGATCGGAGTTGGCGCCGTCGGGGTCGACGTCGCTGCCGATGATCTGGAAGGGATCGCGGACTGTCCCGGGGATCTCGGCCGAGGTGTACAGAGCCGGCCCGGTCGAGATGGGTGCGCCGATGCCGATCGTGAGACCGCCGGGGAAATCGGCGTCCGTATAACTGGCGGTGATCAGGCGGCCGGTGGCGTCGCGATCATTCACGGTGCGGGTGAACGGGCTTCCAAGGTTGAACCCCTGGAGCGCCTTGAACCCCTCAACCCAGCCGACACCGTCCATCGCGGTGAAGGTCGTGTTGGTCACCGACACATCGATGGCCATGAAGTTCTCATTGGCCCCGAACGAGACCGCGCGCCGCACGAGCAGGCCGCCGGACTGGTCCTGGGTCTGCACCGTCGAGCGGAAGAGGCCCTCGAGGAAGATCCGGCGGTTCGAGAAGTCCGACTCGTTCCAGACGGAGACCGGGAGGTCGGACTGGGCCGCGCCCGCGTTGCGGAAGATGTAGCCGTTGAAGATCGCCCCGTAGAAGGCCTCGGCGGTGTTGCCTTGCGAGAAGAGGAACTCGTTGCCGTCAAGGCTGATGCCGGCGGGTGTGGTGCCGCCGGTAAGGCCGAACGATCCATCCGGGTTGATACCGACGGTCATGCGCGACCCCGAGAGCAGGACGCTCCCATCGCTGATGCCCCCGACGATCGAGAGCTGCAGCGAGTACTCGCCGGTGGCGTCCGACGATGTGCCCGAGCCGGCAGCGCCCGCGAGGTAGTCGTCGTTGCTCGCGCCGGAGACGCCGATGTAATAGATGCCGGAGAACTGGACCGGGTACGAGAAGAAGGCCGACGCCGAGTCCAGCCGGTTATCGATCAGGAGCTGGTTGCCCTGCTGATCAAAGAGCCGCAGGATCGAATCCAGGCTGTTCGGCGCGCCGTTTGCCCCCGTGAAGGGCACCAGGAGATTCGCCGAAATCGTTGAGCCCGCATCGACCACCACGCGGTACATGTCTACGTCCCGCATTCCAAAGGCGCCGTCTCCGATCGCGGCGTTGTACGTCCGCGTGCCGGGGAAGGACGCGTTGGTCGACGTAAGGATCGTGTCATTGACCTCGAACGGTCCGCTGATCGCGTTCTCGAGCACCAAGTCGAGCTGCCATCCGAGGATGCGACCGCTGTTGAGCGCCACCGAGTCGAGCACCTGGAGCGTCCAAGTCCCCGCGGCGGAGTCGCCGCTGAGCTGGCTGAGCAGTTCCTCCGCGCGGAACGTGCCGGAGAACGGCGGGAGCCCCGCGACGATCGCGAGCACACCGCCGTCGTCGAAGCGGGTATTGGTGAGGTCGTTGCCCGATCCGCCGCGATTCAGGATGAGATCAACCGACTTGCCCGAGGGCGAGAGCAGGCGGACCTGGAGATCCCCGATGTAGTCGTGATCGATATTGACCGTGATGTTCACATCCACGACATTGCGGATGTCCGGGATGAACACCGAGCTGGAGGCGACCCCGGTCACTGGAATAGTTACGATTGTCGAGGATGCGTACGTGACGCTCTCGGTCGAGGTCGCGTCGAGGTCGATCACCAGGTTGTACGTTCCGGTCGATCCACCGACCTGGCCGGTTCCGGCAGCGCCGGGCAGGTACGCGTGATTGCCGAAGCCCGAGACGCCTAGGTAGTAGCGCCCGCCCGCCGGAACAAAGATCTGCAGCAGGCTGTCGAGCCCCGCGAAGTTGTCGTTCCGGGCGATCTCGCGACCCGCGGAGTCGAACAGGCGCAGGTAGGAGTCGAGCGTTGAAGGGAGTTCGAGGTTCCGTGCATCGACCCGCACGGTGATCATGCCGGGGCCACTGAGGTTCATCCTGAACAGGTCGACGTCGCGAGTCGAGTCGTTGCCGTCGCCGATGACCAGGTCGTTGTACGCCGCGATGCCCGAGCCGCCGAAGATCACCGGCGTCGCCTGGGCGATGAAGTCGTTGGGCTCAAAGGGGCCCGAGCCGTTGACGATCTGGAACTCGTACTGCTCATCGTTGCCGTTGATGGTGTTGCCGTTGAGGAAGTTGCCGTCCAGGTCGCGGAAAAACTGGTTGCGGAGCGTCAGTCGATAGTGGTCGACGTTGAGGAGGCCGGTCGGGATGAGCAGGGTGAGCACGTTGTTGCCCGGCTCGAAGCTCGACACGAACGAGACGGCGATGTCGTTGGCGTTGAAGTCGCCGTCGCCGTTGGCCCGCACGATCTCGATCGCCGCGTCGCTGTAGAACGCGGGGTTGAGCGCCTCTGAGAACTGGATCTGGATGGTGTCGACCGGGCCGCTCACCGCGCCCGGGTTGATCGCCGCCACGACGGGGCCGGGGAACCCGATCAGCCTGAGCGACTCGAACACGTTGACACGGCCGTGCACCACGCGCCCCTCGATCGCGGCCGGATGGTCCACGCCACCGTAGAGCGCATCGCGCAGCGCCTGCTTGCTGGCGAACGGATTGACCGAGGCGAGAAGCGCGAGGACTCCCGCCGTGTACGGGCAGGAGAACGACGTGCCGTCGATGAACTCATATCCGCCGCCCATGGCCGTCGTCATGATGCGCTCGCCGGGAGCGGCGATGTCCACGCTTGTCAGTCCGAAGTTGCTGAAGCCCGCGAGTTCGTCGAGATTGTTCGAGGCCGCGACCGCTACGATGAACTCGTTCTGATAGCTGCTGGGGTAGTTGAAGGCCGGTCCGTCGTTGTCGTTCGTGTCGTTGCCGGCGGCGGCGACGAAAATACCGCCCGCGTCCGTAAAGTTCTGGATCGCCAGCGTCTCCGCATTGTCGTTGAAGTTTGGGTCTTCCGCCTGAACGGCCCCGTAGCTGTTGCTGCTGGAGACGATGTTGACGCCGAACTCGCTGAGGAGCATCGTGGTGTAGCTGATGCCCTCAATAATGTCTTGGCTCGACGCGCCGCCCTGCGCGGGGAAGATCTTCACCGCGATCATCGACACTTCCCAGTTCACGCCGGCAACGCCGATGCCGTTGTTGCCCACGGCGCCAACACACCCAGCGACGGCCGTTCCATGCCCTTGCTGATCGGACGGGTCGGAGTCGTTGTCACCCGAGAAGTCGTACCCATTGACATCGTCGATGAATCCGTTCCCGTCATCGTCGATCCCGTTGCCGGGCACTTCACCAGGGTTCGTCCAGAGATTGTCAACAAGATCGGGATGATTCAGATCGATCCCCGTGTCGATGATGGGAACCACGATCTGGCGCGACCCCGTCGTGACGTTCCAAGCCTCGAAGAGGCTCATGTCGGCGCCGGGTGTGCCCGCAGTGCCGGCGATTACCTGCCCGGTGTTATCGGCAGCGTACACCTCGTTGATCAGGGGATCATTCGGGGCCAGCGTCGGGTAGTAGATCATGTTCGGCCCCAGCGATGCCAGGAATCCGAACTGTGCCACCAACTGATTCGCCTGCTGCGGGGTCAAGTTCGCGGGGCTCTCGAAGCGCGCGAACTGGTTCCCCGCAAACGGATCAATGCTTGTCGAGCTGATCCCGAGCGCGGCCAGCACCTGCTGCGTCCGGTTGATCGCGTGCGCTTCGGTCGTCCGGTCGTGAAACGCCAGGATCCACGAGTCCTGGACCACCTCGATGTTCGCGCCGCCCCAGTTGATGAACTCGGTATCCCACGCCCCATTTTCGTTCAGCCCGTCGCCGCCAGAGAGCAGCACCCGCGACTCAAGAGACTCGAGGCCGTTGTGGCTTGAACGACCATCAACCCGATCATGTGGGGTTCGCATCTGCTACTCCAGAAATCAAAAGGCGGGCGTGGCGCTCCGCCATCGGCCAAAGAAAGACACACGGCCGATAGCGGCCGGCCGCGCGTGTGGGCGCGTGGCCGGGCAGGGCCTCAAGTAAACGATTCTCGCCTCCGTCGGGCGGCTCTGCAAGTCCATCCGATTTCAGATCATAAGTCAAGCCGGCGCAAGAGTCTTTGCGTACGCGGCGTCAAGTGTCAAAGTTCCCTTCACGGTCGTCCCGGCCACCCCTTGACCCAGGTTCCCCCAACCCGCCCCCGACCCGGGGGAGCAGCCCAATCAACAGATCGGCATGGCGTGCCGTCGCTCCCTGATTCGCCCGCACACACGCCCGGGCCGCTTGTCCCAGCGCCGCCCGCCGCTCGGGATCCCCCAGAAGTTCCCGGATCGTTCGCCCGAGCCCGGCCCGGTCGGTCCGGACCAGCCCACCCGCTCCCTCCAGAGCCGCCACCGCCCCCTCAAAGTCCGCGACCGCCGGCCCGATGACGCCAGCTTTGCCAAGGGCCGCCGGCTCCACCGGGTCCGAGCCGTACAGGTCAAAGAACGACCGCCCCACCACCGCCACATCCGCCAGGCTGTACGCCGCCCGCAACTCGCCAATGCTGTCCAACAAAAAACGATCGGCACCTCCCGCACCCTCCCGCCCCGCCTCGCCCCCTAGCTTCCGCCCTCCGCCAACCTCCGACCGCCGCGCACACCCCCGCATCGCCGCTGCGGCCTCGTCAAACCGTTCCGGCTTTCGGGGGGCGCAGAGCAGTTGAACCCCGGGGGGGCACTCCAGGTGCAGCAGCTCCTCCTCCCCCGGCCCCGTGCTCCCGGCCACGACCAGCGGTCGCGAGCTTTCAATCCCGAGCATCGCCGCCAGCCCCGCTGCTCCCGGAACCGGCTCGCCCGGCGCCGGCACCGCCACGGAATCCCATTTCATGGAGCCGGTGACCCGGCATCGCTCCGCCGGCACACCCATCTCGACGAACCGGCCTCGGTACGCCTCATCCTGCACCCCCGCCGCGGCGAGCGACCGGAACATCGGCCCCACAAACCTCCGGAACTGCCGGTATCCTTTGAAGGACCGCGGGCTGAGGCGGCCATTGATCACCGCCACCGGGATGCCGCGATCGTTACAGCTCCGAATGAACTGGGGCCAGAGCTCGAGTTCGACGAGCCCGACCACGTCCGGGCGCGCCCAGTCCAAGAAACGGCGGACCGACCAGGAAAAATCCAGCGGGTAGCGCACCACCGCGACCCTCGGCGCGTTCCTGAATAGCTCATGAGCCCGGCCAATCCCGGTATCGGTCCCGACCGAGACCACGACCTCGGCCTCGCACGTCAGTTTCGGCACCAACGCCCGGATCGCGTTCACCTCGCCAACCGACACGGCATGCAGGAGGATTCGCGGCGGCCGTCCGCCAGCCGCGCGGGCTTCTACCTCGCGAGCGTCCGGCTGTAAAAATGGGTGGTTTGCGGCGCCGGTGCTCCCTTGTGGATAAGCGCCCAGTGAGAAATTTGGTGGCTGATGGCCCATTCGCCCGCGCCAGTCGCCGCGAGCCTTGCGGGCCCAGATGGGAGCCGTGACCGCCGCGGCGATGAGGTAACCGGCATCGAGGAGGGTCATTCGCTCTGGTGAAAGAAGGCGAGAAGGGGGGAGGCGGAAATGGGGCCGAAGTGGGCAGACAGGGACTCGAACCCTGGACCTCTCGCGTGTAAAGCGAGCGCTCTAGCCAACTGAGCTATCCGCCCGGACGAGCAAGAGTAGGGTGACGATTGCGGCGCGGCGGGGTCAGAGCAAGGCCGAGGCAAGTGGCGCCGCAGCGGCACCGTCCGAACGCCCCTTAACCCGGCACTTCAGTGCAGGTCCGTTGCGTCGCACTCGCTTCTCGTAAGCCCGCTTCAGCGGGCCTCCGCGGCGCAGCCGCTCATAGCCCGGCACTTCAGTGCCGGGCAGAGGATCCCGGCAAGCACACCCTCACTCTCACCATTCTCAGCCCGTTTCAACGGGCTTACTTGCTTCGTCGAGGCCCTTGAGGGCCTCCGACAGTCGGTATGCTGCGGACCACATGGCGCGCAATGTGTACAGCGAGATCAACCTTCATCACCTGGCACGCGAAGGACAATCAGCCGCTGCTGATTGGGCCCAACGAGGTTGAAGTGCATCGCTACCTGGGTCGCCGCGCCGTCGAGGCCGAGGGCGTGTTCGTCCACGCGGTCAATGGGATGCCCGATCATGTGCACATGGCCGTGACGGTGCCGCCGACACTCCTGATCGCCGACTGGATCGGCGAACTCAAGGGCGGTTCATCGCACTGGATCAATCACAAGAACGGGCCGGGTGTGCCTATCTGCTGCGAGACAGGCGAAGCTCCTCTAGACTGACTCGACATGAAATACTGGTTGACAACACGCTGGCCATTGAACCTTGACGAGCGAGGTGACACCGTCGCGCCCGGCGTGTTCCTGCAAAATAAAGCGCTCCGCGTTGGCGACCTGATCGAAGTTGGCGACGGAGTGCTTGTTTACCAGTTCAAATCTGGTCCCCCCGTTCGTCGAACGGCCCAGGATGGAACTGTGACGCTGGTGCGCAGACGAGAGGGAAAGCAGGGGATCGTTGCAAGGGGTCGCGTATCGAAACGACTGTTGTCACCTTCCGCGCGATCCGAGGATTACGCGGATGGCGCGACAAGGCAGTGGTTTCAAGCGGCTGATCTCGATGGTGTACAAGGGGGCAACTTGGTCCCCCGCGATGTGGTCGCCAAAGTGTTGCGCTGTGGAAGCGGCTGCAACTTTCGTGGTCTTGGTGAACGGCGATCGGGACTGAAGGAAATCACTGAACCGCAATTCTTGGAACTTGAACGTCTATTGTGCGGTGAGTCACCCCGCCCTTAGCCCTTCACCACCTCCACCGGCCTGAACGTTCCCTCCAGGATCTTCTTCGGGTCGGCCTTGAGCCACTGATCAAGGATGCCGGCGTACACGGCGCGGAAGTCGATCTTGTACTTCAGGTCGCCCTCATCAAGATCCTTGAGCGAGGGATGCTCGCCGATGAGCCCCGCCTTGACCATCGGCCCCGCCAGGAACACGGGCGCGGCGGTCCCGTGGTCCGTCCCCTGGCTCGCGTTCTGGTAGACGCGCCTCCCGAACTCCGAGAACGAGAGTGTCAGCACGCGCCCGTCGTTGCCCTGCTCCTTCAGGTCGTCGTAGAACGCCTTGAGCGCGCCCGAGAACTGATTCAGCAGCGTGGCGTGCCGCCCGTTCTCTCCGCCCTGGCCCGCGTGCGTGTCGAACGAACCGTGGGTGACGTAGTACACCCGCGTCTTGAGCCCGGCGCGGATCATCGACGCGACCATCTGGAGCTGGCGTGAGAGATCGCTCCCCGGATACTGCACCAGCGGGCGCTGCGCCACCGCCTTGCGGATCTGGTCGCTCGAGACCTGCGCATCGAGGGCCGTGCGCATCAGGAACCCCGCGTTGGATTCGCCATCGACACCCGCCGCGACCCCCTGGCGCGTGATCTCGTCGTACGGCTTCACCAGCGAGCCGTGTACATCCGCGCCCATCCACCGGAACAGATCAGTGTTCTCGAACGCGATCGGCTTGTTAATCTTCCCCTGCATTGCCAGCGGAGCCTCGCGACCGATCGCGATCGCGGCCTGGGGGGAGGGGTCGGGCTCCGGCTGCGACCCATCGGGCTTGCCGCTCTCGCCCTTGCCGTACCCGCAGCACTGGGCATCGACGTACCGACCCAGCCATCCATCGCCCGTTCCGGATGTGTCCGCGGTCTGCCAGATATCCATCGACTTGAAGTGCGAGCGATTGGGGTTGGGATACCCCACGCCCTGCACGATCGCGAGCATCCCCTCATCGTGCAGCGACTGAAGCCCCGTCATCTGCGGGTGCAGGCCGACCCCCCCTCCCCCAGACTTCGTCAGCTTGAGCACCTTCGCCTCGGGGATCGCGATCGACGTGCGCGCCTTGTAGTAGGTGCTGTCGCCGAACGGAACCACGGTGTTGAGTCCGTCGTTGCCACCGCCGAGCTGCAGCACGACCAGCACGTGATCCTCCGGCACCCCGGGGATCGAGGAGCACCCCCACGCGGGCATCGGCAGCCCGAACGCCGAGGATTGCAGGAACGCGGGCACGCTCGCCGCGGCGGATGCGAGCACGAGTCCCCGGTGCAGGAAGGCGCGGCGTGTGTAGGCGGAGTTGAGGGGGGACATAGTCATGGGAATGTCCTTCAGACAGAAACGGCCAAGGGCAACGGGGCAAGGAGCGAAGCGGCAACCGCTACCAGTCGAACGACTGTCCGATTTGTTATTTGCTCATTTGCGATTTGCGCTTTCAGCATAATTGATACTCCGGCATGGCCGTCACCAGCAGCAGCAGCCCCGTGATCACGTCCGGCGTCAACCGCCCGTGCTCGCCCGCGAACGCAAGCAGCGTCTGGCGGTTCTGCTCGTTCTCGCCCGCTCCTCCCAGCGCGAACCGCATCACGTAGTCCACCACGCGCGCCGGATCGGTCGCGGCGCCGGCGTCGGCCGCGGCCAGCTCCGAGAGCAGCGGGCTTGGGTCGAACTTCTCTGAGTTCGCCAGCGCGTCGTACCCCACGGGCATCTTGCCGGTGAGCAGGAAGCAGAGGATGTTCTGGCGCACGAACATCGTGGATGTGTTGATCCACGAGCGCCCGCCCGCCCAACCGGCGACGCTGGGCGGGAAAAAGAGGTTCTGCCCCATGAGGTTCATGGCGTCGGCGAGGACACCGAGGTCGCGCACCGGCGTGTTGAGCGAGCGCACCGCGCCGATGACCAGGTCCACCGGCGACTTGATCTGCTCCCCCATGACCGCGCCGTCGTAGAAGTGCTCCGAGAGGAAGAGCTTCCGCAGCACGGGCCGGATCGCATACCGGTTTGACAACAGCGTGCCCGAGAGATCGCGCACCACCGACTTGGCGGCCTTGTCGATGTGCTCGCGCCCGCACGGTGTCTCGGCGACGAAGTAGTTGTACAGCTTCCGCGTGATGAACGGCGCGCACGCCCGGTGCTCGAGGATCGCCCGCACGAACCCGTCGCCGTCGTAGTTGCCCTTCTTGCCGAAGATCGACTTCCCGCCGTTGTCGTGGTTCCCCTCCTGGAAGGCGAACCCGTCGTCCACGAAGGTGTACCCGGTGAGCGCCCGCGCGCCCTCTTTGATGTCGTTCTCGTTGTAGTTGCCAACGCCCAGCGCGAACAGCTCCATGATCTCGCGAGCCAGGTTCTCGTTGGGCATCCCCTTGCGCGAGTCGTTCTGGTCCAGGTACGCCAGCATCGCCGGGTCGCGGATGATCGCGAACAGCAGCTCACCAAAGTTCCCCGCGGCCTGCGCGCGGAACAGGTGGTTCTGCATATGCATGTGGTACGAGTTCTCGATCGTCCGGTAGCTCGTCGCGAAGTGCCCGTGCCAGAAGAGTGTCATCTTCTCTTCCAGCGGGCGCGGCGTCTCGATCATCCGCTTGATCCATGCGTGCTGCACCTTGCGGATCTGCTGCCGGTCGTTCTGCTCGGCCGTCTGGCGACGGGCGCGAAGGCGAGCGAGCGTCTCCTCATCGTTGGCCCGGCGCGCCTGCGCGATCATGCGGCGCTCGTCGTCGGTGGGGAGCCGGATGATGTCCTTGTCGAAATCCGCCAGTGTCGCCGAGTCGTAGGGCACGTCCTGGTAGTCCACGATGTGATCGACGGACTTCTCGGGGCCCCACGAGACAAGTGTCTGGATCTGCTGCGGAGTCCCGCCGAAGCCCGCGCGCCACAGCAGGTGTCGCGCCTCGGCGAAGCCGAACTTCTCGCGCGAGATTGGTTTGAGCGAGGTGCTCACCTCGCCCCGCTTACCGGTCTTGCGTCCTGCTTCGCGCACCGGGGGCGCCGAGCCCACTGCCCTGCCACTGATCGATGCGTCCTGCGTCCGGCCCATCGCCTGTCCCTTCATCCCGCCCCCCGTCCCCCCTCATCTCGATGCGCTCGGCGCGCCCGGATGGTTCAACGAGCCACCGCGTATTTCGATTGCATGTTGCCGGCGCGCCGGCATTCCGGCCGGTGATCTCGCCGAATGTGACGCTCGATAACCAGTATCGATCAGCCGCGACCCCGGGACCAGCGATTTATGCATGCGGAGGCGCCGGTGTCCCGGTGCCGCCCCGGGAAGCGATCCGCCTCGAGAAGACCAGGAGCACGGTGGCTAGTGCAAGAAGCAATGCACCATTGGCTTGATGGGAGTTGGTGATCAGGGCTTGCACCGGCGTCACCGTGAGGACTTGTCCCTCACCCGAGCGCGGGGCCGATAGCACCGCCAAAAACGCGCCCCAGCCCAGGGCAAACTGCACGCCCACCACAAACAGCGCCCCCGATCCGGCCCGGATCAGCGTCTGGCCAAGCCTTGGCCGCCCGACCAGCACCGATCGACCGGCCCGCATCCCATACAGCCCCGCGGCGATGGCGTGGCCGGTCACGATCAGCGAGAACGCCGCGTGGGCATACAGGGCGTGCATCGCTCCGGGAGAACCCTCAAACTTCAGATGGCGGAACGTGGCCCCGAGTGCCAGTTGCAACACCATCGCGTGAAACAGCCCTGTTGCGAATCCCCGCAACTTCCGGGCCCCATCAACCCGTGTTGACCAGTGCGGCGCGCCCTCTCGAACAAGCGATTGATACGTAGGCGAGAGGAATGCCGCGACCGCGATCGCGACACCGAAGATCAGCTGCGCGGCCACGCCGTGGAGTAGGGCCGCGTAGCGGCTGTCCTCCAGAACCCGCAGTCCCCCCAGAATGCCTTGGCTCAGCACGAGGAGGAAGAACGCGACAGCCCAGATCTTGACCGCCGGTCGCTTCGCCGCGACCAGGACGTAGATCATCAGCACGATCGCGCACAGCCCGACCAGTGTTCCGAAGAGTCGATGGGTGTGCTCGTAGAAGCGTCCAGCGTCCGACACCATCAGAGAGATGGGATAGAGGAACATGTTGGCGGTGTCGCTGGTGGGCCATCCTTTGATAGCCATGCCGGCGTTGTGGCTGGTGACAGCGCCACCAACTACAAGAAGGGGGATCACCGCCGCGACGGTGACCATCCCAAAGCGACCAACCCAGTTTGGTTCGATAACCGCGCGTCGGCGGAGCAGGGCTCCGGCAAGCGCACATGCTCCCCCTAGTACGGTTCCGAACGCAATAAAGCCAGCGGCGGCGAGTGCCGCCCCGGCGTGCAAACCACCGGTACTCGGGGTTAAAACCCCTTGAACAGGCTGTTCAGTGAGCATCGATCCAAGGATCAGCAGTCCGAGGATCGATGACAGAGCTCCGGCCGCGAGCCCGATACCCGCTGCACGCCGCTGGCTGAGCCAAGTTCCAAAGACCAGCGCGGCGAGGCCCCAAACTACTAATACGGTCGGACCGGCAACTCGCCCCGGCAGGTCGAGCGCGGGGAGGTGGGTGATGAACGCCGCGCACCAGGTTGCGACTGCCATCGCGAATCCGCCAACGAGCACGGGTCCGACGAATGGCTGCGGGGCGAGATGAGCTTCGAGCGCGGGGGATTGTGCCATGAATGGCTCGCGTTGAGACTTCGTCTCATTTGTAGGTAGGATTCTCTTGGCGGCTTGACAGCGTACGCTGTGAGTGGAGAAATTTCGGCCTCACAGCAATTCTCTCGCCCGGCAAGAATCCTTGCGCTCGCGAACCACGAGTGCTCGGGGAAACCGCACCGTGTCAACCATCTTTCCGAAATGGATGAACCACTTCCCCACGGCCAGCGCCTTCGGGGGCGCCATGGCCCTGTGTACCGCGGTGGGAGTGGTGTGGTACTACTTCACACCGAAGTTCTGGGAAGTGGGGTACATGCCGACCCAGCCGGGTTCGGGCTTCCCGCACCATATCCATGTCGGCAAGCTCGGCCTCGACTGCCGCTACTGCCACACGCAGGTCGAGAACTCGGCCGAGGCGAATGTTCCGAACGTGGCGACGTGCATCGGGTGCCATGCGGAGAACCGGGTGCGCGACGACATCGTGCCGCCCGCGCGGATTCAGTTCGTGCGAGACGCCTATGCCGCGGACGAGTCGATCCAGTGGCGGCGGATCCACAAGCTCCCGGACTTCGTGCGGAACTTTCCGCACAACGTTCACGTGGACGCTGGGGTGAGCTGCTATTCGTGCCACGGGATGATCGGACGGATGCCGGTGGTGCATCAGCAGGAACCGATCAGCATGGGGTGGTGCCTTGACTGCCACCGCGATCCGACTCCGCACCTCGTGCCCAAGGACAAAGTGACGGACCTGTTCTGGGTCGAGGAGCAGCTCGCGGCGGCCGGCAATGGGCCAACGCAGCGTTCGCCGGGGGGCGAGGCGCTGCTGAGTGAGCTGCAGAAGAAGCCGCTGCACTTGCTGCCGGAGAACTGCGGCGCCTGCCACTACTGAGTGAGGCGTTGGGGTGAGGGGCCTAGGGAAGCGACGACCATGTACGAGCCGGAGTCAGGGTGTCCCGATCGGGTCGAGAGCAGCAGAACCACACGAGCAACGCATGAGCCTTCCAGATCAATGCCCGTCAACGATCGGTGAGAAAGAGTTCCGCAAACCGCGATCGGTGCCGCTGAACGATCAGGGCGTCTCGCCCTCGGGTCAGCCGTACTGGCGCGGGCTTGACGAGCTCGCCGACACGCAGGACTTCCGTGACTGGCTGGAGCGCGAGTTCCCCTCGGGCGCTTCGGAGCTGCTCGAGAGCTCGCGCCGCACATTCGTGAAGCTCATGGGCGCTTCGCTGGCTCTTGCCGGCGCGGCGACTCTTCCCGGTTGCCGCCGGCCTGATCACAAGATCATGCCGTACTCGCAGGTGGTGCCCGAGGATGCGATTCCCGGGAAGGCCAAGTACTTCGCCACCGCGATGCCGCTCCCGGGCGGCGGCGCCGAGGGCCTGCTGGTCGAGACGCACGAGGGCCGACCGACGAAGATCGAGGGGAACCCCAACCATCCGATCAACCGCGGCAAGTCCAGCGTGTGGTCGCAGGGGAGCATCCTGGGTCTGTACGACCCCGACCGCCTGAAGGACCCGGTATTCACTGACTCCGACCCAGCGCATCCGATGACGGCGCGCTCATGGGAAGACTTCCGGCTCTGGTCGCAGGAGCACTTCAAGAAGTTCGACTCTACGGGCGGCAAGGGGCTGGCGTTCATCGCCGATGCGAAGACGAGCCCCACGCTGCGCGCGATGCGGCAGCGGACCAGCGCCCAGTGGCCGTCGGCGATGTGGGTGAGCCATGATCCGACCGCGGTGGCCGCGACCGCCGGCGCTCGCGAGATGTTGCACCTCGACAAGGCAAAGGTCGTGGTCTCGCTCGATCGCGACTTCATGGTCGGGGAGCCCGCCAGCCTGAAGTACGCGCGGGAGTTCATGGGCGCGCGGCGCGTGCTGGCGGCGACCGACGAGATGAACCGGTTGTACGTGGTGGAGTCGCGGTTCTCGATCACCGGCTCCAAGGCCGACCACCGCCTGCGGGCAGCGCCCTCGGTGGTGCCTGCGTTCGCGGTGGCGCTCGCCAAGGCGCTGGCGCTGGGTGATTCGGTGCCGGGTGTCGCGGGCATGGACACGCCGGCGGCGCTGGTCGACCAGCACTGGATCGACGCGGTGGCGGAGGATCTTGCCGCGAACCGCGGCAAGGGACTTGTTGTTGCGGGCGCGACGCAACCGGCATGGGTACACGCGGTCGTGCGTGCGATCAATGCGGCGCTTGGCAATGTCGGGCAGACGGTCGAGCATCTGCCGGCGTTTGCGGGCGAGGGTCAGAGCATCGAGGTGCTCGCCGCCGCGATGAGCTCGGGGGCGATCGCGACGGTTGTGGTGCTCGACTGCAACCCGGTGTACGACGCACCGGCCGGGCTCGGCTTCGCCGCCGCATTCGCGAAGGTTCCGATGCGGATCACGCTGAGCGTCGGGAGCACGGAGACGGCCGCGGCGAGCCAGTGGCAGTTGCCCGGGGCTCACTATCTCGAATCATGGGGCGATGTGGAGGCGTGGGACGGCACGGTGTCGGCGATCCAGCCGATGATCGCGCCGCTCTACGGCAGCAAGAGCGATATCGAAGTGCTCGCCATGCTCGTGGGTGAGGAGCAGGCCGATGGGTACCACCTGGTTCGCACGGTGTGGCAGCAGGCGCTTGGCGGCGAGGGTTCCGCGTTCGAGAAGGCCTGGCGGCGGGCGCTGCACGACGGCATTGCGACGACGTGGGCGCGGCCGCAGGGTGCCGCGAATGTTCCCTCGGGGGCCCAAGGCGAGGGTAGCGTGAAGCTGGCGGCGGCGCCCACGCAGAACTCGCTTGACGTGGTCTTCATGCGCGGCATGGTGGCGGACGGGCGCTACGCGAATGTCGCGTGGCTTCAGGAGCTGCCCGAGGTTTCATCGCGGATGGTGTGGGATAACGCCGCGATGGTGAGCCCGGCGACCGCCGAGGCCTTGGGGATGGTGCAGGACAAGGAGACGGCGAAGAAGCGGTACGCCACGATGGCCGACCTGAAAATCGGCGACAGTACGATGCAGGTGCCCGTGTGGGCGGTGCCGGGGATCCCGGAGCACACAGTCGTGCTCGCGGTGGGGTACGGACGCGAGGTGTGCGGGCACGTCGGTACGGGCGTGGGGTTCAACGCGTACGCGGTGAAGCCGGCGGGCGCGATGATGGCGAGCGGCGCGACACTGACGCGAGCGAGCCGGGGCCCTTCGTCGTACATGATCGCGACCACGCAGGCGCACGGCTCCATGGAGGGGCGTGCGATCATCCGCGAGTTTGACCTGCCCGCGTGGAAGAACTTCGGCGAGCAGCGTGTGCCGAAGACCGATCCCTATGGGCGCTCCAGCGAACTCACGTTCGCCGAGCGGCTGGGCGAGCTTTCGCACACACCGGTCAACGAGTCGATCTACACCAACCCGCTGAACAAGAGCGGGGCCGACGCGGCGCCCGGGTCCGCGTACGCCTCGCGCCCGCAGTGGGGGATGTCGATCGACATGACCTCGTGCATCGGGTGCAACGTCTGCACGGTGGCGTGCCAGTCGGAGAACAACATCCCCGTGGTCGGCAAGACCGAGGTGAACAAGGGTCGCGAGCTGCACTGGATCCGCGTCGACCGCTACTTCGTGGGCGACGACCGCGACAACCCCGAGTACATGAGCTACCAGCCGGTCCCGTGCGTGCAGTGCGAGAACGCGCCGTGCGAGACGGTCTGCCCGGTGAACGCGACGGTGCACGGGCCCGAGGGCATCAACTACCAGGTGTACAACCGGTGCATCGGCACGCGCTACTGCGCCAACAACTGCCCGTACAAGGTGCGCCGCTTCAACTTCTTCGACTACGGCGTGAAGAAGTACAACGGCGACTACGTGGGCAAGAGCGACATGCCGCTCGGCGGCCCCGAGAACGAGAACCTGATCCCGCCGCGCTTCCGCGAGCAACTCGACGAGATCGCGAAGATGGGGATGAACCCCGACGTGACGGTGCGTTCTCGCGGCGTCATGGAGAAGTGCACGTACTGCATCCAGCGCCTCAACGAGGCGCGGATCGAGATGAAGCTGACCGATGCGGGACTGATCGCCGACGGCGCCGTGCTCACGGCCTGCCAGCAGGCCTGCCCCACCGATGCCATTGTCTTCGGCGACCTGCTGGACACCACGAGCAACAGCGGCAAGGGCTCGTTGGCCGGGCAGATGCGCGGCAACGGCCGCAGCTACATGCTGCTCGGGTATCTCAATACCCGGCCGCGCACGACATATATGGCGGGGATTCGCAACCCGAATCCGAAGCTGGTGAGCAGCAAGCGAGAAGAATCG
This sequence comes from Phycisphaerales bacterium, assembly GCA_014379385.1. Lineage (GTDB taxonomy): Bacteria > Planctomycetota > Phycisphaerae > Phycisphaerales > UBA1924 > JACMLW01. The sequence goes on from JACMLW010000152.1 coordinate 95,089, forward strand.
TGGTCCCACCCGTTTGATCACGGCGGGCACGACGACCACGCGGCACCGGCCGGCGGGCATGAAGAGAGCCACGACGGCCACGGGCATTCCATGCTTGACGGTGTGATCGGGGGCGTGGACGGGGGGAGCGGACGGACGGTCCACCTGACCATCCTGGGAGCGATGGCGTGACGAGCACTCATCCTGACCAACTGACGTCCACGCGGATGGCGGGGTTGACGCCCGAGCCGGAGACCCCGCGCGTGCTCGACCCGATCACCGGTGATGGCACGCTCATCGACGACCCCGCCGTCCGGCCGCCGCTGGTGCTCGGCAACCACTCGTTCCACGACATCACCGAGATCGTGTGCGGGTACGCCGAGAACAAGCCGGGTCGCTGGTGGCTGCCGGCGTTCGGCGTCGCCAGTTCGATCGCGGGGATGGGCGGCCTGTTCATCCTCTACCTGGTCATCACCGGCATCGGCACCTGGGGCCTGAACAACCAGGTGGACTGGGCGTGGGACATCACGAACTTTGTGTTCTGGATCGGTATCGGCCACGCGGGAACGCTGATTTCCGCGATCCTGTGCCTCCTGAAGCAGAAGTGGCGCACCAGCATCAACCGCGCCGCCGAGGCGATGACCATCTTCGCCGTCATCTGCGCGGCCACCTTCCCCGGCATCCACGTCGGTCGGCAGTGGATGGCCTGGATGCTCTTCCCGATCCCCAACTCGAACCAGATCTGGCCGAACTTCCGCTCGCCGCTTCTGTGGGACGTGTTTGCGGTGAGCACGTACGGCACGGTGTCGGCGCTCTTCTGGTACATGGGGATGATCCCTGACTTCGCGACGCTGCGCGACCGGGCGTGCCTGGCGCTCAAGCGCAACCCCGACGGCCCCACGCTGTTGCCGTTCATCCCGCTGCGCGTCGCCAAGCTGCGGGGGCTGGTGTACGGCTTCCTCGCGATGGGGTGGCGCTTCAGCAGCCGCCACTGGCAGACGTACGAGCGAGCGTACCTGATCCTGGCGGGCATCTCGACGCCGCTGGTGCTCAGCGTCCACTCGATCGTGTCGTTCGACTTCGCGACCTCGGTCATCCCCGGCTGGCACGCGACCATCTTCCCGCCGTACTTCGTCGCGGGCGCCATCTTCGGCGGCTTCGCGATGGTGCTGCTGCTGATGATCCCGTCGCGCGAGCTGTTTCCCAACATGAAGGATCTGATCACGCTCCGCCACCTGGAGAACATGGCCAAGATCACGCTGGTGACGGGCATGATGGTCGGGTTCGCGTACTCGATGGAGTTCTTCATCGCCTGGTACGGCGGCAACGTCTACGAGCTCGACGCGTTCATCAACCGCGCCACCGGCCCGTACTGGTGGGCCTACTGGACGATGATCTCGTGCAACGTGCTGAGCCCGCAGGTCTACTGGTTCAAGCGAATGCGGACCAATCCGCTGGTCATCTTCATCGTCTCGGCGTTCATCACGGTGGGCATGTGGTTCGAGCGATTCGTCATCATCGTGACGTCGCTGCACCGGGCCTTCCTGCCGGCGGAGTGGGGCATGTTCTTCCCCACGCCGATCGACATCTGCATTTTCGTGGGGAGCTGCGGCGTCTTCCTCACGCTCTTCCTTCTGTTCCTCCGCTTCCTCCCCGTTTTCGCCATGAGCGAGCTCAAGGCCGTGCTCCCGCAGGCCAGCCCGCACTACCACCCGCCCGCCCCCCCAGTGGACGGCACTCAGGCCGCGCACGCGCAGAAGCGCGGGCACGGCGAATAACCCACGAGTATCAAGCCAGCAGAGCAGCGAGTCAGAGAAGAAACCAGACCGTTTGCAACACACGACGAGCATCGGAGCCAAGCAGATGGCCCGCAAGAGCAAGAAGATATACAAGACCGAGTCCGGCGCCGTCGTCCACGGCGTGATGGCCGAGTTCGCGACCCCCGCGGACTTCTATCACGCCGCCGAGAACGTGCGCGACGCCGGGTACACCCGCTGGGATTCGTTCAGCCCCTTCCCCGTTCACGGCATCGACGAGGCCATGGGCCTTCCCACGCCCAGGCTGCCGCTGGTCGCCGCCGTCATCGGGTTCACGGGGGCCGGCCTGGGCTACTGGATGCAGCAGTGGATGACGGCTGTTGACTACCCCCTGGTGGTGCAGGGCAAGAGCTACGACGCATGGGAGCCCCGAGTCCCGATCACCTTCGAGCTGGGCATCCTGTTCACCGCCTTCGCGGTGCTCATCGGCATGTTCGCGTTCAACAAGCTGCCGCGACACCACCACCCGCTGATGAAGAAGGAGCGGTTTCTGCGGGTAAGCGACGATCGTTTCATCATCTGCGTCGAGGCGGTTGACCCCAGGTTTGACCCCTCGGGCACGCGCCGGATGCTCGAATCGCTCGGCGGCACCAACATCGAGATCGTGGAGGAGTGAGCGTGACGACCATGACCAACACACGCAGCCGCGCGATCAGGGTCGCCAAGCCGGGCGCGATCGCCTTGGGCATGGGACTCGGCTCCGTCCTGGTTCTCGGCGGCTGCCGCGGCGAGCGCAGCGAAGAGCCACCCCGGCAGATCTTCCCCGACATGGACGATTCCCCAAAGTGGAAACCGCAGTCGGGCAGCGACTTCTTCGTCGATGGCCGGATCATGAGGCCGAACGTGGCCGGGACGGTTGCGTGGGGGCGCTCGACCGATCCGAACGATCCGCGCCGCGCCGCGATGCTGAAGGAAGACGACGCGTTCTATCACGGGACCGACGGGGCGGGAGCGCCGGTGGCGTACATCCCCGCCGGTGCGTTCGAGGCGATCGCCCCCGGCGCGGCCGACAGCCAGGCCGCGATCACCGCGGCGATCACGCGCGGGCGCCAGCGGTTCGATATCTACTGCTCGGCGTGCCACGGGTACCAGGGCAACGGGAAGGGTGAAGTGGGCGTGCGGTGGTCGAGTTTGCCCGCCAACTTCCATGACGAGAAGTTCAAGGACCGATCCGTCGAGACGGGCACGGACGGCCACATCTTCCAGGTCATCCGCAACGGTCTGATCGACCAGACCGGCGCCGTGAAGATGCCGCCCTACGGGCACGCCGTGAACGAGGCCGATGCGTGGGCGATCGTCGCGTACGTTCGCACGCTCCAGGCCTCGTGGACGATCTCTCTCGAGGGAATGTCGCAGGAGCAACGGTCGGAGCTTGAGCGCTCACGCCCGCCCGAAGTAATCCCTGCCGCGCCCGCCGCCGGTAGCCCGTCATCTGGCGCCCCTGCGACGCCGAGTCCAGCATCAGCCCCCCCCGCCTCCACCACCCCCGCCGGCACGCCGGCCAACGCCGGAGAGCGCCAATGAGCCACGCCGCATCGCACGCGGGCCACGGGCAGCGCCGAGGCCACGCCGACGACCACAACGATCACGACCACGTGATCAGGATCGATCCGGCTTCGGTCGAGGCGCCCGCGGCCTGGGGCGGAACGCTCTCGACGCTCCTCATCTTCCTCGGATTCGCCGGCCTCGTTGTCACGGTGTTCGGCGGGTACGCCGCGGCGGGCGAGCACTTCGAGGGCGTTATCCACGCGACGGGGTCGTGGCTGGTGGGTGCGCTGTTCTGCATCACGCTGAGCCTGGGCGCGCTCGGGCTGACGATGATCTTCCATCAGTTCAACGCGGGATGGTCGGTGACGGCGCGCCGGCAGCTCGAGAACATGGCGAGCCTGTTCCCGGTTTGCCTGGCGATCTTCGCGCCGGTGCTGCTGGTGGAACTCTTCATCACCAAGGGCGGGCTGTACCACTGGATGCACCGCTTCCTCGTTGAAGCAGAGCCGGGAGCTCACGTCGACACGCTTCTCGTGAAGAAGGAGAACTTCCTCAACATCCCCTTCTTCCTGATCCGCGCGGCGGCGTACTTCGGGGTGTGGATCTACCTTGGCCGGCGCATGTTCACGCTCAGCCGCACGCAGGATTCTACGGGCGACCGCGGCCTCACCGTCAAGGCGCGCTTCACCTCCGCGTGGGGCCTGCTGGCGTTCGCGCTCACCACCGCCTTCGCCGGGTTTGACTGGGCGATGTCGACGGACCCGCACTTCTACAGCACCATGTGGGGCGTGTACTTCTTCGCGGGCTCGATACTTTCAGCCACGGCGATGCTCGTGCTCATCCTCTCGCTGCTGCGGGCCAAGGGGAAGCTGATCGGCCTCGTGACCGATGAGCACTTCCATGACCTTGGCAAACTCCTCCTCTCGTTCACGGTGTTCTGGGCGTACATCTCGTTCAGCCAGTACTTCCTGATCTGGTACAGCAACATCCCCGAAGAGACGAGCTGGTACATCCACCGGCGCCAGCACGGGTGGCAGAACCTCGGCTTCGTCCTCTGTGTCGGCCACTTCGTGGTCCCGTTCCTCTTCCTGCTCTTCCGCGGCACCAAGAAGTCCATACTCGCGATGATCGTCGTTTCATTGTGGATCCTCACGATGCACGTGGGCGACCTGTTCTACATCATCCGCCCCGAGGTGTACGACGCCAAGATGGGCCTCGACCTGTGGTGGATCGACCTCGGCGGCGTGCTGGGGCCGATCCTTCTCTACGCCGGTGCCTTGCTCCGCAAGGCCGCGTCCGGCCCGCTCATCCCGCTGAAAGACCCGCGCCTCGCCGAGGCGCTCGCGCACAAGAACTACATCTGACCCGCTCCTGAGGTGTTGTGATTTCGCCCTGGTACGAGTTGTTGAGAACGAGCTTCCTATGACCCACCGCCACCCCGATGCGCACACGCCAGAGCTCCACGAAGGCCCCGACGCCTGGCACAGGCACACGGCCAACGAGGATCGCCCGCAGCAGGCCCACGGCGAGATCGGCAACCCCCGTCTCGTCATGGCCGTCGGCCTCGGCTCGTTCTTCATGGTCGCCGTCACTTGCGTCATCGTCTACGGCTACTACATCTGGTACACGAGCAAGGAACTCAATGCCTTCGAGCAGAACGGCCTCGAAGCCCCCACGCTCAAGATGAAGGCCGACATCGTCGCCACGCTCGAGCGCGGCTACACCTGGGTCGATCACAACAACCTCCAGCTCCCGCTCGAAACGGGCGTGCAGAAAGTCGTCTCCGAGTACGCCGGCCGCGCCGAGTAACCCAGCCCATCAGGTAGGCAAGCAAACTCCAAAGCACGAATGCACGCCCCCATCATCCATCCCGCCCGTTCGGCTCGCCGGCCCTCCCCGGCGCGTGTCGCCGCGCGCTGGGGGCATGGAATCGGCCTTGCGCTGATCGCGGCGTTCGCTTGTGCAATCCACTTGTCCACGCCCGCCCCGGCCCAAGCTCAACTCATCTCCTCCGAACCCCCCAAGGCCGTCCAGGGCCTCGACATCACCGACCGCCGCGGCGACACCATCCCCCTCGATCTCCAGTTCACCGACTCCGACGGCAAGCCCGTCTCCCTCTCGGCGCACTTCAACCGTGGCCGCCCCGTCGTCATCCAGTTGATGTACTTCCGCTGCCCCATCCTCTGCCCCAAGGTGCGGCAGGAGACGGTCGAGTCCTTCACCCAGCTCAACTTCGCGATCGGAAAGGACTACGACGCCATCTTCGTCAGCTTCGATGAGCGCGACACCCCGCTCGACGCCGCGAAGCAGAAGACAGGCGCCCTCTACGACTACCAGTCCCCCGAGCGCCCGCTCAACGACACCATCCGTGCCGGCTTCGAGTTCCTCACCGGCCCCGCCGCCACCTCCCGACGCCTCGCCGATGCGCTCGGCTTCCACTACCGCTACCTCCCGGAGTCCGGCGAGTTCGCCCACGGGAGCTGCATCTTCGTGCTCTCCGCCGACGGCACGGTCTCGAGCTTCCTGCCGGGGGTCGAGTTCGATCCCACCCATCTCCGCCTCGCCCTCATCGCCGCCGGCGAAGGGAAGACAGGCTCGCTCATCGACCGCATCATGCTCTGGTGCTACCACTACGACCCGCGCGCGGGCACCTTCACGCTCCAGGCCGTCAAGATCATGAAAGTGGGGGGCCTGCTCACCATGACGCTCCTGGGGGGCCTCATCGGCTCGCTCATCTTCGCCGAGCGTCGCCGAAAGACCCGAGCCGCCTCGTCCATTGCAGCTCAATCAATCCCCCGCTCACCCGCTCCCTCCGCCGTTCCCGCCATAGGACACGCACGATGATCGACGCCCTTGGCCAACTCACCGCCGGCTCGACCCACGGCTCGCTGGGCCTGCCCGCGCTCGCCCAGTCGGCCATGCAGAACTTCTGGTTCGGGCCCGACCACGCTCCCAACTCCGCGCTCGGTCGCGACACCGACGCCCTCTTCATCTTCATCGCCTGGGTCTGCCTCATCTCCTTTGCGCTCCTCATGGTCCTGATGGTCTTCTTCGTGTTCAAGTTCAAGCGCGGCGGCAAGGGCTACCGCGTGAGCGCCGCCCACAACACCCCGCTCGAGCTCGCGTGGTCCATCATCCCCCTGCTCGTGATGGTCGTCATCTTCTTCTGGGGCTTCCAGGGGTACGTCAAGAAGCTCGCCTCGACCAGCGGCGCCGAGGAGATCAAGATCATCGGCCAGCAGTGGTTCTGGTCGGTGCAGTACGCCAACGGCGGCACGCCGCGCGACTTCAAGCGAATCGGCATGATCGACGAGGCGCCCGTCATCGTGGTCCCCGTCGGCCGCCAGGTGAAGCTGCTGCTGACGTCCAAGGACGTCATCCACAGCTTCTACATCCCCGCGATGCGCACCAAGATCGACGTCTTCCCCAACCGCTACACCGGCATGACCTTCACCGCCGAGGAGGCCGGCAAGGAGCACCCGGTCTACTGCGCCGAGTACTGCGGTGACCAGCACTCCGAGATGGCCGCGATCATCAAGACGGTCACGGCCGAGGAGTACACCGAGTACCTGGCAAAGATCGTCGGGCCCGACCCGGCTTGGAACTCCGTCCAGCGCGGCGAGTTCTACTCCAAACGGTTCGGCTGCACCGCCTGCCACACCGTCACCGGCAAGGCCAGCACCGGCCCCACCTGGCTCAACATGTACGGGTACGAGCAGCCCCTCGAGGGCGGCGGAACCGCGCTGGCCGACGAGAACTACATCCGCGAGTCCATCTACGACCCGCAGAAGATGATCCACCAGGGGTACGGGCCGCGCTCGCAGATGAGCAGTTTCCAGGGGATCATCGGCCTCGAGCAGCTCAACGACCTCATCGACTACATGAAGACCAAGTCGGACAAGGGCGGCGTCGCCCCTTCGCCCAACGCCGCGCCCAAGGGCGCTGCCCCGCCCGCCGATGCTCCCGCGGACGCCGATCGCTAGACCACACGCTCTAACCAGCTCACTCTCTCCACTGCTCCCTCTTGATCCACCCCACACTTCCTCCACCGGAGGTTGACCCGATGGCAACACCCCACACACACGACCAGCACGCATCACACGGTCATGGCCACGGCGGCTACGACCCGCACGGCAGCTACCTCGCCGCCAAGGGGGGGATGCTGACCACGATCAGAGATTGGGCGACCACGATCGATCACAAGAAGATCGGCGTGATGTACCTCGTCGCCATCCTCTTCATGTTCTTCCTCGGCGGCATGTTCGCCCTCGCCATACGGGCCGAGATGGCCGTCCCCACCACGCTCCAGAACGGCGTGATCCACGGCCAGCTCTTCCAGTCCGGCGACGACATCGCCAAGGGCAACAACATCTACAACCGGGTCTTCTCCCTCCACGGCATCATCATGGTCTTCCTGGTGATCGTCCCCAGCGTCCCCGCCAGCCTGGGCAACTTCTTCCTCCCGCTCCTCATCGGCGCCAAAGACGTCGCCTTCCCCCGCCTGAATCTCGCCTCCTGGTACATCTACCTCACCGGCTCCGTCTTCGCTGTCATTGCCCTCGTCATGGGCGGCGTCGATACCGGCTGGACCTTCTACGTCCCCTACTCCACCATGACCGAGGAGGGACACCTCAAAGTGGTCTGGATGATCCTCGCGGCGTTCATCCTCGGATTCTCCTCCATCTTCACCGGCCTGAACTTCGTCGTCACCGTCCACAAGCTCCGTGCGCCCGGCATGGGCTGGTTCGACATGCCCCTGTTCGTCTGGGGCATCTACGCCACCAGCATCATCCAGGTCTTGGCGACCCCCGTCATCGGCATCACGCTCCTGCTGCTCATTTTCGAGCGGCTGTTCAACATCGGCGTCTTCGATCCGCGCATGGGCGGCGACCCGGTGCTCTTCCAGCACTTCTTCTGGTTCTACTCCCACCCCGTGGTCTACGTCATGATCCTCCCCGGCATGGCGATCATCTCCGAGATCATCGCCGTCCACTCCCGCAAGCAGATCTTCGGGTATCGCGCCGTCGCCTTCAGCTCGCTCGCCATCGCCGGCATCGCCTTTATCGTCTGGGGCCACCACCTCTTCACCTCACAGGGCGAAGTAGCCTCCGTCATCTTCTCCGCCCTCACCTTCCTCGTCGCCATCCCCACCGCCGTCAAGGTCTTCAACTGGATCACCACGCTCTTCCGCGGCTCCATCGCCCTCACAACGCCCATGCTCTACGCCCTGGGCTTCCTCTTCACCTTCTCCATCGGCGGCCTCACGGGCCTCTTCCTCGGCGCCCTCTCAACCGACCTCCACCTCCACGACACCTACTTCATCGTCGCCCACTTCCATTACGTCATGATGGGCGGCACCATCATCGCGTTCATCGGCGGCATCCACCACTGGTGGCCCAAGATGTTCGGCAAGATGTACAACGAGCTCGGCGGCAAGATCGGCTTCTGGCTCGTCTTCGTCGGCTTCAACCTCACCTTCTTCCCGCAGTTCATCCTCGGCACGCAGGGCATGCCCCGGCGTTACGCCAGCTACGACATCGTGAACAACCCCGGCTTCACCTTCATCCACCAGCTCAGCACCGCCGGCTCGGGCATCCTTGCCCTCGGCATGTTCGTGCATCTCTTTGTGTTCCTGCACTCGCTGGTCATGGGCCGCAAGGCCGCGGCCAACCCTTGGGGCGGCCTCACGTTCGAGTGGACGCACGCCTCCAGCCCGCCCATCGAGCACAACTTTGAGCACGAGCCGGTCTGCACGCACGGCCCCTACGACTACGACGACATCGTCCCGGCCAACACCAAGCCCGGTGAGTTCGTCCTCCCCACCCCGTCCCCCGCCGGTGCCCGTCATCACTAAGCACGTCCACCACCGCAGCATCGCGCCACGCTCATCCTTTCCACTCTGTGCCCCTGTGCCTCTGTGGTGAATCCGAAAGCCAACTATGGCAACGATCGATACACACCAGCACGGCGCCCCCTCGACCGGCCCCTCAACCGGGTTTGACTCGCGCCCGTACCACGAGCGCTACAAGGCCGCCTCGCACTTCCGCGATCGCGAGCACGAGTTCGACGCCGTCAAGATGGGCGTCTGGCTCTTCCTCTCCACCGAGGTGCTCCTCTTCTCGGGCATGTTTGTGGCCTACGCGGTGCTCCGGTTCCTCCACCCCGAGGCCTTCGTCAACGGCTCGCACTACCTTGACCGCATTCCAGGTCTGGCGAACACGATCGTGCTGCTCCTCTCCAGCTACACCATCGCCTCCGCGGTGCGCAACGCCCAACTCGGCCAGTTCGGCAAGCTCAAGCTCAACCTGCTCATCACCAACCTCTGCGCCATCGCCTTCCTCCTCATCAAGTTCATCTTTGAGTACGGCCCCAAGATCGCGCAGGGCAAGCTCCCCGGCAAGCTCTTCCATTACCCGGGCGCCCACGACCCCAGCGAGCCGCTCTGGTGGGGCATCTACTGGGCCGCCACCGGAATCCACGCTACCCACGTGATCGGCGGCATCATCATGATCTCCTGGCTCCTGGTCCGCGCCAACAAGCGCCACTTCGGCCCTACCCACTACACCGCCATCGAAGGCGTCGCCCTCTACTGGCACATCGTCGACATCGTCTGGATCTTCCTCTTCCCCCTGCTCTATCTGATCCACTGACCCCTCACTCTTCTCGTACATACTCGTCCCGCTTCCTTCTCTCCTTCTCTTCCTCTGCTCCTCCCTCGTCCCTACGTGCCTTTGTCCCTTCGTCCCTTCCTCCCAAGGGCCTCCCCAATGTCCCACGCCAACCCCCACGGTCAGGTTCTCGACATCTACCCCGCCGGCGCGGCCGACTCCCACGCCCACCATGGCCACACCATCATCTCCGGCACCACGCTCATCATGGTGCTCTCCGCGCTCCTCTTCTTCACCCTCCTCACCGTCGGCGCCTCCTACGCCGAGGCCTGGCTCGCCGACCTTCTCAACATCGTCATCCCCCAATGGATCAACGTCCTGGTCGCCCTCTCTATCGCGGTCGTCAAGACCGCGCTCGTCGTCCTCTTCTTCATGGGCCTCAAGTACGACAACCCTCTCAACGGGATGATCTTCATCTTCACGATCGTCACCGTCGCCTGCTTCCTCGGCTTCACGCTCGTCGATCTCGGCAACCGCGGCTCCATCGACCGCATCAAGGGCACCTACGTAACCCCCGGCGGCAGCGGGGGAATCAAGACCCCGGGTGGCGCCACCACTGAGGGCCCCATCACCCAATGGGCCAAGACCGGCGCCGCCAACGCCGCCGCGTCCGGTGCTCACGGCACGGACACGCATCTCGAGACCCAGACCGATACCCACGCCGAACTCCATGACGACGGGGTGCCCCACGCCAGTTCGCCTGAAGCTTCGCGCCCCGTTCATGGTGTGACGCTCCCCGGCTTCGCGCCACCGCCGGCCGCGCCAAAAGACCCCGCCGAGGGCGAACCCCATACCCCCGAGCCCGCCCCCCAGCACCCCTCCAAGCCCGGGAACCCCGACGGCCATTGATCACGGCCGAGCGATCCCGACAGGCTCGCCATTGAGCAACCCCACGTGAACGCCAAGAGCGGCTGGATCCTCGCCCTCGTCTCAACCATCCTCCTGGTCGGCAGCGCCTACGTCATGTCGCAGCGTGCCGCGGCGTACAACCGCAGCGACACCACGCCGCAGCTCAAGACCGAGCCCGTCGCCGCCCGTTCCTTCACGGTGTACGACCGCGAGGTCGCCATCACCGACATGCCGGGGCAGAGCGTTTCCGAGTTCGCGGTCAAGCTCACATACGGCGACCGCATCGAGATCATCCCCGCGAAGCAGCCGGTCATCCTGAACCTCAAGGGGCTCGACCTCTACAAGGAATGGCTCGCCGTTCTGGTGATGAAGCCCATGCAGCGGGGGCGCGAGGTGGCGCCGGCCGCGCCGGGTCCTTCGCTTATCGGCCCCGCTGCGGACCAGAATGGCCGGGTGGTCGTCGTCGTGCGCGCGACACCGCCCGGGTACGACCCGGAGACGTGGGGCTCGGTTCGGCGCGCCGACTGGACGTTCCGGTTCTACGAGCTGCAGCCCGATGGAAACATCGGCAAGTCGATCCTGCGCTGGCCGCGCTCCGACAAGTCGGAGCAGCGGTTCCAGAAACATGCCGTCTCCGCCGACGCCACCGAACTCGAAAGATGGCTGGCCCAGATTCCGCGACTCGAAGACCGGTCGTGGCAGTACCAGGCCGCGCTCTTCGCGATGCCAACGCTGCAGGTGCCCAAGTACAAGTTCAAGGACGACGCCGTCGAGGTGATGGGGTGGACGCTTCCCGTCGCGGGTTTCAGCGTGCTGGGGATCTGCGCCGGGCTCTGCGTCGCGATGGCGCCTCGTCGGCGTGCGGCTCCGATAACGCCGTAATTTGGCCGGTCTGTGGCGCGCGCGCCGTGTCGAACCGCACAATCGGTGTAGAGTTGAGCCGGTCCCCGCAAAGGCGGCGGCGGCGTGTGTCCCCTTCCCACCTCTCCCCATTACGGCTTTGCTCGGAGGCAGAACCATGTTGCGTCCCCTCGCCCTCGTCGCCGGCGCGCTCCTCGCGTCCAGCGCGCTCGCTCAGCCCGCGCTCATCTCCTCCACGCCGATGGGCGTGGGCAACATCGTTTCGATCGCGATGGACCCCATCACCGACCGCGTCTTCGTGTACGACAACTTCGCCACGGTTATCCGGATCTACGATCGATCGCTCAGCTCGCTCGGGACCATCCCGTTCCCGATCCCCATCAGCAACGACGTGGACCTTGACATCGCAACCCACCCGTTGAACGTGGACGGCGTCATCGTCCCGCCCGGCACGCTGCTCATCCTCGACGGGGAGAGCGGCGATGGCGACCTGTTGGCGATCGATCCATCGACCGGCGCCGTGCTCGCCCAGACCAACTGTCCGATCACGGGAACGCCTGTCGGCGGGGCCCACCACCCGACGCACGCCACCGCTTATCTCGCAAGCTACACCAACGACCGTGTCTACGAGGTGAGCCCGATCACCGGCGCACCGTTGCGGAACTTCCCCGTCCGGCCTGTCGGCAGCCCGGCGTTCGACCTGTTCTACGGCGACATGGAGGTGCTCGCCGCCACGGGCAACCTCCACATCGTGGGAAGCCCGCAGGACAGCATCCGCGAGCTCACCTCCGACGGTGTGTTTGTTCAGGACCTCAGTCTCGTGGCGCTCGGCGTCGTCGATATGTCCGGCATCGCGTTCGACGACACGCGCGGCGAGGCATGGATCTCCAATACCGGCGGCGTGGTGTACCACCTCTCCGGGTTCGCCGCCACCGGCATCGACTGCGACGCCGACGGCACGCTCGATGCCACCGAGATCGCGCAGACGCCGGGCCTTGACTGTTTCACCCGCGTGGCTCTCGCCGTCGGTGGCTTCTCCGTCCGGGTCGGGCCGGACGGGATACTCGATTCCTGCCAGTGTGTCGCCGACTGGAACCGCGACTTCGCCGTCGGCTCGGCCGACATCACCGCGTTTCTGAGTTCCTGGTTCAACGACCTCGCCACCGGTCAATCGGGCGCCGACGCCAACTGCTCCGGCGGCACCGGCAGCAACGACATCACCGCGTTCCTCGGCCTCTGGTTCGCCTCGGTGGGCAACCAGGCGCCGCTCGATGGCTGCCCGTGATTGAGATGCGGCGTGGTCGTTAGCGTCGTTCCGCCGAATCAAGCATCACGCCCAGCGCCGCACCAAGCCTGCGGTCAATCCAGTGGCGCGTGTCCGGCGACAGGTCCAGCACATACTTGTCCAGCAGCGTGTACTTGCGGTTGAAGTGCCCGAGGATCTCGCCGGCGCGCCCGTCGGGCGTCGCGCTCTTGATCACAAAGTTGATGCGGATCGGCAGGTACTCGCGCATTACTTTTTTCATGATGCAGATGATGATCGACGCCTCCTCGTGGGCGACTCCGATCACGGTCCCGTCGGCGCCTTTGATCTGCCACCGCTTCTGCAGCAGGTCCCACAGGAAGTTCTTCCTGAGGTATCCAACCGGCGTGCCACCCGCGTCGGTCACGGTGTAGGTCGCCTGCAGGATCTGCCACTTCGAGTCCTGGATAATGGCCAGCAGCGGCGCCGTCTTCGCCTCGTCCGCGTAAAACCCCACGTGCCGCCTCGGCATGATCCCCACCGCCGCGCCGATCGCGGCGGCCACGAACGCGAGCCCGAGCACGATCGCGGTCACGATGGCGAGCACTTCATTGGCTGCGTCGGCGACCGCAGCCGCCGCAACCCCGGTCACGACAAGCCCGACCAGCACAATGCCGACCACAGCCAGGATCGCGAGGATGCTCCGCAGGTGGTAGTGCCGGCGCTCCACCCACATGATCGGTTGGCCCTGTTCATCCCACACCGTGTACTTCTGGTGTAGCGTCAGAAGTTTCTGGCGCATCAGGAACTTGCTGCGATTGAACGCCGGGTGAACGTCCTCGCTGAATGCACGCCCGTCCGCGACCATCTCGGGTGTGCCTGAGTAGCCTTCATCCGTGCTGTGATTCATGCCCGAAATAGTCCGGCTCATGCTGTCTCCTCCGGCGCGCCATCGAGTATTGGCAGCAAACTATCCCAAACAAAAACGACCGACCCGGCAGTACACAAATGCCGGGTCGGTCGCGTCGTTGTGCGCCCTCTCTCTCAGGAGGGTTGAAACTAGTATAGCGAGTTCTACTTCACCATGTCGTCGTCGGTTCGGGCCGGCAGGGGCGGCGCTGGCTGATTTCCGGAGGGCGCCGGAGCAACGGGGCGTCCGCTGGCAGACCTTACAAGGTAGATCTCGACACGCCGATTCTGGGGGGTGTTGCCGCCGGAGCTGTTCGCGACCGTGGGCATGTGCTCGCCGCGACCGGCGATCTCGACCCGCTCGGGGCCGACGCCCATCTTGGTGATCTCCTGCATCACTGAGATCGCCCGGTGCGCCGAGAGGCCCCAGTTGCTGCCATGCTTCTGCGCCGTGTTCGGGCTCATCCGCTGCGAATCCGTGTGCCCGACAATGCGGATGTCGTACGACGCGGCGGTTCCGGATCCGAGAATCCGTCCGAACGCCGCGAGGCTCTGCCGGCCCTGCTCGGTTACGTCGGCCGAGCCGGAGGCGAACGTCAGGTCGGAGGTGAAGCGGACCATGCCGCGATCGGGGTCATAGATGATGAGGTCGGGGTACTGGGCCGCCAGGTCGCGCAGGGCCTGGTCGGTCGCGGCGTCGAGCTGGCCGAACTTGATGTCCGACAGCCGCCCGCCCAACCGCTCGAGTTCATCCTGCAGGCGCTGGTTCTCCGAGCGCATGTCGCCCGTCAGGCCGCGCATCTCCGCGATCGTGCGGTCACGCGTGTCGATCGCAGCCTGCAACTGAGACATCGATGCCGTGAGCGTCTCGATCTCGGCCCCGAGCGCCGAGTTACGATCGGTCAGCGCCCGGTTGGTCTCCATCAACTCGTTGTACCGAGCATTGCACCCGCCCAGGGCGCTCCCCACGACCAGCAACAGCAGACCCGCCACGCGAACCTTCGTGTTCATTGATATGCACTCCCTTGTCTTCGTGCGCGGCCGGTTTCGGCTGGCCGTCGATTGAGCATATTCTTGCCCGGCCCAAACGTCCGGGAAAAACGCTGCGCCTAGCACTATCGGAGCCCCGCTGCGCCGACCATGAATCCTCGCGAATCCTACCAGTCCGAGCCGAGCGACCGCGGGTCCAAGTTGGTCTTCGTGCGGGCCGCGGCCGTGATCGACGGAGCCGGTTACTACGCGGCCCCTGGCGCGCTCCTTCTGAGGTTTGCCCCCCCGCCCGCGATCGCCCACGCCCCCATACTCCTTGCCAGCGGCTCGCCGACTGAGGTCGCCTCGCACCCGCTCGCGGCTGGCGCCGAACCCGTTGACCTTTCCCGACATGTGCTTTTCCCCGGACTTGTCAACGCCCACACCCACCTTGATCTGACGCACGTCGGGCCCCGATCGTTCGAGGCAACGGGGGGAGGGGGGGGGTTCATGGGGTGGATCGATATGGTCCGAGCCGAGCGGGCCGTCGAACCCGATCGGGTCGTCGAGTCGATCCGGCAGGGCATCGATCGCTCGCTTGCGGCTGGGGTCGTGGCGGTGGGGGATATCGCCGGCGCGCCTAAAGGCCGGGCCTCGTTGATTCCCTGGCAGACGCTGAGCGACTCGCCGCTTATCGGTGTGAGTTACCTCGAGTTCTTCGCGATGGGCAAGACCGTCTCGCCGGTGCTCGAACGCGTGGCCGAGTTGCTTCACGAGGTCGAGTGCATGTGCCGCGTGAAGGGTGACGGGGGCGCGATTCTGCCCAGTCGGGTGGCAATCGGCCTCCAGCCCCATGCCCCCAACACCGTTAGCCCGGAGGGGTATCGGCGCGCCCTTCGACTCGCGGCCCAGTTCGGCGTCCGGCTTTCGACCCATCTCTCGGAATCTGAGGCCGAGCGCGAGTTCGTGGCCGACGGTACCGGCCCGCAGCGCGACCTGCTCCAACGCCTCGGGCAGTGGAGCGACGAGGTCCGCCTCGATTTCGGTGCCGGCCGCACCCCAGTTCAGCACTTCGCGCGCGAGCATGGGGAGCACGGGGAGCCAAGACAGGCCGCAGCCTACATCGTTGCCCACGTGAACTATGCGGGCGACGGGGATCTGTGTCTACTCCGGCACTGCGGCGTCAACGTCGCCTACTGCCCACGTGCGTCCGAGTACTTCGGCGCCCAGAAACGATTCGGGCCGCACCGCTACCGCGACATGCTCGCCCGGGGCATCAACGTCGCGCTCGGCACCGACTCGGTCATCAACCTCCCCTGCGCCGACCGCATCAGCGTGCTCGATGAGATGCGGCTGCTCTACCAGCGCGACGGCACCGATCCGCAGTTGCTCCTCGCCATGGCGACTCTCAACGGCGCCCGGGCTCTGGGCCTTGATGACCACCTCTTCCGGTTCGCGCCGATCGAGTCAGACCACCCACTCGCGGGCGTCGCCGCGCTCGAACTCCCTCAGTTGGCGGCGGACGCGGCGCTTGTGAAAACACTCAACCCTTGGGTCGAGATCGTTAGGAGTACGAGTCATCCGATATTGCTGTCTCGCCGAAACATTTCTCGTTTGACAGCATCGAATGCGGGGCCGCTCGGCGTACCATTCGCCGGAGCCAAGCCAACCGAGGCGCCCCGATGAGCCGAAAGTGGCAACGCAGCAAACAATGGGACGACCGGCACTTACGCGGCTGGCTGCGCCCGGCGCGGTTCGTGCTCCGCACTTTCAGCTCCGTTCCGCTGGCGATCGTGCTCCTCACTTCGGTCGCTATCTACGGGACGCTGGCGAGTGTGCCGATCGGGATGCTGGCGCTCGCTCCAACGTACCTTTTCTACGGACTCACGTTGGTGTCGCTCACGCTCGTAGGGGTCGGCGTGGCGACGTGGCTGGCCAGCCGGGGAATGCGGGCCGCGAGCGCGGGTGTTGCCTGGCGATTTATCATCACCTTCCTGCTCGGACTTACCGTCGCCGCTGGCTCGGTGTGGGCATGGACGCACTTTCTTTGGCCGACCCTTCGCTACGACGCGGCCTCCGGCTCGGGCATCCAGTTCTTCTCTGACATCGTCCGGCAGTACCGGTCCACCACGCTCCGCCGCCTCCCTGGCATGGAGATGTCGGAGGTTGAGTTCTACGCCTGGTGGCCGCTCCGGTACATCCTCGTGCTCTTCGTGCTGAACATGATGACTGCGACGGTCCGTCGCATCGAGTTCATCTTTCCGAACCTCGGCGTGCTCACGGTCCACACCGGGATTGTGCTCATCGCGCTGGGTAGCGCGTTCTACCAGGCCAACAAGCAGGAGGGCGACCTCCTACTTCTTGCCGGCACGCCCGACGACCAGGGGCTGACCACCCCCGGGCCCTTCGAGGATTCATTCCACGACCGCAACGACGTGGCGCTCTGGCTCGTTCAGGACGGGCGCGGCTACGAGCAGCGGATGCTCGAGGGCCTGCCGCGGTACAACCCGTACAACCTCGACGTCCTCGCCGCCGAGACCGCACCCGGCGGCGATCGTGCCGCCCCTGAGCTGGGCAATCATCGTCGTCTCGACATGCGTATGCCCGCCGGTTCTCGCACCACCGTTGACTCCGACCTCCGCATCCGAATCGTCGGCTATGCGCCCTACGCCGAGCTTCAGCCCCGTTGGATGCCCGCCCCCGCTCGTTCGGCTGCCGGCGCCAACCCCATCAGGTTCATTGAAATCCTGAGCGCCGTCCCCGCTGCGGGCGAAGAGGTTCCCGAATCGCCGACGGCCGACGGCGCGAGGGTTGTCGCCTCCTTCGCGCTGGCGCCGCGGATCCCTTCGCAGCGCCTCACCGACATCGGCGCGCCCCTCAGTGTCGAGTACGCCCGCACCACTCCCCCCGATCGCTGGACCCAGCTTGCCACGCCGCTGCCCCCGCAGACGCACCATGCCCTCCTCATCACGATCCCCGGAGAGCGGTACAGCACGGCGGTGCCGATCGTGCAGGGGCAGGAGTTCATGGTGCCGGGGTACACGATCATGGTCGAGCAAATCCTGCCGCGCCCGCCCTTTCCGATCATCACCCCCGGCTACGAGAACGCACCATCGAGCGTAGCGATCGTGCGCGTGACACCGACCGTTGCCGACGCGAGCGGCGCCTTCACCCGTTACCTCTATAGCCGGTTCCCCGAGATCAGCCAGGACATGCTCGACGAGCTCAACGAGAGCGGCATGCCGCGACGGCGCGACCCCGACCCCGCGATCAGCCTCGCCTACCTCGACGCCTCGCGCGTCCAGGTCTACATCGATGAAGTGGTCGAGGCCGCCGCGACCGATCCGGCGGCCCCGCCTCCCCTCCGCGCCCTGCTCCGCGCCCCCGGCGGCGAGGTCATCACGATCAACTCCCTCCCTGAGCGTGGCGTCATCCCCGTGGCGCCCATGGTGTGGATCAGGCTCGGCGAGCGCTGGGCACACGCCGAGTCCGTCGAATCGCCACGACCCGTGCCGGATCGCGACCAGGACCGCCAGTTCATCGGCAACCACCATCAGGCCACAATCGCGGTCGAGGTGTCGCTCGATCCCGCGTCCAAGTCCGGTCAGCTCTTCCCGAAGTGGAAGCGCACGCTCTGGCTCCCGTTCGCACAGTTCCTCAAGCTCGCGAGCGAGCAGGAACGCCGCATCGAGGTGCCCGATGGGCGCGTCATTGGCCTGGTGTTCGGCAAAAAACTCCACCGCTTTCCCGGCCTCACGGTGCAGCTCACGGACTTTGAGATGTTCCCCTACCCGCACTCCGACACGCCGCGCGATTATCGCTCAAATCTGCGTGTGTCAGTAGACGGCCCTTCGGCGACCTACAAGGAGATCGCGCGCCCCACCAGCCTCAATGAACCGCTGCTCGTGCGCGTCCCGTTCCGGCCGCGCACCGACGTGCCCGGCGTCATCAACATGATCGGCCGCCTCGCCAGCGTCATCGTCCCCACGCAGTACAAGCTCAGCCAGGCCGGGTGGGACGCTCAGGGATGGCAGCAGACCAAGACCCTGGCGGATCGCGGCGAGATCCCACGCCCGATGGCCCGCTTTACCATCTTGGGTGTCGGCAACAACCCCGGCATCTACGTGATCGCTACCGGGGCCGTCCTCATGTCCATCGGAATCCCCTGGGCGTTCTATGTCAAGCCCCTGATCATGCGGAGGCGGCGCGACCGCCTGAAGAAGGAACACGCCGCGAAGGTGGGCGCCGTCCACGCCAGCGCCCCGGCGCGGGCGGGCGTGGCCCCGTAAACCATCGGTGTGGTCCACTTTCGATCCGGGGTGGGCAAGCCCCGAACCAATCCGGCGTACCCGCCGTCTAGACGGTAACTTCCATGCAGCAATCCATCCTTCTTTTCAATCACATTCGTCATCTCTTCTCCGCTGAGCCGGATGTCGGCGTTGGCGCTCGCGTGCTTCGCTCACGCCTGCTCGCGGCGATCACCGTGGTGCTGGTGGTGGGTTCGAGCGTGGTGCGAGCGCAGTCGGCCCCCGAGGGCAACGCTCACCCCGTAACCAGGGCCGTGAACGAATCGTCCGGCGTCAACCCCTTCGGCGAGCCCGCCCCGCCTCCCCCGGCCATGTCGATGGCCGAGAAGAAGGCCTTCGCCGACGCCGTGGATGTCTCCCCGCTGCGCGACCTGGCTGTTTTCCACAACGGGCGCGTCAAAATCCTCGGCACGCTCGCCGCGGAATCACTCAAGACCGTCGCGGGCCGCAAGGACTATTTCGACCTGTTGCCGATCGAGGGCGCCAAACCCAAGGCAAAAAAACTGAAGCACGACTCGGTGTTCACGCTGCTCGACCTCGCGATCGATCCCGCGTACTACACCGACAAGCCGCTGATCCACGTCGCGTTCCTCCCGCTCCGCGAGGCGCTCATTGAGGCCGCGGTGCAGGGGGGGATCGAAGGGTTCACCGATCCGGCGCAGCGCGAGTGGTGGAAAAAGCAGGGGCGGCTCCCGCCCGGAGTGATCGCGCCCCTGCTCGGCTCGGTGGCGCGCCAGGAGATGTCGACGGAATACCAGCGCGGCATCGACGCCGTTCATCAGGCGATGCAGGTCTACGAGCACAGCGCCGCTAACTTTGACATGGTCGCGCCAAAGACGGCGGAGGGCACGTGGTCGCATCTCTCGGCTCTGGGCGAACAGACCGGCGCGGGCAAGGCCGTGCGCGAGCTGGGCGCCGCGTGGCGCGCGGGCGATGCGGCCCGAGTGAACAGCGTCATCACCACGCTCGCCGTCGAGTTGCCGTCGATCAACAGCGCACTCTACCCCACCTCGGCCCGCTCGCTGGAGCGGTGGTACAACAACACCAGGCCGTTCGAGTGGGGGTACTGGGCGTATTTCCTCGCCCTCTTGCTCCTGCTCCTCTCGTTCGGCACGGGCCGCAAGGGGATGCTAGTCGCGGGACTTGCGCTGCTCGTGCTGGGTCTTGGACTGCACACATCGGGGTTCGTGGCGCGCTGCGTGATCGCCGAGCGATTTGCGATCCAGAACCAGTTCGAGTCGATGACAGGCATCAGCCTCTTCGCGGTGATTGTTTCGAGCGTGGTGATGTTCGCGACGCGTCGTTGGATCTTCGGTGCGGCGGGCGCCGCGGTGGGCTTCCTGTTCCTCATCTGGGCGACGCAGGCCGCGATCCCGGGCCAGCAGATCGAGCGTGAGGCGGCCATCCTGAACACCTCGGTACTGCTGAAGTACCACGTGACAACGGTGCTGGTGAGTTACGGGCTGATCTCGCTGGGGTTCATCACGAGCCTGTTCTATCTGGGCACGTATTACGCCGCGAAGTTCAAGGCGAGGACGGCCGGGGCGGCGGCGGGCGGTCGCGTTGATGGGGAGGGCATGGTCGAGGTCTCTGCCGCGGCGCTCGGGCTCGATGATTCAGCGCCGAAGGGAACGCAGCGGGTTCTGGCGGATTTGGACGCCGCGCAGATGATCATGCTGCAGCTCGCGTTCTGGGCGCTGGGGGTGGGGATTCTGCTGGGGGCGTGGTGGGCGGACCACTCCTGGGGCCGGTGGTGGGCGTTTGACCCGAAGGAAGTGTGGGCGCTGGTGACGTGGATCGTGTACCTGATCGTGATCCACGCGCGCTTCATGGCGCTCAAGAACCGATCGCTGGTGACGGCGTGGCTGAGCATCGCGGGGTTCTTCGTCATGCTGTGGACGTACTTCGGGGTGAACCTGCTGCTGCCGGGGCTGCACGCGTATGCGTGAGTGGGGGGGCGGCTGCAGAGGAGAGTGCCCTTCACCACAGAGCACGCCGAGAGCACAGAGATGTCACAGAGAAGGGAGCGAATCGGCGGAGAAAGGACAGCCAGACGGGATCGAAGAACAGCAGTTGAAACACGGACACGGAGAAACGCCAATGCATCGAAGCGTTGGACAATCCGAGTGGTGGTCCACTCCGTGCCCTCCGTGTTTCATTCCTGCCTTGTCCTTTCCCCTCTTCTTCGCGTGCTTCGCGACCTTCGCGTTCAATCGCCTTCTTCGTCATTCCGTCTCCGTGTCTCTCTGTGGGCTCTGTCGTGATTCCCATGTCCAAGCTGGCCGATAGGGCGGGGCTTGTATTTTTCGCCGTTGATGCAGCGACGCTCGCGCAGCGCCTGATCGGCACGCGCCTCGTGCGCCTGCTCGATGGCGAGCGGATCTCGGGCGTGATCGTCGAGACCGAGGCGTACCTAGGCGTCGAGGACAAAGCGGCCCACACCTACGGCGGGCGTCGGACGGCGCGCAACGAAGCGATGTACGGCCCGCCCGGGACGTGCTATGTGTATTTCACCTATGGGATGCACCACTGCTTGAACGTGGTCTGCGGCGCGGTGGATGAGCCGGTCGCCGTGCTGATCCGCGCGCTCGAGCCTACCGAGGGCCTCGTGACCATGCGGCGCCTGCGCACCGGCGCGGCCAAGCGGTCCCACCCCGATACCGCGCTCTGCAGCGGTCCCGGTAAGATCTGCCAGGCGCTCGCCATTGATCGAAAACTCAACGGTACCAGCCTGATCGGGGGTGCCAACCTGTGGCTCGAAGAACGCGACCCTCGTCCCATCACACTGGGCAACTCGGCGCGCATCGGTGTGGCCTACGCGGAGTCATGGTCGGATCGCCCGTTGAGGTGGTACCTCTCCGGAAATCCAAATATCAGCGTGGTTCCTCGGAAATGAACGGACGAACCGAGCCGATACTTGTTCCGAAGTATACAGTTTCGGTATACGGCCCTAGTGAGTTGCTGGCCCAGGAGCCACCGACGTGAAGAAGCAGCAGTCCGAGGTCGATTGGCAGTTGATCCGCGCTGGCGCGGCACGCTTTCCCGATGAAGCGGTTCAGTTCGTGCGCGAGGGGCTCGCGCACACCGTTAAGGTGACCCACGGGAAAGACCTCCCGAAGGTGATCGACCCGGCGGATGAGTCTCGCCATGTGAGCGGCCAGCAACTCTGCATCGGCCTGCGCGACGTGGCCGTCGAGCGGTACGGGATGCTCGCACGCACGGTGCTTGGCTACTGGGGTATCCAGCGGACGGTTGATTTCGGAACCATCGTCTACGGCCTCATCGACAAGGGGGAGCTGCGCGGGTCGTCCCGCGATTCGCTCGAGCACTTTCGCGACGTTTACGACTTTGATGAGGCCTTCCAGGGCTCGGTGTAACCCGCAGCGGCAGGGCGGCGCAGCGGCGGTCAATCCCTAATCACCAGTCGTGAAGCAAGGCGTTGGCTGACAGCGCCGGTGGCCTTATACGGACATCTGGGATACCTTGCCGCCTATGGCGGACGTATCCAAGCCGGGTCAGGCGGGCGGGGGCGAGTCGACGGGGGGGCGCGGCGGCGAGCGGGAGGGTGAGGCAGGGGATCCGCGCGCGGTCAGCACGATCCCGGGGGTGCGCGAGCAGGCCAATGGCCCGGCGCCCGATGCCGGCGGCGTGGTCGTTCAGCAACTCCCCGCGCTCCCGATCGAGTCGCCGCACGACACGACCTCGGATTGGCGAAAGCTCCACCTGGTGCAGATCCAGCCGCTCCGCGATCTGCTGGTGGTGGCGTTCGTGATCGGTATTTTCTATCTGGGGTATGTCCTCAGCCCCATCACGATCCCCATGCTGCTGGCGCTCACGCTGGCCTACCTGGTAGAGCCCATCGTGCAGCGGCTGACGCGCAAAGGCCGGCTCTCGCGCGCGGGGGTCGCGAGCGCGATCATCGCGATCATGGTGTCGGTGGTGCTGGTGCCCATAGGCGTTGGGATCACGTTCGCGGCGCTCCAGACCGTGTCGGAGTTCGAGAAGCTCCAGCTGGCGATCAAGGCCCCGCCCGCGCAGCAGCAGGCGATGATCGCCGAGCTCCACCAACCGTGGAAGTTCACGGCCAAGTTCATGGTCGCCGCGGACCAGGAGGTGGCCAAGGCGCCGGAGCAACCCAGTCCAGCCGGTGGAGAGCCCGCGCTTCCGACCAATGGGGGGGCCGGGGCTGATAAACGTGGGCCGGGGCTTGAGAATGGCGGTGCCGAACCGCCCTCCTTGCCCCCGACGAACCAGCCGGCGCGCGACCCCGAAGAATCCGTTGACCCCAACACCCCCGCCTCCGAGCAGCGCTCGTGGTTCGCCCGCGCGGCGGCGGAGGTCGAGTCCTTCCGAGGCAACTCCGCCGATGCGCTCGGCCGGATGTTCGCCAAGCAGGCGCTCGCCGCGGGCGCCAACCTGCTGAACATCGTCAAGAACGTGGTGGGCGCGTTGACCTACCTCTCCTTCGCGCTCTTCCTCATGCTCTTCTTCTTCTTCTTCTTCTGCACGCGCTACCAGCGGGTGCTCTTGAAGATCGCCGAGCTGATCCCCAAATGGAAGCGAGAGAGAGTGATCTCCAACCTCCGCCAGATGGACCTGGTGATCGCGGGCTTCGTGCGCGGGCGGCTCATCATCGCGGCGATCCTGACGGTGCTGTTCGTGCTGGGCTACTGGGCCATCGGCGTGCCGATGCCGCTGGTGGTCGGGCTCGTCGTCGGCGTGCTCAGTGTGGCCCCGTACCTGCCTCTCATCGGGATCCCCGCGGCGATCATCCTGATGTTCCTGTATCCGAGCGAGGTGCCGTGGCAGGCCGTGTGGTGGTGGCAACTGCTGGCGCCGACGGGCCTGTACTTCTTGATCCAGTTCACCGACGACTATGTGTGGACCCCGATGATCCAGGGCAAGACCACCGACATGGACACGCCGACCATCCTGTTCGCGGTGATCGCGGGCGGCCTGCTCTTCGGGTTCTACGGTGTGCTGCTGGCGATCCCCATGGCCGCGTGCCTCAAGATCCTGCTGCGGGAGAGCTTCTGGCCACGATTCAAGGCCTGGGCCGATGGGCGCGTGCGCGACTTCCTGCCCATCTCGCGCTATGACCCGACCGAGGCGAAGGCCTCTGGTGCGCCCGTGCCGGTGGTGGTGGCGGTGGTCGCCGCGCCCACTGGAACGGAGAACACGAACGGGGCCGGTGCCGAGCCGGGCGGTTGACACAAATCGCGAACGCGCGGCCAGAACACTTGATCGTCACAGCCGGAACAGGCTGCGCCGGTGAATCTCCGGTCGGGGTTGATACGGTGGAACGAGCGTCCGATAGGCCGTCATGGCCTCGCCGGGCTCGGGGCCCGGCGGGTCTGTCACGGCGCGCCCATGTCGATCACCCTTCACTCACTCACCGCCACCTCGGGCCTGCTGGCCCTGCGTCGTCACCACGACGCGATGGGTGTCGCAATGGAGCGGCTGACCACGGGCAAGCGGATCAACCGCGCCAAGGACGACCCCGCCGGCATGATCGTCGCTACCAACCTGGGTCTCCGGCGCATGCACCTCGACGCGGTGATCAAGAAGGCCGACCAGGCCTCGGCAACGCTTGATGCGGCCGAGGGCGGCCTTGCGGAAGTGCAGTCAATGCTGACAGACCTCGAGGGCCTCGTCGTCAACAGTGCCAACCGCGGCGGGATGTCCGATGAGGAGCGGCGCGCCAACGAGGGCGCGGCCGACTCGGTGCTCCAGGCGATCGACTACCTCGTCGGGACGTTTGCCTTCGGTGGACGGCCGATCCTCGCGGAGGGGTTTGAGGTCCACAGCGCCGACCTCAACGTGAGCTTCGCGGGCCTCGGAGATGCGCAGGCGCCGCGCGATGCGCTCGGCCTGCGCGAGCTGGGGCTGGGTGAGTCGATGAACCTGATGAGCGGAGACCTTGAGGCGGCGCAGGGAGCGATCAAGGCGGCGAGCTCCAAGGTCGCCACCATGCGGGCCGGGATCGGGAACACTCAGAGGTACGAGCTCGGCGCCCGGATGAACGCGATGCGCGTGGAGATGGAGAACACGGCCGCGGCACAGTCGCTGATTGAAGACGCCGACTGGGCGCACGAGACGGCGGAGCTGATCCGCAGCCGCGTGCTCGCCGATGCCACCATGCAGGCGATCCAGATCTCGCGCTCGCACGCGGCCGATATGGTCACCGCGCTGCTGGGGTGATTCCGGAGGAGAGACGACGGCGCCGACTCAAAAAAAGAAGCGGCCCCAGGTTTGGGCCCGGGGCCGCTGCAGTCAGACGCGTTGTGAGAACAGCGTGTGCGCCGGATTACCAGCCGCCGCG
>JACMLW010000153.1 GCA_014379385.1 Phycisphaerales bacterium
GCCGCCGCCGCCGCCTCGCCCGCCGCGGTCCATGTCATTCATCCAGGAACCGCCCGCCCCGCGGTCGCGGTTCCACGCGGGTTCTTCGCCGCCTCGCTCTCCCTCACGCTCCCAGCAACCCTCGTCCTCGCCTTCGTCGTGTTGTTCATTCCGCGCGTGCTCTTTCCCACCCGAGTGTGGGAATCGCGCTTGCAACGCGCCGCCGGCCTCGTCGAGCCCATCGCAACCTTCAACTCCCGGTTCGCCCAGCTCGCCCGCGCCACCGACCCCGCCGCGCAGCGTGAAGGCCTCGCCGACCTCGCCGCCGAGATGTCGCGCGCCATGAACCAGCCCGTCGCCGTCACCCCCCAAGCCGTCTCCGAGGCGATCCGCACGCTACACCTCACGCTCGCTCGCGAATCCATCGAGTGGCTCGAAGAGGCCGACAAGGCCCGTCCTGACGATTGGCGCGCCCGTCGTGAGGCATCGCGCGTATGGCTCCTGCTCGCGGCGATCGCACGCGATCAGGGCGACGCGGACTCCGCCCGCGGCGCAGCCGATGAAGGCCTCGCGATCGCAGTGCCGTCGCCTTTGCCCCCCCGGGGCCTCACCGCCTCCCAGCACGCCTGGATCGCCCTCGTCCACGAGACCCGGGCAAGTCTGCTCAACGACGACTCCGAGCTCGCGGGTGCCATGAGTTCACTCCAGTCCGCCGCGACGCTCGACCCCTTCAACGTTGATCACGCCCACCGCCTGTTCAAGTGGGCAATGCAGCTGCTTCGGGCTGACGAGGCCCGCACTTGGGCCGCCAAGACCATCGAGTTGAACACGCTCACGCGCTTGGACCCAGAGGTAAAGAGCCTCTCGCAGCAGGAACTTCAGCGTATTCGGTCCTACCTCGACACCAGCAAGCCCTGAGTTCCCGTCACGTCGTTCCCACCAGCCACGGCGCCGTCGGATGCCGCTCCTTATTGCTGTCCTCTTTCCTCTGTCCCTGTCTCCTTACAGCCCATTTGACGCCCCCGTCCGCCGCGCTAGCATCTAAGCCCTCCAAGAGGGCTTTCCCGGGGAAGATCTGACATCCGTCAGGTCGGCCCGGTAGGAGATGGCAATGAGCAGCGGCAGCGCCGGCGATACCGGCGAATCAGATGACGACGAGGGGCCGTAGCGACGCTCTTTGGTGCGCCCCGCTCTTCGGTTGTCTCTCGCTTCCCTTGCCTCGCTCTTCGGCTCTTCCCGCTGTTGGGCTCGGCTCTTCGCTCCAACGAGCTCTGATGTAAACCCCCCTCCGGCTCCGTGCCGGCGGCGGTCGCCGATTACACCCTCCCTCTAGCCTCTGACAAAGCCCGAAACTTCGGGCTCCCTCAGCGACGCTCTCGCACGACTCTCAGGAACAACGACCCATGGCCGACCTCACTCACATCCGCAACATCGGTATCTGCGCCCACATCGACGCCGGAAAGACCACCGTCTCCGAGCGGATCCTCTTCTACACCGGCAAAAACTACAAGATGGGCGAGGTCCACGAGGGAACCGCCACCATGGACTTCCTGCAGGAAGAGCAGGAGCGCGGTATCACCATCCAGTCCGCCGCCACCACCTGCCCCTGGGTGAAGGACGGCCTGACCTACAAAATCAATCTCATCGATACCCCCGGCCACGTGGACTTCACCATCGAGGTCGAGCGCTCCCTGCGCGTGCTCGACGGCGCCGTCGCGGTCTTTGACGGCAAGGAGGGCGTCGAGGCCCAGTCCGAGACCGTCTGGCGTCAGGCCGACCGTTACCGCGTGCCCCGCCTCTGCTTCGTCAACAAGATGGACAAGCTCGGCGGCGACTTTGACTTCAGCTTCGGCACCATCAAGACCCGCCTGGGCGCCAACGCCATCGCCATCCAGTACCCGATGGGGAAAGGCAACGAGCTCAATGGCATCATCGACCTCGTCCAGATGAAAGCTGTCTATTACGACGCCGACGAGAACGGTTCCGTGGTCCGCACCGCCGAGATCCCCGACGAGTGGCGCGAGACCGCTGATAAGTGGCACCACCAGCTCGTCGAGAAGGTCGCCGAGCTTGACGACCACCTCACCGAGAAGTTCCTCACCGACGAGAGCACCATCACGCCCGAGGAGATCAAGAAGGCCCTCCGCGCCGGCACGGTCTTGCGCCGCTGCTATCCCGTCCTCTGCGGCGCCGCCCTCCGCAACATCGGCGTGCAGGCCGTCCTTGACGCCGTCATCGACTACCTCCCTTCTCCCACCGAGTCCGAGGAGGTCGAGGGCACCCACCCGCGCGACAAGGAAGAAAAGCTCACCCGCCCCAACAACGAATCCGCCCCCTTCTCCGCCCTCGTCTTCAAGGTCGTCTCCGACCAGCACGGCGACCTCACCTACATCCGCGTCTATTCAGGCAAGCTTGGCAAGGGCACCCGCGCCGTCAACCCCGGCAACGGCAAGCGCGAGATCGCCAGCCGAATCTTCGAGATGCACGCCAAGGACCGCATCCCCCTCGACGAGGTCACCGCCGGCAACATCGTCGCCATCGTCGGAATCAAGGATTCCTACACCGGCGACACCCTCTGCGACCCCGACCACCCCATCATCCTCGAGCGCATGACCTTCCCCGAGCCGGTCATCTCGATGTCAATCGAGCCCAAAACCAGCGACGACAAGCGACGCCTCTCCGAGGCCCTCGGCGTCATACGCCGCGAAGACCCCTCCTTCCGATCACACTTCGACGACGAAACCGGCCAGACCATCATCTCCGGCATGGGCGAGCTCCACCTCGAGATCATCAAGAACAAGCTCGTACGCGACATGAAGATCGGCGTCGAGGTCGGCAAGCCCCGCGTCTCGTATCGCGAGGCCATCACCCGCAAGGCCGAGTATGTCCGCGGCAAGTTCGTCAAGCAGACCGGCGGCCGCGGCCAGTTCGGCGACTGCACCATCCACCTCGAGCCCTACACCGCCGCGCAGGCCGAGGCCGACGAGGTTGATTTCGACGACAGCATCGCCGTCGTCAACGATATCGTCGGCGGCTCCATCCCCAAAGAGTTCGTCCCCTCGGTGGAGTACGGCATCCGCCAGACCTGCAAGACGGGCGTCAAGTTCGGCTACCCGATGATCAACGTCAAAGCGACCATCGTCGACGGCTCCTATCACGCCGTCGACTCGTCCCAGGTCGCCTTCGAGCAGGCCGGCCGCCTCGCCGTCATGGAAGCCACCGAGAAGGCCGGTCCTGTCCTCCTCGAGCCCATCATGAAGGTCGTCGTCACCGTCCCCAACGATTACCTCGGCAACATCACCGGCGACATCTCTTCGCGACGCGGCCTCATCATCGACACCGACGACCGCGGCGTCGTCAAGCTCGTCACCTGCGAGGTTCCCCTCTCCGAGATGTTCGGCTACACCACGGCACTCCGCGGCATGTCGCAGGGCCGCGCCTCCAACACCATGGAGTTCCTCGAGTACCGCCAGATGCCGCGCAACCTGCAGGAAGAGGCCGTCAAGGCCGGTCAGGCCTAAGGAGCCGGTGGCCTAGGCGTCCCGCCTGGGCGCTCTCCGAATCCTCAATCGCACCCCAAGGCCCCGGCCCACCAGCCGGGGCTTTTTCCTTGCAGCTTCGCCTCGTCCTCGCCCGCGGCCCGCCCACCCCCACAACCCGCCGCAGCGTGAGCCGCACCCCTCGCCTCCTCCATCGCGCACTCGATCGCCGTCCCGCTCAGCTCCCCATCTCCCTGCGCCGCGTGACCATCCCCCACCGACAGCAACCCCCCCTCCGCCATCACCGGCAAATACAGCACCGTCCCCGCCACCAGCTCGCGACAGTCCATGTTCCCGCCGCTCCCCCGCGGCGTCCACGGGCAGACCTGCTCCCCCGCGCGGGGTGCCAATCCAACCGTTCCCAGGAATGGCCGCAGCGGCGCCGTCTGTCCGAGTTGATTCGTCGCGATCCCGCGCGCCGCGTACGTCCAGCCCCACGGCCCCGGCTGCACCTCCTCGATCGCGATCTCCAGCGTGTCCCCCGGCCGCGCCCCGCGCACCGCCACCGGCCCGCACAGACACGGCCCGATGTCACTCACCGCGTCCCGCGGCTCAACCTTCGCCGCGGCCCCGTCGTCGACGTCGGCGGCTCGAGCCCCCAGCCCACGTCCGGCACGCCCTCAAAGCTCACCGTGTCGCCCGACTCAACTGTCAGCACCGGCGCGTTCTCAGCCGCGAACCGCCCGTAAAGATTCACCCGGATCGCGCGCAGAACGTGGTGCATATCGGCCACTGTACCCGTTGGTTCACACCGGATGCTCTCATCCGCCCATGTTGCTCGCTGTCTCTACACTCCCTCACATGTCCACCTGGGTCTCTCCCATCACCCTCCGAGGCCGCGTCGTCACCCTCGAACCGCTCGACGAGCGCCACGCCCCCGGCCTCCTCACCGCGGCAGACCCCGAGCTCGTCCGCTTCACGCCTCAAGCACCCAAGGAGTGGTCCGTCGAGGGCTTCGCCGCCGACGTCCGGCGCGTCAACGCACTCCCCGACGTCGTCGCGTTCGCGATCATCCTGAACGCCACCGGGGCCGTCATCGGTCGCACCACCTACATGGACATCCAGCCCGCCCACCGCGGCCTCGAGATCGGCCGCACCTGGATCTCCCGCCCGTACCACGGCACCGCCGTCAACCCCGACGCCAAGTACCTGATGCTCGAGCACGCGTTCGAGACGCTCGGCGCCATCCGCGTGCAGCTCACGACCGGCGCAAGCAACCTGCACAGCCAGGCCGCGATCGCCAAACTCGGCGCCGTGCGCGAGGGCGTGCTCCGCTCCAACCGCATCATGCCCGACGGCAACCCGCGCGACACCGTCTACTTCAGCATCCTCGCCGCCGAATGGCCCGCGGTAAAGGCCAAGCTCGAAGAACGTCGCGGCGGCACATGACGACACGAGTGCCTTGATCGAGTCTGGGTGGCGCAGGCGTCCCGCCGCACTGCTCGGTGCCCGATGCTGTGATGGACCCCCGGCCCTACCACGCCGTGGCGCCAGGTCATGGTCATCGATCTCGCTGACCCGCCACGCCAGCGTGCCCCCTTCTAACTGCCTGACCGGGGGTGCCGGGGGCGGCAGCCCCCGGCATGTGCAATCCGCTTCAACTACGCTACCACGCTCCCGCCGAGATTAACCCACAGCCAGTCTCACTTCTTGTGTGGGCCGAGGAACTTCTCGCCGTTGAAGTGGATCATGTGATCCGGGCTGTCCGCCAGCCACACTTCCGTCTCCCACGCGATCTCGGCGGCGTACTTCCGAAAGACGGCAACGTTGGGGAACGCGGTGACATAGACGCGCTCGGCGCTGCACTCGCTGAAGGCGGTTTCCATCTCGCGGTGCCGCTTCGGAGAGACGGGGCCGTGAGAGGTCACCGCTTCAACAAGGAAGAGCCAGTTCTTGCTCGGCTGATGGAGAATCACGTCCGGCAACTTGTCGTGCGCGGTCAACACGACGCCAAGGTTCCTAAGCCCCTTGGCGTCGAGGACCGCGTGCCTGTCGGCGGTATCGCCGAGGTACAGCACGCGAGCACCGGGCGCGAAACGCGGGCCGAAATCCCGCACGACCGCAGCTTGCAACTCGTTATGCACTCCAGCGGAGAGGGACACTTCGGTGAAGTCGGACAGAACCAGCGGGACCCGGTGAAGCTCCCGAGTGCCCCGATAAGCGGTCTCCAAACTCCCGAACCGCTCCCGGAACACGGCTACCGCTTGCTCGAACGCGAGACCGTGCCCGAACGCGGCGATCACGGCCAGGGCTGGATCGGTGAGCCGGTACGCGTTCTTGCCGCTGTTGGTCGCCCGCGCCGGGTCGTCTGGGTTTCGGTCAACGAGGCGGGCCTGTTCAAACTGGTGGAGCGTCTGCCGACGGATCGTTTCGCGGGTGTTAGGCGCGTAGTCCTTCTTGTACGCATCACGCATGAAGCCCATGATGTCCACGGTACGAAGAAGTCTGGCCCTCGCGGCTTCCCACGGGGTCTTGGGCCGAAGGCCCGCCAAAGCAAGCAGGGTCAAGGCCGAGCGCTCATTCTGCTGAGCCTTAGGCAGCCCGAGTGCAGCAAGAATGGAGACGGCATCTTTGGCCCGGCTCACGCGGCGTCCTCGACTGCCCCGCTCAGCACCGACGGAGACACGCCGAGCACGTCCATTACCGTATCCTCGATCGCCTCACGTTCGTCCCAGCCCAACGAGCGCACGCGATCACCGATGCGGGCTACCGTCCAAAGGTCGGGGAACGGGATGCGGCGAATCTCCGTCGCGTTGACCTGTGTGTTCCCGCTGAGGACGCGGAAGTAGCGGTCGAGAAGAGCAGAGTTGAAGATCGCGACCAGCCCGTGAACCTCTGCTTCGGACAACTCTCGGTTGGTGTGCGTCACGTAGTTGATGTGGTTCTCCAGCGCCACGGGCCGTCGACGCTCAACCGTTGTCGGTATGTAGGGCGAGGCCGTCAGTCGTCGATGCTCCTCTTTCGCGCTGAACCGCCGGAGCAGCACGTAGTTTTTCGCGGGCAAGACCAGTGCAGCAGCGCCTGTCACCGCCCGCAGCGCCACAGGTTTCGACTTCTTCGCCACCGGCCACACGGTGGAAAAGGGACGAACGTTGTGCATCGACAGGAGCGGAACAGCGTCGGGATGATCCGCCGATTCGAGCAGGTACTGTGTCGCACGGAACGTCACGACTGGTCCCGTCGAGATTCGCAACCCGCGCTCGGCAAACGTGCCCGACCACGACTCCACCGCCCGCATGATTGTCAGATCGGACGCGGCGGCGGGCAGCCGAATCACGCACGCACCCAAAGGATCGTCGATGACGCTGCTCGCGGCTCTGGGCGCGGGTTTAGCGTCTTCAATGTCCGCGCCGCGCGACGAACTAACCAGCACTTCGTGAGACTGTCGAGGCTGCTTGGTCGCGACGGTGACGACGCTCTCCTGCAAGACCTCGGAATCCTTGAATGTTTCCCGGCGCGACTCGAATAAGTGCATGTGCCGCAGACTCATGCGGGCCAGCAACCACCGTCGAAACTCTCGGAAGTAGAGCCCATTGCAGAAACTCCGTGGTGTGATCGCGATCAGCTCCCCGCCGGGCCGCAGCAACTCGACCGCCGCGGCCATGAACAGGGCATATACGTTCGGCTGTCCATGCACGATCTCCGCGAACGCGCGGGCCTGCGGCGAGTCTTTCGACAGCTTGCAATACGGCGGGTTCATCAGCACTACATCCGCATACTCGCTGCGGGACTCCTGCGCGTAGAGGGACTGCGCCGAACGCCGAAGGACGAAGTCCTCCTCGTGAACCGTGGCGGTGAGGTGATGCCCGCGCGATGCGAGCACCTCTTGGCACTCGCGAATGGTCTGCCGAAGCGCTGGCAGAACGGCCGAATCCGTCTCGAACAAGTCGGCGTGAACTCGTCGCGGCTCGGACATCGCAACAATGCGCTCGCACATGGCAGCGGCCAGCACCCCGGCTCCCGCGCCCGCATCGATGAAGGTAAAATCTTCGCCAATGTCTGCCACGCGAGCGGCCATGAACCGGGCGACCGTCGCAGGCGTGAAGACTTGAGCAATGGCCCGCCGATCGCTATCTGGGGTTTGGAAGACGTGCTCGGCGGTTCGCCCAACCACTCGGGCCACGAGGTCCACCGCGACGCTGCGCGTATGGCTTTTTGCCGTCGTCAAGTTATCCGTGTCGCAATAGGCCATCGCCTAAAGAGTACGCGAACCCGGCCCTGATTGCACGAACGGGGACCAAATATCCCCGGGGGTGCCTGCATCGTCTTCCCCTCATTCCTTCCCCATCTGTTCGATAAACGCGTTGGCCTCCGCGATCGACGCCTCCATCTCCTCGATCAGCGACGTCAGGTCCGCCTGGATCTCGACCGCCGTCCCTTGCAACCCCGCGATCGCCTGCGCGTTGAGGTTGTGCTTCAGGAACAGCACCTGGTTCCGCAGCGCATCGAGCACCGGCGTCATCTTGCCCTCGGCCGACTTCATCACGCCGATGAGCTGCCCGTAGCGATCCTTTGACTCCTCGAGCTGCGCCTCGCTCTGCCGCCGCAGGCGGTCGTCCGTGTACTCGCCCAGCTCTACCTTCCATTCGCGGAACAGCTTGTCCGCCACCAGCTCCACGCTCGCGATCCGCTCCCCCACCGCCTTCGCCCTCGAATCGCTCCGCTCGTACGCGCTGCTGAGCCGGTTGTACCGCTTCTCGAGCTCGCCCCCCTTGCCCGTCTGGTTCGTCAGCGTCATGAACTCTTCGAGCGCCGACTTGAACTGCTGCTTCGCCGATTCCTGGCTGTCGCGCGCATCCTTCACGCGGTCCACTAACTGCTCTCGCTTCTCCACCCCGAACTGCTCCCGCAGCGCGATCCCCGCCGATGCGCACCCGCCCAGCCCCCCCACCCCCGCCATCGCGGCGCTCATCACCGCACCCGCCAGCACCATCCGCACAACGACCTTTGCCGCCCGCACGTTCCGTGATCCCCGCATGACTGCCGCCCTTCTGCCGATTGCCCTCAGCCTCGGCTCCGCCGCGAGTCTAACGCTTCACCGCAACCACGCCCACCAGCACTCCAGCGGAGAACCGCCTTCGCCTCCAAACCGGGAGATGCCGCAGGCAGGCCGCATTTGGGCCCCTTCGGCGTTGCAACTCGGCCCGTACGCTCGTTCAACCTGTCACGCTACGCACGCCAGATCGCGCTCCCCGACATCGGTCTCAACGGCCAAGCGCGTCTGCGCGAATCGGCCGCCCTCGTCATTGGCTGCGGCGCCCTCGGCACCGTCTCCGCCGAACTCCTCTGCCGCGCGGGCATCGGCCGCCTCAC
>JACMLW010000154.1 GCA_014379385.1 Phycisphaerales bacterium
CCGCTCGCAATGCCCGCGCTCGCGAGCCCGCCCGGGACGCACTTCTTCAAGGAGAACATCTGGATCGGCGACCTCGCCATCACCGGCGGCAAGCCCAGTACGCCGTACACGTTTGAGTTCCTTCGGGGAGGCGTGTGGATCACCCGCTACAGCGGGACGTCAAATGCCGCGGGCGGTGACTCGGTGTCGCTGTGGGACCTTGCCGGCGGCATCACCAATCCGAAAAAGGGCGAGCCGACACGCGTGACGTGGGGCGCCGGCAACGGGACGCGGACGCCCACGGTGAACGCGATCGCGCACCTCGACACCAACAACCCCCCGGTGCAGGTCGTCCAGGTCGGCGTGCCGTCGACGATCCTGAACGTCGGCGTCGAGATCCGCCAGAACTCGCAGGAGATCCTCAACGACTTCCCGGCTCCCGTGTGGTACTTGAATGATCAGAACCTCACGATGACGCTGCCGAGCGGGTTCGCGTGGGGGAACGTGCCGCTCGTGACGGCACTGGGATCGGGGCTGGTCCTCGGCTCGGCGCAGACCGTGGGATCGACGCTGACCATCCCGGTGCTCACGAACGCCAGAACCGACGTGTTCGCGGGGGTCTCGATCAGCGGGGGCACCGTGAGCTACGGGTCTGGCCCGCCGGGGATCACCGAGACCGGCTGGGCGGGTTTGTTCTTCAATGACGTGCTCGGGCCCTCCAACGAAGGGAGCGGCTCTATCCAGCTCTTCGAGATCATCCCGAGCCCGGGGAGCCTGGCGATCTTTGGTGTTGCGATGCTGTACGCGAGCAGGCGGAAGAGGTAGGCGAAGCCCCGATTTTCTCAACTGATGTAGACCGGCTCGCATCGGAGTGAACGAACACCCGCCGCCTTGAGCAAGGCGGTACGCGGGTTGCGAGATAATCAGGTCGGCGGTTCAGATGCCGTTTGGGCGTCACTTCGCACATCGCTCCTGCCGATATCCCCGGCAGGAGACTCTCCATGAGCTTCGATCATCCGTGGGCTCTGTTCTCGGGCCTCATCATCGGCGGCATCGGGATGGTGCTGCTGATGTATGGCAAGAAGCAAGTGAACGTGGGCTGTCTGCTCACAGGCGGTGCGCTCTGCGTGTTCCCCTATTTTGTGTCGTCGCTCATCGTGATGTGGCTGATTACGGGTGCGTGCCTCGGGGGCTGTACCTCCGTTCTCGATCGTCCTAATTTATCCCTAATCAGGAACATTTTGGCGTCGCGGGATCACTTCGATCGACCCCTCTTGGCGATCGACCGCTTGTCGAATTGCAACATTTCCGCCGCTGACCCGTAGAACTATGGGGCGCAAGTAGCCACTAACCTTGGCTCAGCCTGCCCCTGCTATGTGCGCAGTCACTCGATCCAGCCGTTCCCAGACCGACACACCCGGCGTGTGCGGGCGCGATTTCTCCGCGCCGACCACGCCACGTTTGCTTCACACCCAGGAGTCAGCGATGTTCTCCCGAGCTTTCGCCCGCCGTTCACTCGTTCGCCTTTTCGCGGTCGGCGCCGCCCTGGCCGTCGCCG
>JACMLW010000155.1 GCA_014379385.1 Phycisphaerales bacterium
GGCACGCTCGCGGTCCCCGCCGCGCGGAGCGATGGGGACGGCACGGCGCGCGCGCCCAAGCGCAGCTACGTGATCGGCATGATCGCCAAGAGCCAGAGCAACCCGGTGTTCATCGCGGCGCGAACGGGGGCGGAGGACGCGGCGAAGGAGCTCGGCAAGCAGTACGGGTGCGAGATCAAGATCGACTGGCGCACGCCGAGCTCCGAGGACGGCCAGAAGCAGGCCGAGTACCTCGATGCGCTGGTGGCCGGCGGTGTCGATGGGGTGGCGATCAGTTGCTCCGATGCCGGTGTCGCGACGCTCGCGATTGATTCCGCCGTCGGCAAGGGCGTCCCCGTGGTCTGCTTTGACTCGGATGCCCCCAAGAGCAAGCGCTTCGCCTACTACGGCACGGATGACTTCGCGTGCGGCCAGCGCGTGGGACAGGAACTCGCCAAAGCGATGGGGGACAAGGGCGTGGTCGCGATCCTGGCCGGCAACCAGAACGCGCCGAACCTGCAGTCGCGAGTCAAGGGCGTGCGCGAGGCGATGAAGGGGAAGAAGGAGATCACGATCCTCGATACGTATTACCACGCCGAGACGGCGCAGGACGCGGTGGCCCGCATCGAGCAGGTGCAGGGCGCCAACCCGCAGATCACCGGGTGGGCCTTCGTCGGCGGGTGGCCGCTGTACACGCAGAACGCGCTCGACAAAGTCCGCGGCAAGGCCAAGGTCGTCTCGGTCGATGCCCTGCCCCCCTGCCTGCCGTACCTCATGAACGGCGATGTCGAGATCCTGCTGGGGCAGAAGGTGTACGAGTGGGGGTATGAGTCGGTCCGCCTGCTCATGGACAAGATGGTCAACAACAAGGCCCCGGCCGACCCGATCGTCAAGGCCGAGCTGGTTCCTGTGACGAAGGCCAACGCCCAGGAATACGGCAAGAACTGGGATCTGTGGCTTGGCAAAACGAAGGCGGCAGAGAAGGCGAAGAAGTGAGGGAAGGGGATCGAGAGATCGGAGGATCGGGGGTCCAAGTAGACGAACCGATCCGAGGCCGGAGCGAGAGGGAGGGCACGGTGCCCATCTGCACGACGATGCACGCCGATTCCGCAACCCTCTCCGATCCCTGTCTCCGTATTCTCTCTCTGCGTCTCTGTGCCTCTGGGTGAATCCTCGATCCTTCTTCGTTCCCACTCCGCGTCCTTCGCGACCTTCGCGTTCTAGATCGCCTCGTGTGCAACGCCCGTGACCAGTACCGACCTCCTCGTCGTCAGCAAGGTTTCCAAGCGCTTCGGCCCCACCGTCGCGCTCGATGATGTTTCCGTGGCGTTCCGTGCCGGCGAGGTCCACGCCCTCATGGGCGAGAACGGCGCCGGCAAGAGCACGCTGGGCAAGGTCATCGCGGGGCTCCATCGGCAGGACTTCGGGACGATCGCCATCGCCGATCGGGAGCTGCGGCCGGGCTCCATCGACGACGCCTTTCACGCGGGCGTCCGCATCGTGCATCAGGAGCTCGCGCAGTGCCCCAACCTCTCGGTGGCCGAGAACCTCTGTCTGCACGACCTGCCGCGACGGTTCGGGATGGTGGACCGTGCCGAGATGCACCGGCGCGCTGCGCGGCTTCTCGAGACTCTCGAGCCGGGCATCGATGTCGGCGCGCCGCTCGGCTCGCTTGCGCCGGGCCACCGGCAGATCGTGCAGATCGCAAGCGCCCTGGACGAACGCGAAGCGGGGGGCATGGGGGCGCGCGCCATCGTGTTCGATGAGCCCACCAGCTCGCTCTCTGTCGCCGAGGTGACCCGCCTCCTGGCCATTGTCCGCGGGCTCGCCGCTCGCGGCCTTGCCGTCATCTACGTGTCGCACCGCATGGGGGAGATCTTCGAGGTCTGCGACCGCGTGACCGTTCTGCGAGACGGCCGGTATGTCGGCACCAGCGTGGTGAGTCGGATTGACGAGGCCTCGCTCGTCGAGCAGATGATCGGCCGGTGCATCGACCCCATCCGCGCCAAGGGCGGCGGCGCCTTGCCCAGCCTCGCCTCCGAGATCGTCGCGCACAGCGACGCCGGGTCGGGGCGCGCCCAGGCCGAGGTGTCGCTGCAGGTGCGAGGTCTCTCGTCGCCCGGCAGGCTCGACAACATCTCGCTCGGGGTCCGCGCCGGCGAGATCCTCGGCGTGGGGGGCCTTGTGGGCGCCGGTCGCTCGGAGCTGCTCGACGCCATCTTCGGGCTCGACCCGCGCAGCCGCGGCGAGATTCGGGTCTGCGGGCAAGCCCTTGCCGGTGAGGGTGAAGGCGGCGGCGGCGCCCGGCGCATCGCCCGGTCGATCGCGGCCGGATTGGGGTACGTGCCCGAGGACCGCAAGCTGCAGGGGCTGTTCTTCCAGCTCGGCATCGACGAGAACATCGTGGAGCCGGTCATGGCGAGCCTCGCCGCGCCCGCGGGCCTGCGCCGCCGATCGAGGGAGGCCGCGCTGGTGCGAGACCGCCTGGGGGCCTTCCAGATCAAGGCCGCCAGAGCCGCGTCCGTCCCCGGCGAGCTCTCGGGGGGGAACCAGCAGAAGGTGCTGCTGGCGCGCTGGATCGGCGCCGGCACCAGGGTGCTCCTGCTTGATGAGCCCACCCGCGGCATCGACGTCGGCACCAAGGCCGAGGTCTACCGGATTGTCCACGAGGCGGCGTCGCGGGGCGTGGCGGTGCTGCTTGTCTCAAGCGAGATGCCCGAGCTGCTCGGCTTGGCCGATCGCATCGTCGTGCTGCGCGAGGGGCGGCTGGCCGGCGAGCTGCGCGGGCCGGACATGACGCAGGCGAACGTGCTGCGACTCGCCATGCCCATGACCGCGTAGTGCGGAGGTGGCCCGGTTGAGGGTGCCACGCTGATCACGCGCTGCGGGGAGCGGTCGATCGCTCCGCATTAGCGGGGGTCACGTTCCCTCGCGGCAACGCCAGACGCGCCAGCAGCACAATCAAGAGCCCGGGCAGCACCCAGACGGTTTGGCGTTCGATGAAGCCCATCCAGTAGAAAGGGGCTGCGAGCGCCATCGCGAGAACCCAGAACCGGACCTTGGCCACGCCCTGTGGGCCGCGCGTCCCCGAGTGCCCATCGCGCGTCGGGATCATCAGGAGCCAGACGTACGCGGGGAAGAGCAGCCCGTACGCGGCCAAGAAGCCGCGGTATCCGATCTCCCCGAGCGAGGGCCGCCCGATGACGGCCGCGATCCCCGTGATCGGCATCGTGCTCAGCAGCGGCAGCGCCAGCGGCACGAACACAAGCACCAGCAGGGCTGCGGGAAGGAAGACACACCCCCAGCCTGAGTAGTCGCGGTCTCCGTCGCCCGGGCCGTTGGTGGCGCCGAGGACCTCGCGGAGATGGACGCCAACGGTGAAGGCCGTCTGCGCGAAGATGTGGGCAAACACCAGCCATCGCAGCTCCTGCACGCCCCAGAGGAAGTACCCCGCGTAGCCCGCGGTAAGCAGGATGAGCCCGAGGAAGAACAGACCG
Source organism: Phycisphaerales bacterium (assembly GCA_014379385.1). GTDB lineage: Bacteria > Planctomycetota > Phycisphaerae > Phycisphaerales > UBA1924 > JACMLW01. The sequence goes on from JACMLW010000155.1 coordinate 3,477, forward strand.
AACCCCAGCGAGAACGCGAGCGGGCCCTGCGCGCCCCGGAGCGAGCGGCGTGCGCGGTGGAACGTGATATCCAGATACGGGCAGAGCGCGAAGCCGAAGATCACCACGGGCGCCAGCCAGAGGGCGTCGGCCTCGGGCAGGCGAGAAGCCGCGAGCACGGCGGCCGCGCGCCCATCCGGGGGGCGCACCTCGGGATCGGTCAGTATCTGCGACACGAGTAGCGTGATCGCGGTTGCGGCGAGGAGGGCGATCGCAAGCCCGCGCTGCCACGGCCACGTCAGGGCGCTCACCACGATCGGCGCGATCATGATCCCGAGCATCGCCGCGAGCCAGATCGGCCAGATCGAGAGCCATCCGGCGGTCAGCCATCCGAAGAAGTAGCAGTGGAAGATGATCGTGATTGCCGAGAACGCTGTGCAGGCGCCGGGGTGGCGTGAGACGAGGCGTGCGCTGAGTTCCGGCGAACGGATGATCCACCCCATCGCCGCGGCCCCGACCACGTTGGGGACCACGAAGAGCACAAACCCCGTCGTCCCCAGGTCGCGGATCAGCAGCACGGGCAAGAACATCCCGATGCACCACGTCCACGAGCACGCGAGGTATGCCGCCCAGCCGAGCGGGTCGCTCGGCACGGCCGCGGCGCTGCCCTCGGCGCCGCGCGGATCATCGATGGCAGATGGTCTTGAACTCACGGGGCCAGTCTAGTGTGGCGCCGGTCTCCAGACCGGTGCTCGGCGGCGCGCCACTCGCACCCGCGGGTGTTCACGGTCCCTGATGATCATGCGCCAGAGTTGGCCGGTGCAGACCGCCCGCAATCGCCGGGGGCGTGCCGTACTGGGCCTTGGACCGGGAGAGCGGCGTCGCAAGCATGCCGCGAAGTGTGGAGTGGTCGTGCGTGCTGTAGCCTTCGAGGCCCAATCGGATCGAGGCGGGATCGCGCAGCCGGAACGTGCCGGCAAGCCGGTCCCAGAACGAGAACAACCCCGAGAAGTTCGAGTCCGTCTCCGGTTCCCAGCTCGAGTGATGCACGATGTGCATCCGCGGCGTCACGATCACTAGCCGCAGCACGCGGTCGAGGCGCTCCGGCAAGCGAACGTTGGCATGGTGGAAGATCGAAACGGGGATGAGGATCAGCTCGTACACAAGCAGCTCCGCGACCGTGATTCCCAGCACGGGCATCACGAACAGCAGCGCGGCGGACCCGATGAGGATCTCGCCCGCGTGGAAGCGCAGCGCCGTGGTCGCGTCTACCTCGCGGTCGTGGTGATGCACCGCGTGGAACCGCCACAGCACCGGTACCTTGTGGCTCAGCACGTGCCAGATGTACCCCCAGGCGTCCAGCAGAAGGATCGCCGCGGCGAAGCGCGCCCAAAGAGGAAGCCCCAGCACGTGGAGGAGCCCGAAGCTGTTTGCTCGGGCGTACTCGGTCGTCCACCAGATGAGCGCCGTGAAGAGCAGCGCCCGCACGCCCGCGTTCATCAACCCAAGAGCGATGTTGCGTCCCGCGTGGGCGGCGCGATCGCGCCCGGATCGGAAGTGCTGCAGCAGCGGCACGAGGCTCTCGACGAGCCACAGTGCCCCCAGCGCGATGGAGCTGGCGATGGCGATGCTCTGTTCAGTGGGCACGATCAGAATGTTGGCCGACACGGCGTCGCGGACAAGGCGAGCACGCGTCGCAAGCGAGTGATGTGGGTGTGTTCCCGCGCGCGCCTGCGGCCAATTGCCAATCGCTCGTTGGTCAGGGTGCCGAATGGCGCGGAGCGACCGCGAGCGTCGAGCTCAATCCCCCGTGGCGCCGCGCGTGCGTGCCCGCTTGCGTTTGTGATGCACCTTCGGCGTCACGTGGAAGGTCGCCGCGCACCGGCCCACGCGCCGATCGCGCGATCCCGGCTTTTTGAGCTGCTGCACGATGTCGAGGTCCAGCGTGATGTTGAACTCGCTCCTGCTCGCCAGGTGCGCCTGGATATCTTCACGCGGCGAGATCCGGTACACCGCCGGCCCCAGGCACGGCCGCAGGAACTTGTACTCGAGGTGCTTGCACACCACGGTGTAGTCGCCGCCCGCCACGCCGAAGACGTACATGCCCCCCGCGATCTCCGAGTTTGCCAGCAGCGCCGCCCCCGCCATCGCGTTGTACCAGTTGCGATTCACGCGCCGGAAGGGCAGAATGGCGGCGAAGGTGTTGGCGTCCAGCCGCTTCATCCGGATACCGCTCTTGAACGCCAGCGGCAGCCAGATGAACGAGCAGACGCGATGCCAGAAGTTGTTCTTGGTGGAGAGGCGCGAGATGTACGCCTCGACCCGGTCGGCAAGGCGCCAAGAGCCGGGCTGCGCGTCGGTCTCCGGGGCAACGCACGCAGCAGGAAACGAAGCGGGATTGACAGCAAGGTCGCCCATGTTCCCCGACTGTACGAGCCGCGGGGCCGGCTTGATCTGCGTGCCGCGCACCGATTTTTCGGGGCCGGAACGGCGGTGCTCGATTGGGGCGATGCTCGAGGGTGTCACGGTGCTGCATGGCCCTGCGGGAGAGGTGGATCGCGGACCTGGAACGAGGGTGCGGGCGGAATCGATCATAGATCCATTGTCAGCTTTCGACCGGCACAAGCTCGAACCAGTCCCTGGGGTTTCGCTTCACGGAGCGCAGCGGGTTCCCCGGTTCGTGGTCGAGCACAAGCACCCAGTTGTGATCGGCGGCCTCCGAGAGGAACCACCGGCGCGAGACGCTGCTGGTGTAAGGCTCCACGTCGTACCCCAGGCTGTACGCCTGGCCGACGTGCCAGGCGGTGGGCAGAACGTCGGGCGTGAAGACGATGGTTCGTTCGAGCCTGTCGGTGAACAGGATCGCCTGCTGCCCCCACGTGTGGCCCGGCACGAGGAGCGTCCGAATCCCCGTGTCCTTGCCCGCGTCGTCCAGGATCGGCGTGAGGCGCAGCGACGCGGGGGCCGCGGGGAGCTGGTCGCGCAGCGGGATGATCCCGGGGGAGAACGGCGGGGGTGATTCGAGCAGCCGAACCCGGTCGCGTAGCGGCCCGAGGTGGTCCGTGAAGTAGGTGCGGGTCATCACGCTGGTGTTCTGCAGGGCGTCGCGCCACTCGCGGGCCTGGACGTAGATCGGCGCCCGCGGAAAGGTGAGTCTCACACCGTGGTCGGGGCGCGATCCGGCCATGCCCGAGGCGGGGCCGGTCCAGTCGGGCCGCTCGCCGGACTCGCAGAGCCGGGTCAGACCGCCAGCGTGGTCAAAGTGCAGGTGGGAGACAAGCACGGCGTCGATGTCGTCCGGTGAAACGCCGGCTTCGGCGAGCGCATCGCCTAGCCACCGCTGCTCGAGGTCGAAGATCTCGCGCGACTTCTGGTCGAGCTTGTTCCCCGTCCCGGTCTCGATCACCACGCGCTTGAAAGCGTGGCCCCCGCCGCTCGCGGCCGTCAGCAGTAGGCAGTTGTGCTGTACCGGGATGCGGCCTTTGCCGTCCACCTGGTCGCCGACCGCGCGCGCCCACACGACCCTCGGGATCAAGCCGAACATCGATCCGCCGTCGAGCTTGAAGCGGCCGGCTCGCAGGAGCTTGAAGTCGTAGCGGGGGGGGTCGGGGTTGCTCGGGTCCACGGCCGAGCGTAGCACCCTGAACGGGCGCTACCGTGAATGCCGGCGGCGCGACGAACTCGCCGCGGTTGGGATTTCACGATGCCTTCTTCCCCGAACAGTGACACCGGGCTGTTTGTTGAACACAGCGTCGCGCGGCTCATCGAGACGGCGCTGCTCGAGCAGCAGGCCCGGTACATGGTCGCCACCGGCGGGCCCGAGCCCGCCCCCGGCACCGGTCTTCTGCGGATCGGCAGCGCCCAGGCCGGCTTCCGCGGCGTTGGCCATCCGTCCAACCGCGTGACCGCCTTCGGCATGAGTGAACCCGTGACCCCGGACCAGATCGACGCGGCCGAGGCGTTCTTTCGCGAGCGCGCCGAGGCGTGCAGGGTGGATGCGTGCCCGCTCGCCGATCAATCGCTCTTCGACCTGCTCCGCCTGCGCGGCTACACCCTCAACTCGCTGACCAACGTGCTCGTCCGCACTTGCCCGTCGCCCCACGAGGATCTTTCGTCCACCGATGGGGTCGTCGTCCGCCGCATCGGCCCCGAGAGCGCGGAGGTGTTCAGCCAGACTCTCACCAAGGGCTTCCATGGCGATCAGGAGCCGCCGCCTGTCTACCGCGGCATCGCGAAGCTGTGCTTCTCGATCCCCGAGGCCCGCCCGATGCTCGCGGAGATCGACGGCCGGCCCGTGGGCGGCGGCACCGTGGAGTTCATAGGGGAAGTTGCCTGCCTGTATGGCGCGGCGACGATCGAGGCGTTCCGCAAGCGCGGGGTGCAGACGGCGCTGTTGCGGCATCGACTCAAGCTGGTGCGTGACGAGGCGGCGACCGGGAGCGCGATCCGAGTTGTGATGATCCAGACGCGGCCGGGTTCGGAATCGGAGCGGAACATCGTGCGAGCCGGGTTCAGGCTCGCGTACACACGGCCGCAACTTGTCCGAACGGTGTAGCGGGAGGAACTCAAACTGATGTTTGTTCGGGCCGGGCGCAAGCACCGGCCTCCGTCATTGGTGTCTGCGCGAACGCATCCTTGCGCAGCGCGCGGGAGTTTGTCGGCGATCCCCTCCCATCGCGCGTCAGCGTTGCTTAATGTTCTCGCGGCTGATCATGTGCGCGAGTGTCTGGCAGACGAGGTCAACATCGCCGGCGCCGAGAGAACCAAAGAACGGCAGCGCGATGGTGCGCTGGCTGACGGACTCGGCGATGGGGAAGTCGCCGGGCGCGTAGCCGAACCGGTCGCGGTAGAAAGGCTGGAGGTGGATGCAGGGGAAGTAGTCGCCGGCGCCGATCTCATGGCGGCGCATGCCCTGGATGATGCGGTCGCGCTCCTCGCGCGTGTAGGCGCTGGCGAGGCGGGCGACGAACACGAACCAGCTCTGGGTAAACGCGCCCTCGCACGTGGGGAGGATGAGGTCGTGGTTGTCCATCAGCCGGTCAAAGTAGAGGCGCGCGACGCTCTGGCGCTTCTGGATGATCTCGTCGAGCCGGCGCATCTGACCGACGCCGATTGCCGCGGCGATCTCGGTGAGGCGGTAGTTGTACCCGAGGCGCTCATGGCAGAGCCAGGTGCCGATGCCGGGCGATGAGGGGGCGCTCGCGGAGGCGGCCGAGGTTGGGAGCGGACGGCCCTGGTTCCGCATTGAACGGCAGAGGTCGGCGAGCCGGCGATCGTTGGTAACGATCATGCCGCCTTCGCCGGTGGTGATCTGCTTGTTGGGGTAGAAGCCGAAGACCCCTACGCGACCGAAGGAGCCGGCGGGTTGGCCGTTCAGGGAGCAGCCCAGGGCCTCGCAGCAATCCTCGATCAGTGAAATTTCATGACGTGCCGCGATCGCAGCGCATTCGTTCATGCGGGCGGGGTTGCCGAAGGCCTCGACGGCGAGGATGGCCTTGGTGCGTGGCGTGATGGCGGCTTCTATCTTGGCCGGGTCCATGTTGAGGGAGCGCGGGCAGATATCGACGAAGACGGGTTTGGCGCCGACATAGAGAATGCAGTTGGAGGAAGCGATGAACGAGAACGGGGTCGTGATGACCTCGTCACCGGGGCCGATGCCAAGTCCCGCGAGGGCGAGGTGGAGCCCAGAGGTGCCGGAGGAAACGCCGACGCCGTATAGGCGGTCGGAACGCGCGGCGACCATTTGCTCGAACTGCTCGAGCATGGGGCCGATCGAGAGTCGTCCGGAGCGCATCACCGAGGTGACGAGCTCGATCTCGAGGTCGGTAATATCGGGGCGGCTGAGGGGGATCTCGTGTGGCATGGCATCTCGGGGCGAAGGGGGCGTAGGGATCACAGGCGGGGTCAGGTATGCCGACAAGGCCGCCAGCTGCCCGAACTTATCGGCACTTGCGGATTACGACTTCTACTCTGGGAGGGTGGCGAGCACCCGACCCAGTGCGGGTGTTGTCTGGCCGCGGGCCTTCAGGGCGAGCCAGGCCGCTTGAACGCGAACAACGTCAGGAACATCGGCGCGAGCGAGGGCGATCTCGACGAGGGACTCTTGATCGCCGGGAGAGAGGATCGGAGAACCCCTGGTTTCAAGGAGCCGACAGAGTGCGGCCGAGATCCCCCCTTGGCCTTGGCACGCCTTGATGAGGGATGGGTCGGCGGGCGCGCCGGATTCGAGGGCGCCGGCGAGGAGGGCGGTTAGGAGGCGGCGATCATCGGAGGACGCCGCCGACGTGGCGAGCGACGCGAGTTCAGCCGGGTGTTGCTTGGCGAGAGCGCGGCCGACATTGTTGACGAGTTCGTAGAAGGCGGGATCTTGCAGGGCGCGCCGGCTGGCGACCGCAACGACGCGCTGGCGGATCTGGAGGGCCAGGGGAGGCTCGAGAGTGACGGCGAGTTCAAGGGTCCAGGCGGCGGTCTGGAGATGGCCCTGATCGACGAGTTCAAGCACTGGGGTGAGGTTGAGAGGGTCGGAGGTGACGGCCGCACCAGCATCGCCTATCTGCTTGAGCAGGGGGGAATCGGCAGCGCGGAGCGGCTCAAAGAGGGAAGCAGGGAAGGCGTCCTGGACGATGGCCTCATGCAGCGCAAGAAGGCCGAGGCGGATGCGGCCTCCCGTGTCCTCGGCGGCGAACTGGGATGACCAGAGATCCCGGGTGAGCCAGGCGTCGGGTGCGATGGCGAGTGCTGAGCCGAGCGCGGTGGAGCGGAGGCGCTGATCGTCACCGAGCTGATCTACCACGATCTCCACGACGGGGAGGGCACGGACGAGGCGCTGCGAACGGATGTACTCAAGCACTTGCTCGAGGACGTCGGACCGCTCGGTGGGTGGCAGCGAGAGGATCTCGTCGATCGGCGCGCCAGCGACGCCGTAGCTCTCGCCGAGTGCGACGAGTTCGAGCGCGGCAAAGATCGCGGCGGCTCGGTTTTGTGAAGAGAGCATCTGCGTGAACTGATCGGCATCAACGTGACCGCCGGCGCGCTGCAAGCGGCCAAGCACGAGGACGGCGAGGGTCTGGTCGAGATTGGGCCAGCGCGAAACGTCCTCCAGTTGCTCCGGCTCGAGCATGCCGGCGCGCAGGGCCTCGCCGAGGATAACGAGTTGCGCCTGAGGCTCGCCGACCTTGCGGACCAGGAGCAGATCCACGCGCGGCGGCGTTTGTAACTCGCCAAGCCCAAGTATGCCGTGGATTCGGAGCACGGGTCGCGCCGTGGTGGCCAAGCGAGCAAAGAGCGGGGCCAAGCGAGGATCGTGCAGCGACCGGAGCGACTGCAGGATTCGGTCGCGCTGCTCGGCCGTCGCGGGGCCGAACGCTGCCCCCAGCTCGGCGACGAGTTCATCATCCACCGACTCCCAGCGAGCCAGCCCGACGCCCTCGAACATGCCGGGCGGCGGCGGGGGGCGCGGGGGCTCGAGCGATTCAGCGGGTTCGGGCTGAGCGCCGGCAAGGAGCGCCGTGAGCGCAAGGCTGAGGACGGGCAAACTGGGCACGGGCCATCATAACGGCGTGGCGGTGACAATGACCTAGACGGATTCGCGGAGCACTCGTTCCCCGAGGCGATCGCAAAGCTCACGGAGCGAGACGGTCGCGAGGTCGCCCTTGGTCTCGGCGGGGGAGTTCCTCTCAATGAGGGATTCAACGCGCTGCACGGCGGTGACGATCGTGGAGTGATTCGGGCGACCCAGGCCGCGGGCGATCTCGGGGAAGCTCAGCGTGGTAAGCCTTCGGCACAGGAACGATGCGACGGAGCGAGCGAGCACAACCCGGGGGTGGCGGCCGCGGCCCATAAGGTCGGAGTTCTGGACGCCGAGATCGCGGCAGACGACCGATGAAATCTGCTCGACCTTGAGCGGGCGGCTGGGCCTGCCGGTGCGCGAGCCGGGGGGGCGTTCACCCTCAAGCTCGGAGCCTAGGGCGCGGCTGACGGCGGCCCATCCGATGCCGCGACTCTCATCGCCGCCTGCGCCGCGCACCTCGGGAAGGAGCCGCCACACCGCTTCGACGCGGGTAACAAGTCCCTCGATCTCACGGACGGAGCAGGGAGAACCGGTGTCGCCGCGCACGTACCCGCCCGACGCGGCGCGCTGCGCGATGGCGCCGATGGCGGCTTCGTCCAGAACGAGGCCGCGCCGCTGGGCGAGGAGCCGGATGATCTGCTCGCGCAGCTCCCGGTCGGGGGCCTCGAGCTTTGCGACCATCCCGGAGACAAAGCGGGAGATGAGTGAATCGCTGAATTTTTTGAAGAGGCGAGGGTGCTCGTCGCTGGCGATAACCACACGAGCGCCGCCGAGATCGATGGCGTCGAACGTGTGCAGCAGCTCACCTTGGGTGGCCTGCTTGTTGGTGAGGAAATGGATGTCGTCGACGCAGAGCAGGTCAACAGCGCGGTACGACGCCCGGAAGGAATCGCAGCGGCCGGACTTGATGGCGGCGACGAACTCGTTGGTGAACGTCTCGCCGGTGGTGTATCGCACGACGGAGCCAGGATGGGCTTCTTTGAAACGCGCGCAGACACCCTGGAGCAGATGTGTCTTTCCGACGCCGCACACCCCGTGGATGAAGAGCCGACTCATGGCGCCGCTCGCCCCTGTGCCCTCGGCGATACGGAGCGCGGCCTCATAGGCCAGGCGGTTGCTCGATCCGACGATGAAGTCATCGAGACGGAAGTTCATCGCTTGGCGGGCGCGCTGAGCGTGGCGGCGGTCGTCGGCGGGTCGCGAGGGCGGGGACGATGGGCGCGGAATGATGGGGCCAATGGGTGAGGAGTCGGGGTCGCCCTGCTCGCTGTGGGCGAGCCTGGCACCCGGCTGACCGCGTACGGTGAAGCGAACCGGTGGCGGTTCGACACCGGGGGCGGCGCTCAGTGCTTCAACGATGATGGCGCCAAATCGCCTTTCGAGTAGGTCGGCAAGGAAACGCGTGGGGACAATGACCTCGGCCTCGCCGTTACGCACACGGATCTCCGTGCCGGCCTGAAAGTACTGGGCGTAGCGCTGCGGCCCAAGCAGTTCGGCGAGGCGGAGGCGAACCGTTTCGGCGGCGCCGTCAGCGGGCGATTGGGTGCTGGAGAGCGAGACGGACACCAAGTTTGCTGCTCCGATCGAAGCAGTGATGCCGAGCGCCGTCTCGGTCGGCTTGGCGTGAGTTACCGCGGCTCGGCGCCAAGAGGCCGGAGTCCGGGTTCGATGGGAGCGTGCTGGCGCGCAGAGCATCGCCGCAGCGTGACGTGTATCCACAGGTCACACCCTTGCAGGTTCCGCGCGCCCTGACGGGAGAGGGCCGGCGCGGCGGTCATGACACCAAAGCCTTGGTCGTTGACCCGAGTCCATTCAACTCGGAAAGGAGCCGGACCCGTGAGCATCCAGTGGCCAGTCCAGTCAACATGATCGCGCCGGATCGCTCGGGCGACGCCTGTGCGGGGCATGAAGATTGGTTGTCGGCCTTCTCTGGGGCGGTTCTCGCCGATGCGAGCCGCGTGCGTGGGGTGGGGTTCCTGAAATCCGTCGGTCGATTCCGTGACCGAGACAGAGAATACAGCGTTGGTCGCGCGGGCTCAACCGGTACGAAGCACTCTCGCAGCGGGGCGAGCGCAAGTGGAGCGGTGATTCTCGGGGTGGGCGAGCCCAGAAAAAATGTTGTCCACCGATCGGGCGAGGTGTGAGAGGAATGTGTGGAAAACGTGAAGCCCTTCGGGCGACGACGCGCAACCTCAGACGCCCGCGAGGTTTGGCAAGTCGGAAAGCGAGCGCAAACTTCGCACCATCGGGATGCGGGTTGCGAAGTTTTCGAAACCCGCGCGCTCATAGAGGCGAAGTGCAGGTGCGTTGCGGGTGTCGACGGCGCAGGTCACGGTGCGCTCCTTGCGCCCGGACAGCGCCGCGAGGCCGCGATCAAGCATGATTCGGCCGATGCCCCGCCCGCGGAGCGACCTCCCGAGGCCGAGATACACGAGCTCAACAGTTTCCTGGTCGGGGCAGGTCGTCAGGAGCATGCAGCCGGCGGGTTCCGCCTGGTCGTAGATGACCCACCACAGCGAGGGGTCGTGCCTGCCAACGGCGACGTGCGATTCAAGTACATCGGTCGGCTCCCGAAGTCCGGAAAGCTCCGGGCAATCCAGCGTCAACTCATAGGAAAGTTCGAGAGCTCGCAGCAGCGCGGGCGTGCGGGCGGCGCGATCAATCTCGGGGAGGGCGCGGGCCGAGATCCCCGGTGGCAGGGCTGCACCGATCCCGCCCTTTGCAGATGCCGAATCAGGCACTTTCTTCCCGAGGTGGCGACGCAGGTATGCGAGATCGCCTAGGCGTGAGAAGCCGGCCTGCCCGAAGGCGTCGACGGCGGCGTGCTCTCCAATCGAGAGAAGCGCCTGTGCGAGCGCCACGCCCTGGCCGGTGCGTTTGCCGGGTTTCGCGAGAAACCGGCAGGCGGCTTCGATCACCATGGCGCGCTCGGCCCGGTCTTGCCCGGGCGATCGGGGGGCGCTGGCGAGGCGGACCGGCGTAGCCGTTGATGAAACAAAGAGGGTGGCGGTGCGGCCCGGCGCGGGGACGGCCAGGCAAACCTGCCGCGGCTTGGCGTGCAGTTTCAACGAGCCCAGTGGGTTCGGTTCTCCGTCCGCGAGCGTGCCGAACATCAGAGAGAGATCAAGCCCCAACCGGCGAGCGGCGTCGAGCATCCGCGCTCCACCGATCATCGGATCGAGCGAAGGATCATCCACGAGGCGTGCGGCGCCGTGAAGACGCAGTTCCTCCGGGAGTGCGACCACCCGAACCGGGTCACCATCCGCGACGAACTCTTGTTGGTTGGTGGCCGCTTGGGTCATCTTTCGAGATTGGCGCCGGGTTGACGGCGCCCCTGCGTACGGTTCAAGGTTGACGGCAGACGTGTCGCCAGTAGACTACGCCCCCCTGGGCTTGATCGGCTTGTTCCGGTCGGCCTCATCACGGAGCCTCCGCCATGTCCTACCGGTCATCGAGCCTCGCCCGCCGGCTCACTCCCGCCGCCATTCTTCGGGCGCTCGTCTGGACCTCGGCCCTGATCGCGGTAGGTGCGGCACAAATGGCCGCTGCTCCCGAGCCCGACCCGGTGCCGCGCCGCTGGCAGCTTGAAATTATCGAAGGCCCCCTGCGTGTAACGTCAATCGAGTTTGAGGACGGACCCCAGGCATTCCTCTACATGACCTACACGGTCACGAACAACTCCGGCGAAGACTTGCTCTTCGCCCCCTCCTTTGAGATCGCCACGGGCGAGAACGAGGTCATCCGCTCAGGCCGCGGCGTCCCCCTTGCCGCCACCAAGACGATCATTGAGAGTGTGCAGAACCCGTTGGTTGAGGACCAGATCTCGATCATCGGGCAGATCCTTCAAGGCAAGGAGAACGCGAAGGACGGCATCGTTATTTGGCCCCTCACCGACATGAACACCTCAGAACTGACGGTCTACGGGGCTGGGCTCAGCGGCGAAACGGCGACGGTCACGCCCCCCGGCTCGGGCGAGAAGTTCGTCCTCCGCAAGACCTTGATGATCCGTTACCGCGTTTCCGGCACGCTTGAATCCCGCGGCTCCACTCCGCTGGACGTCGCCGAACGCAGGTGGATTATGAGGTAGCTGCGGCCCGCTCGGGCGCATTGTCCATTCATTCACAGCCCCTTCTGCAATTTGATCGCGGCGCTCGACCGAACCCGCCAACCGGCTGGAAACCAAGCCGCGCGCGGTCTAACCTTTCGACCCTACTAGTCACACCCCGGCAGGCGTCCGCCGCGCCGGATTTTGCGGAGCTCTCGCCATGGCACATAAAAAAGGGCAAGGCTCGACCAAGAACGGTCGCGACTCCAACCCTCAGTATCGCGGCATCAAGCTTTACGGCGGCGAGATTGCACAGCCGGGCTCGATCATCGTTCGCCAAGTGGGCACGCCGTTCATGGCGGGCTACCAGGTCCGCATGGGTCGCGACAACACGCTCTTCAGCGTCGGGCACGGCAAGGTGGTGTTCCAGGGCCGCAAGGTCCACGTCGACCCGGCTGATGCCTCGGTTCCGCGTCCCGTTTGGTTGAGCGCCGCCAAGGCCTAAATTTCGATCTCAACTCCCGACCTTGTCGGTACTTGCACACAGGATCTGCCCCAATGCCCTATACGTGCCACTTCACCGGCAAAAAAACCAGCTACGGCAAGCAACGGACCTACCGCGGCCAGAAGGTCTCCAAGGGCGGCTTCGGCCTTAAGCCCACAGGGATCACGCGGCGCTCGTTCCGTCCGAACCTTCAGGATGTCACCGCCGTCGTTGACGGCCGCGCCCAGCGCATCAAGGTTTCGACCAATGCCATCCGCTCGGGCTTGGTTATCAAGCCCCTTAAGCGAAAGTTCGGCTACACCCGCCAGCAGAACGCAGCCGGCAGCAAGGCCTAAACCCGATCGAGCTCCGTATCGGAATCACACACAGACCCGCACGCTCGTGCGGGTTTTTCGTGCGCCGGGCCTCTTGAGGGCTCGCTAGGATCGCCCAGCGTGAAGTGCCAGAAATGCGACAACGAGGCCACCGTCCATGAGGTCATGATCAAGGGCGGCAAGCAGGTGGAGAAGCACCTCTGCGAGATCTGCGCCAAGGCCGAGGGCTTCGCCGTGCAGTCCAAAGGCCAGGTGGCCACGCTGCTCACCCAGTTTCTTGCGACCCAGGTCACCCCCACTGCTCAGGGCGAGGGCGTGCGGTCCGCGTGCCGCAGTTGCGGCACCACCTACGCGCAGTTCCGCGCGACCGGCGACCTCGGGTGCCCCGATTGCTACGCCGCGTTCGATGCGCAGCTCGGACCGCTGCTCGAGCGGGCCCACGAGGGCGGCGGTCGGCACGTTGGCAAAGTTCCCAAGCGGTTGGCCCACCTGCAGCGTGCCGCGATGACCGAGGCGTCGGAGCTCGCGCCCAAAACACCTCCGGCGCCGTCCACCGGCGCACCCTCTGGCCCGGTGAAGGCCACTCGCACCGTCGTCGATCCCCATGTACAGCTCGCTTCGCTCCGCGCGCAGCTGCAGGGAGCCGTCGCTGGCGAGCGATACGAGGACGCCGCAAGGCTCAGGGATCAGCTCAAAACGCTCGAATCAGGGGCCAATGAAGCCCAGGGTGAGGCCGGGATTGCGGGCCAAGTGCAGGGCCCCAATCGACCCGGGGAACAGCCCACATGAGCGACACTCCCGTTCCTCCCCCGCCCCCTCCACCGGGTTTCTCGCCCACCAGCCCGGCGGCGGTTCGGCGCGGTGCCCCGTGGCTTCGGGGCACCGGGTGCCACGCGGATGTGGTGGTTTCGTCGCGGGTGCGACTGGCGCGAAACCTCGCAGGCACCCCGTTCGTCAAGAAGGCCTCGCGCGAGCACCGCCAGCGAGTCGCGCTGATCGCGCAGGCCCGTCTCCAGGCGGTCGCTTCAACCGAGAAGCTCGCCTGGGTTGACCTCAGCGCCTGCTCCCAGCTCGACCGCACGCTCCTGGTCGAGCGCCACCTCATCTCCAAAGAGCTCGCTCGCGGCGAAGACCCCCGCGGCGTCGCCATCAGTCACGATGAGCAGATCTCCATCATGGTGAACGAGGAGGACCACCTGCGCTTGCAGGTGATCCGCTCGGGGCTCGAACTCAGCGAGGCGCTCGCGCAGATCGATGCGCTCGACGATCGTCTGGAAGGGACAACCCTCGGTGCCAGCGTGCCGATCCTCGCCGACGCGAGCGTGGCAGGCGGTCCAGGCGGTGGCGCCAGCGGTCTGAACTACGCCTTCTCGCCAAAGTACGGCTATCTCACAGCCTGCCCGACGAACGTGGGCACCGGGCTGCGGCTGTCGGTCATGCTCCACCTCCCGGCCCTCAAACTCACCGGCGAGATGGAGAAGATGCGACGCGCCGCGCGCGACATGTCCCTCGCGGTTCGTGGCTATTACGGCGAGTCGTCGGAGGCAGTAGGGGACTTCTTCCAGATCTCGAATCAGACGACCCTCGGCAAGTCGGAGCAGGCGCTCCTCGCGACCTTTGCGCAGGAGATCATCCCGCAGGTCATCCACTACGAGCGAGAGGCGCGCCGGAAGCTGATCGAGAAGCGTCGGAGGATGGTGGAGGACCAGGTGCTCCGTGCCCTCGGCGCTCTTCGCTACGCCCGCCTGCTTACTCCCGAGGAAGCGACCACGCTCCTGAGCCAGGTGCGACTCGGCATCCTCGCCGGGCTCATCACCGACGTTCCGGAGCAGACGGTGAACCAACTCATCCTGCTCACGCAGCCGGCGCACCTGCAGCGCGTGCTCGGGCGCGAGATGGACCAGGGCGAGCGCCGCGAGGCGCGAGCCGACTTGGTGCGGCAGCAGTTATCGGTATAGCGCCTTTGTGTTCTGGGGCGCTCGCGCGTCCAGCGGCATCAGGCCTTTGAAGCCTGAGGTATTGGAGGCACCCCCGGCTACATGACACTTGTCTTGGCGGGTGCGTCGCTGAATCCCTCACCGGTGACATCGTGTTTGCCGTCAAGACCCAGGGGCATACGCCCCGATCTCGATCGTGGCCCGTCACCATCCTGAAATGGGTGGACGCTCCCCGTGCTGCTTGAATACTCGTGGCCAGGGGGATCCGGAGACGTATTTATGCGGCGCGACGTGTTGACTTTGCGCCAAGCCGAGCTCGCCGTAGCGATCGCGACGCGGCCAAGAGTGGCGTAAACGCGCCATGATCCCTGCCTAGAAGACCCGTTACTGATCACAAAGCCGTGACGACCTCATGTGCGAGTTCGACAAGTTCACCGATGGACAGTGCTCGTGCGCTCATGGTGGGAGGGGTCCGCGGCTTGTCGAGCGGTGATGCCGGCGTCCACCCACTTCGACGCCTCCAGTCTGATACCCTTCCCTTGCCCCCACGGAACCCTGCATGGCCGCGCTCGCCACGATTGCGCCCTTCGGCTTTGACTTCGACCCCGCCCGGCTTCTCGCCGCATATCGAGCCCTCGGCTGCACCGCTTGCCAGTTTTACCGCAACGAGGCCAAGCCGCCCACCGTCCGCGAAGCCCTCGACGCCGCGGCCGCCGGCGGCCTCATCTTTGATTCCGTCCACGGGGTCTTTGGCTTCGACTATGACCCATCTTCTCCAGACCCCTCCGAGCGGGCCCGTTGCCTGGATGTGTACGAGCAGGAGGCCGAGCTCTGTCTCCAGCTCGGCGGCAATATGGTCGTGGTCCATCCATCGAAGTGGACGCCAGAGCGCCGCCCGCTTGCCCGCGCCGAGGCCGAGGCCCACGCCGCCCAGCGCTACCCCCTCCTCGATGACTTCCTCGAGCGCCTCGCCGCCGTTGCAGACCGCGTCGGTGTGACCTTCCTCATCGAGAATCAGCCCATGAACTGCTACGTTGGCAACGACCCAGCGCAGCTCGCGCGACACGTCATCGCCGCCGGGTCCACCCGAATCCGCATGTGCCTCGATACGGGCCACGCCCACATCACCGGCGACGTGGTGGAGGCGCTCAACGACGCGGGACCCGCCATCTCGTATCTGCACATGCACGATAACGACCGCACCGTGGATGACCACCGCATGCCCGGCGATGGGACCATCGACTGGAGGGGCGCGGCGTCGGTCATCCGGCGAGCCCTTCCCCGCGCCACACGCATGCTCGAAATCTTCTACCCCGTTGAAAGGGTTGAGGCGCTCGCCGCCGCGGGTGGCGGGGAGAAACTGCGTCAATCGGTGGGGATGTGAACGGCAAACGCACTACGCCGGCCGGCTTTGTATGGCCGCCGCGGCGCCCGGGGACGATCGAGCTTCGGGGCCATGATCCAGAGGGCGCGGGGGCCGCACCAAACAACCAGAATTTGAGTTGCCCCCGCCCGGACACCGCGCCACCCTCCCGCTGGATGTCAACGGTCCGAACGATCGAGCGGACTTGGCTTGACCTCGCCGGAGCGCCACTCGACGAACGCTTCGCCGATGCGGCGTTCCAACCCGACGAAGCTGGCCTCGACTATTGCCCGCTCTGCCTGGTGACGGTTGGCCCGGCCGAGGTTCAGGACGGGCGATGCCCCGATTGCCGCGGCCGAAGGCTGCCTTGGTTGCGCGGAATCAGGTTGGGCGAATACGTGCCCCCGCTGGATCGATTGATTCACGAGGTGAAATACACGAGGTGGCGCCGGCTAGGCCTCGAGCTCGGGGAGCGTTTGGGGGAGAGTGTCGCGGCTTCACTGGCGGACGCTGGACTGAGCGGTCGGCCGGTGGTCGTAGTCCCGGTCCCGGCCAGTTTCCGTCGGCGGTTCGTTCGGGGAATAGATCACACCCAGGTGATCGGCCGCGGCGTCGCGGACGCCTTGCGGGGGCGACTGACGGAATGTCTCGCACGGGAGCACCGGGCATCGCAGCTATCGCTCCCGGTGAGCCGGCGACGAACCAACCCGGCGGGATCGTTCTGGACGCAGAGATCCCTTAATGCGGGTGGTGCGATAGTCGTTCTGGTGGATGATGTTCTCACAACCGGGGCGACAATGCGGGCTGCGGCCGCCGCGATCCGATCGCACACCCGCGAGATCATGGCGGAGCAGAGGCCCTTGGAAGTGTGGGCGGCGGTGGTGTCGGTGACTCCAGATCCGCGCCGTCGGATGCTGCCAGGAGTGGGTTCGTGACGCCCTTGGTCGCAGCGAGCAGATGTAAGCCGTAAGCGACGAGGTTTTCGCGCGTGCAATCCGAGAATTCAATCGGCGGCTTGACTGGATAGGGTCGGGGGCTACACTCTCCCTCGCCACTTCGGGAAACACGAAGAGGCACTCGACCCGGCCGCGTGATGCGGCAAGTGTCGAAAAACTCCTTGAAAAGTGAACAGTTGGGTGGTCCACGAGAAAGTGCGGCCTCGAAGCGGTGTCACACCGTTGCCTTTGCAGGGCGTTCGAGGTCGAGCTAACCGCTCACGGCGCTTACAGCGCGTCGTGGTTGGAAAATCGTGTGCCACATTCTTGATCTTTTTCAAGTTGGAAGATTTTTCAGCGAATCCGCCGGCTTTAGCCGGTCGGCGGTGCGGTGTTCAGGGCCACAAGCTTTGAATGCCGCAGACCGGACTGCAAGGGGTAACAACCTTGCGGTTCACAGGCAAACCTCAATCTGAATGAAGCCCGGCCCCCGGCCGGGAACAACGGATTTCAATTGAAGAGTTTGATCCTGGCTCAGATTGAACGCTGGCGGCATGGCTAAAACATGCAAGTCGAACGAACCCGCAAGGGTGAGTGGCGAAAGGGCGAGTAATACGATCGAATGTACCCCGAGGTGGGGGATAGGTCGGGGAAACCCGGCATAATACCTCATGAGCTCGAGAGAGGAAAGGCTTCGGCCGCCTTGGGAGCAGCGATCGTCCTATCAGGTAGTTGGCGGGGTAATGGCC
>JACMLW010000156.1 GCA_014379385.1 Phycisphaerales bacterium
AGCAGGGTGAGGAGCGCTTCACACTCATCGGAGATGCTCGGCGCGGAGGGCGTAACGATGGCGCCGGCCTCGGCGGTAGGGGCCGGGGCGAGTTCTAATGGCGCAGAGGCGAGCGATGGCGCGGCGGGCCGAGGCCCAAGGGTCTGTGGCGAAGGCACGCCCAGGCGGGACGCCTGGGCCACCGGGCCGCAGGGGGAGAACGTTTTCAGGAGCTTGGAGGCCGGTGCTGTTTGAGCGCTTGATGCGATGTGGGGTTCCGCTGATGACGAGGGCGCGGGCGCGATCGACATGGTTTCAATGGAAGCGACAATCGGGGGGGTGGGTGCGAGACTTGGTCTTGTGGCGATGGGGTCTGCGAGGGGCAGGGGCTTGAATCTGAAGAGCGCCGAGGTGGCCCAGCGGCGCTCGGCGAGCGATGCATCGGGCTTGCTGAGCGTGGCGACGACCGCGTGGAGCCCGAGCGCCAGGGCGCGGGTGAGGGAGAGGTTGAACTCTGAAGGTGAGAGAGCGAGCATGCCGGTCTCCGTGTAGGGTTCGCGAGGGGTTCGGGCCACATCCTGACACGGGACAGCGGGGTGTCAACTGCAAGGGCATCGATGCGCGCGAGATAGCGCACAGGAATGAACGGCGCGGTCAACGAGCGCACGGGAATGAGCGGTGGGGAGGGCAATGGGGGATGGGCAATAGGAGGGAGCGGACGCCGAGTTCGCGGTGGCGGGGAAGCGAGATCGAAGAGCACCGGTTGCCGCTCAGAGCAGCGGCGAACCCGTGGCACGACCTGGCACGACGGGGCGAGGGCCCACGCGAGGAATAGGCCTCCGCGTCTCGGGTCCCGAGCCCATCACTTTCCCCCTTCCCTCTTGTGCATCTCACCCTCTCACCGCACAATGGTCTCCGGGTCAACACCCACGGAGTTCATCATGCGCCCATTCGTTCTTGCCAGCGCCCTTCTCCTCATCCACCTCGCGGCCTCCCCCCTCGCCGCCCAGCCCCTCTTCTCCGACAGTTTCGACTCCGCCCCATCGCCCCAGTGGGGCAATGAGCGCGGCGACTGGACCGCCATCGGCGGCGAGTACCTCGCGCAGGCCCCTACCAATACCCCCCCCACCTTCACCTCCCTCCCCTTTGAACTCACCGATCTGGAGCTCACACTCGACGTCTCCAAGTCTCCGACGGCGGCATCTGGCTCCGCACCGACGCCGCGGGTCTGAACGGCGTCCTCCTAGTCACCGGCGGATTCCTCGGCACCGGCACGGGCCTCTACTGGCACATCGTCCAGAGCGGCGGCGCCGGAGCCGCCGTCGGCCACACCGGCCAACTCTTTAGCCAGGGCGACGACATCTCCCTCCGCATCGTCGTCACCGGCGACCAGTACACGGCGTACTTCAACGGTGGTATTACACCCGCCACCACACTCACGACCAGCGCCTTCGCCTCGGGCCGCGTCGCGCTCTACGACTTCGCGAGCCCCGCGCAGCGCTTCGACAACGTCGTGCTCAGCGTTCCGTGCGCCGCCGACTGGAACAACTCCGGCGCCGTCACCAGCGCCGACATCACGGCCTTCCTCTCCGACTGGTTCGCCGATCTCGCCGGCGGTACCTCCATCGCCGACTTCAACCACTCCGGCGCCACCACCTCCGCCGACATCACCTCGTTCCTCAGCGCCTGGTTCGCGGCACTCGCTGGCGGGGGGGCCTGCTGACCCCGTGCAATCCGCCCCCACGTCCATTGTTCAGCAAGACCCTTCGGGGTACTCTGGCCTCGGCGTCGAAGGCTGAACGACGCCGAACAGGAGAGTCCGGATGTCATTGTTTCATAACCGTCGCGCACCCGGAGCACGGGTGGATGCCCCGTCGGCGCAGGCGCCGCATTCCACGTCCTTGGTGCGCCGAGGCGCCGTGGCGATCCTCGCTGCTCTGTCGTGCGGGACACTCGCAAGCGCCGACGTGATCTACGTCCGCGCCGGGGCCGCGGGCGCGAACAACGGCACATCATGGGCCAACGCGTTCACGAGCGTGCAGTCCGCGATCGGCGCGGCCGGGGCGGGCGACGAGCTCTGGGTAGCCACCGGGACCTACAGGCCCGGCGCCCCCGGCGCCGCGCGAACCTCGACCTTCAACATGCCGCTGGGCGTGGCCGCGTACGGAGGATTCGCCGGGACCGAGTCGGTCCTCTCGCAGCGCAGCATCGGCGCGAACCCGACGATCCTCAGCGGCGACCTCAACGCGGATGACGCCTCGGCGTTGTTGGGCGACAACTCCTACAACGTCGTCACGTTCGACAACGTGGACGCCACCACCGTGCTCGATGGCTTCACCGTCTCCGGCGGCAACGCCAATGGGCCCGACAGCCCGCCGCAGGGTGCCCGCGGCGGGGGCGCGTGGGTGCTCACCTCGAGCTGCACCATTCGAAACTGCATCTTCTCGGGCAACAGCGCCGGGCGCGGCGGCGGGCTCTACAACCGCGACGGCGCATCGCCAACCATCACCGACTGCACCTTCACCGCGAACGTCGCGAGCGTGAGCGGCGGCGGGGTGTTCAACGCGAGCTCGAGCAACCCGGTGCTGCTGCGATGCACCATCTCGGGCAATCTCGCCTTCGATGGCGGCGGCATGAGCTGCGTTCTGGGCGCGCAGTCCTCCGCGACCGAATGCACGTTCGCGGACAACTTCGCGCAGAACGACGGCGGCGGCCTCGTCATGATCGGGAGCGAGGCATTCTTTGATCGCTGCACAATCAGCGGCAATCACGCCGCCAGCGGCGGCGGCGTCCATGTGACGGACTTCATCGCGCCGAACTTCCATAACTGCGTGATCAGCGGCAACAACGCCACGGGCCCGGGCGGCGCGGTGTCGGCGCTCTACGGGTCGATCACGATCACGGGCTGCGACCTCAGCGGCAACACCGCCGTCAGCGGCGGCGGCGTCCAGAGCTACAGCAGCATCGTGACCGTGACCAACTCAACCCTCGCGGGCAACACGGCGGTGGGAGCCCTGGGCGGCGCGCTGCGCGTTGATTCGGACTTCTCCGTGAACGACGCGGTGCTCGTGAAGAACTGCATCCTGTCGCCGGATAACAGCTCGCCGCAGATCCTGGTTACGAGCGGGCTGGTCGAGATCTCCTCCAGCATGGTGACCGGCGGCTTTGAGGGCCCGGGCAACATCACCGCGGACCCGATGTTCGAGCCCGGCACCCGGCGGCCCGGCGCCGCCTCGCCGTGCATCGACGCGGGCTCGAACGATGCGCTCGAAGCTGTGCAGCCGGCGCTCACCAGCGACCTCGGTGGCGCGCCCCGAGCGGTGGATGACCCAGCCGCTCCCGACACCGGTCAAGGGACGCCGCCGATCGTGGACATGGGCGCCTACGAGCGTCAGCCCGCCCCGCCCCCCTGCCCCGCCGATTTCAACAACTCCGGCTCGGTCACCTCCGCCGACATCACCTCCTTCCTCGGCGCGTGGTTCGCCGACCTTCTCGGCGGAACGCTGATCGCCGATTTCAACGACTCCGGCGCCACCACGTCCGCCGACATCACGGCGTTCCTGAGCGCGTGGTTTGATGCGCTCGCGAACGGATGCTGACTTTCCAATCACCCTCCTAACGGATTGGCGGACTCGTTCGGCTTGGCCGGGGATGAGGCGGCGAGTTGATGGCCGCGTGATATTCTCCCTTGGGGCGGTGATGCGCGACCGCACCGCCTCAACGGGAGTTCCGCGATGAATCATGCATGTGCGCTGGGCCGGGGCGTCGTCACCTTCGTGATCGCGGCCACGGCGTTGGCGGACCGCGGTCTGGCGCAGGGCCCGGAGTACAACCGGTACGTGTCGGCGGGGGAGATTTTCTATGAGCCGGTGCCGGGCGGAACGGGGTGGCAGATCAGCGCCGTCATCGGATTCGAGTCGATCCCCGGTGATTCTCACGACCTGAGCTGCACCGTCGATGTGCTCCTGAACGGCGCGGTGCTGCCGGGGGGCGGGAGCGGCGGAGGGATTTTCCGGATCTTCATCGGGTTGGGTGGGCAGCTCCCGGGCGGGGGAGGCATCACCTGCGCCGAGTTCTGCATTCTGCAGTGCTTCAACGGGACGGCGTGCGGGCCTATCGACGGGGCGCAATGCATGTGCGTGACGGGAGATCATGGCCAGGTGCCCTACGGCCCTGGTTTCCGCATCATCGTTCCGGCGTCGATGCTCGTGGAGGGGGATGTGATATCGGTCCGCGTCGCCGCGGCCCCGATCCCCGAGGCGCTGCCGGAAATCGACGTGACGGACGACTTCGCATCAGTTGTGGTGGCGCTTCCACCGCCGTGCGCGGCAGACTGGAACGACTCTGGCGCCGTGACCAGCGCGGACATCACGGCGTTCCTGGGTGACTGGTTTGCTGATCTGTCCGGCGGAACGAACGTAGCGGATTTCAACGAATCCGGCGCGACGACGTCGGCGGACATCACGGCATTCTTGGGCGCGTGGTTCGAAGCGCTTGCGAATGGGTGCTGAGGGTCGGTGCTCGGCTGATACGGGCGCTGCACAGCTTACCCGCCGGGCGGATGAACCCTTGGCACGGGTCGCGGCGTTGCGGATACCCTACTGGCATGTCACGAAGCCGCCGGCCGCCGCCGCTCTTCGAGGTGATGAGGCAGACGGACCCCAGCAAGGTGCCGGTGGCTCCGAGTGCGCAGCCGCCCGGGCCGCGGTCGATTGCGCCGATGACGAGCGCGATCGATCGGACCTCGCCGCGTGCCCCGGTCGAGGTTCGGATGCCCGAGACGCCGTCGTCGCGGCAACCACCGTCTCGTATCTCCCCCTCCTCTGTTGTTCCTCTCCCGGCATCCGCGTCGTCCCATGCCTCAAACCTGAACCAGGGCGGCTCGCTCCAAAGCCGTTCGCCGGGCGCCGCCGGCGGCACCGAGCACAGGGACATTGATGATGAAATGGCCCGCGAGGGGCTGCGGCGCTGGGGGGTCACTGGGAGCCATATCGCGTGGATCGGGGTCGCGGTCATCGCGGCTTTGATTGTCGTCTGGAGCGTTGGACACTGGCAGGGGAGGGAACAGGAGAAAGCGCGGCTGCTCTCGACGGTGGACCCAGGAGATCCGCCGCGGCAGGTGGAGCCGGACCGCGCCGCGGCCGACCCGCTGGCAAAGCCCCCCACTTCGAACCCCGGCGCCGGCAAGCCCGAGAACTCCGGCAAGCAGACCCCGGCCGCAAAGCCGGCTGGGGCGCAGGTGGCGGGCGACCCCCGCAAGCCGGGGTTCAACTACTTCACGGTACAGCAGGTTCTGCACTACTCGACAGCGAGGGCCACGGCGGAATTCATGACGACGAACGGGGTTCCGGCGGCGGCGGTGCCGATGGGGGACAAGACGGTTGATACCCCGCAGCTTCGGGCCAACAATAAGCCCACTTGGAAAGTGATCGTCGCCGAGGGGTTTGATAGCAAGGGCTATTCATCGCCGCGGCGACCGGAGCTTGAGACCAAAGCCAAGACGGTGGGCATGAAATGGGCCCGCGATCCGAAGGGCGGGTTCGATTTCTCCAGCGGTTTTTGGGACAAGTACGAGCCGTGAGGCCCCGCGAGCGATGCTCAGGCCGAAGGCAACGAGGAAGATGCCATGAGCCTTGATCGTTCGCTGAAAGTTTCCGGCAGCCTGGCCACGGTCCGCAGCGTTCTGACGCGCGCGGAGCGGATCGCCAAGATGACGACCGAGAAGAAGATGACGGCGCAGAACGCCAAGGCGCTCGGGCTTGCCAAGACGCTGACCGGCAAGCGCTAAGAGACGGCATTGGGCACTGGAAGGGTCGGAGGCGATTGCGCCCCCGCACCCGGTGTTCCTACGCTTGGGCACATGGACATCGAACGATTGATCAGTGCACGCTCGCGCGGCGTGGAGCCCTCGGGCATCCGCCGTGTGTACGACCTGGCGGCGCGGCTGAAGAATCCGATCAACCTGACGATCGGCCAGCCCGACTTTCCGGTGCCGGGGCCGGTGAAGAAGGCCGCGATCGCGGCGATTGAATCAGACCGGAACGGGTACACACCGACGCAGGGGATCGTCTCGCTGCGCGAGGCGCTGGCGCGCCGGCTGCGGCAAGAGGTGGGGTGGCCGGTGGATGCGCGGCTGCGGCCGGAGGCGACGCTGGATGACCCGGCGGTGATGGTGACGAGCGGGACGGCGGGGGCGCTCTGGCTGGTGTTCGTGGCGCTAGTGGGCGAGGGGGATGAGGCGATCTTCGGCGACCCCTACTTCGTGCTGTACCCGCAGCTCTGCAACGCGCTAGGGGCAAGGGCGGTCATCTGCGACACGTACCCGGATTTCCGGTTGACGGCGGAGCGCGTGGAGCCGCTCGTTACATCCAAGACGAAGGTGGTGCTGCTGAACTCACCGGGCAACCCGTCGGGCGTGGTGAGCACGCGCAGGGAGTGCGAGGATCTGCTGGACCTGTGCCGACGAAAGAACGTGCTATTGATCACGGATGAGATCTACGACGAGTTCACGTTCGAGGAAGCGCGCGAGGCGACCTCGAGCGGGTCGCGCTGCCCGAGCCCGGCGCGGGCGCCCGGCTCGCACCGGGACGTGCTGCTGATCCGCGGGTTCGGCAAGACGTACGGCCCGACGGGGTGGCGGCTGGGGTACGCGGCGGGGCCGCGGCTGCTGCTGGAGGAGATGACGAAGCTGCAGCAGCACATGTATATCTGCGCGCCGGCGCCGCTGCAGTACGGGGCGATGGCGGCGCTTGACTACGACGTGTCGGACATCGTGCGGAGCTACCAGAAGCGGCGCGACTACGTGGTGTCGCGCTTGCGCGAAGTGACGGAGGTGGCGATGCCGGGCGGGGCGTTCTACGTGTACCCGAAGGTGCCGGAGAGGCTGGGGATGACGGCGAATCAGTTCCTCGACAAGTGTGTGGAGCGGAACCTACTGGTGGTGCCGAGCTCGGCGTTCAGCCGGCGCGACACGCACCTGCGGATCAGCTACGCGACGGACGAGGCGAACCTGCACAAGGGGATCGATGTGCTGGTGGAGCTGATGAGGGGATAGACACTGGGCACTGGGCACTGGGCACTGGGCACTGAAAAAAGAGAGAGAGAGAAGAAAGAGAAGGAGAGCGACGAGCCCCTACGCCGTGGTGCGTGGTGCATAGGGGGTGAACTCCAGTGCCCGATGCCAAGTGCCTAGTGCCTAAGGTCTTGACATGGTGATGGCGCAGCGGATCACGCAGATCATCCCCGCGTCGGGGTGGCTCGCGGTGTACGACGTGGGGTCGCCGCCGGTGCAGGACGTGCGCACGCGGCCGATCGTGTGCTGGGCGCTGATGGAGGATCAGGCCGGGACGCGTGTGGTGGGGATGGATGCGGACATGGTGGCGGGGCAGTCGCCGCGGGGGAGGTTCCTGGGGTATGTGCGCGAGGGGGAGAGTCTGGGGCGGTTCAAGGCGGAGCTGGCGTGAGCGATCAGCGCCGCTCCGGGCGCACACGAGGGGCTCGCGCAAGATCAAAAACTGAGGATCAAATACGGCGGTATGCGGTTCGCATGACGGAGCGTGGCTCGCTCAAACTGTAGGGAGCCGCGTGCTTTTTCCTGAGGGAACCCATCATGCCACCACTCGCTCGACTCGTTTCCGCCGTGGTCGCGGCAGGTGTCGCCATTTGGCCGGCATTGGCCATTGACCCGATCGTGTGGGACCAGCGGCTGGACTACATGAACATCGAGGCGACCTCTGGCATCTCCAGCGATTTCGGGGAGGGGTCGGACCTGAACGCGGAGGCGGCGGACGAGTTCTGCCTGCACGCGCGGATCACGCGGGTGAACTTCTCCGGGTATCGGGACACGAATGGCTGGACCGGCGTGTGGGTGCGTTTCTATGACCAGGGACCGGGCGGGGCGCCGGGAGAGGTGCTGTATGAGCAGCACTATGCGCGCGGAGGCGGACAGGTCATCGAGCTGGGGACCGACACGGGGGTCAATCTGAGTGTGCCGTTCGAGGCGGACGGTCGGCATTTCGTGTCGGTGCAGGTGGTCGGGACGAGATTCGACTGGTACGCGGACGGTGTGCCCGCGGTGGCGGGGCAGCCGTTCTACTGGCGCAACCCCGGTGGGGGGTGGAACGTGGGCCATGCGGACTGGGGGCACCTGGAGAACCGAGATCTCGCGTTTGTGCTCTACGGGGTGATGCACGCGGGGGCGCCGAGCTGCGAGATCCTGCCCGATGGGCCGACGACGACGATCGTGTGGCGAGCGGCGGACAACCCGCATGTCGTTGAAGGGGTGTTCCCGGTCGGACCGGACCAGACGCTGGTGCTGGAGCCGGGTGTGGAGGTGATCATCAATGAGGAGAGCCGGATCGCGGTCGAGGGAGCGATGCGGGGGATCGCGACGGCGGAGGCGCCGATCGTGATCACGGGGGTGAGCAACCACTCATCATCGATCCAGACGGTGGGCGGCGTGGTGGAGCTTGACCATGCCCAGCTCAGCGTGAAGGTGGTGCCGCCGTTCTTCTATTCGGGCCGGACGGGGAACGTGCTGCTGTCGCACACCACGGTCAGCGGCAACGGACTGCTGTGGGGGAACTGGGAATTTTTCCACCTGCGCGATGTGCAGCTGCAGGGGGCGTATGGGCCGATCCTGGGGGGGTGCGGGAGGCTGGAGAACGTGACCTCGAACCACACGATCTCGCTGCATGGCGGGCTGTTCGTGCTCGACAACGTGAGCGTGAGCGGCGCGACGTACGCCACCGATGGGGAGGGCGCGGGGTTCTTCATCGTTTCCGGTCTGCAGCCGCTGCTCCTGGACGGCATAGTGGCAACGGCGAACGAGGGGCCGGGCGTGTACCTCGGCAACGGGAACACGCTGCTGGGCGCGAACAACACGATCACGGGGAATAAGTACGCAGTAGAGCTGTACGGCGGGCTGCTCCCCGGGAGTGTCGTTCCCGCGACAGGCAACGATCACAACGGGTTCGTGTCGGTGGACGAGTATGGGCAGGGGCTGCGGTTCATCCCATCGCTGACGAGCCGCGACTACGTGTGGGGCGATGTGGGGCTGCCGTACGTGGTGCGCGACTCCACGTCGCCGGGGCTCGGCGGGCGGCTGCGGATCATGCCCGGTGTGGATGTGCGCTTCGGGAGCGGCGCGTACATGACAACCAGCGAGAGCGGCGTGCTGCGTATCCGGGGCACCCCGGAGGAACCGATTACGTTCGGGCCGCTCGTGCCGGGCGGTTCCTGGGACATGATCCAGTTCGCGACGCACTCGCAGGTGCGCAATGTTCTGGTCGAGGGGTCGGAGCGGGGAATCTCGTCATACATCGGGGCGGCGGTCGATCTGCACGACTCGGTACTGCGCGACAACGGGGTGGGCGCGATTCGCGGCGTGCGCGCGAAGAAGACGCAGTTCCTGGACAACGCGGTGGGCGCCTCGAACACGGGCTCGAGTTTCGGCTCGGCGCCGCTGAGGCTCTCGAGCCCCGATGCACCCAACGCGTTCGTGGGCAATCAGATCGGCGTGCAGGATACGTTCTCGGGGTCGCTGGGGTCCATCGATGCGATGCATAACTGGTGGGGGCATCCACTCGGGGCCGCAGGCGACGCTGAATCCGAACGGCCAGGGCGATCCGGCGGTGGGGTTCGTGGATTTCCAGCCGTTCCTGTTCGAGTCACCGGACTTCGCGGATCATCCACCGGTCGTGGACATCAAGGGGTTCCAGTTGCTGGAGCCGGGCGAGACCGTCTTCGTCGAATGGGATGCACGCGATGATGGGAGCATCGTGGAGCACCGGCTGTTCTACTCGCCGGGGCTGAACTACCAGCCCGAGAACGCGATCCTGATTACCGCGGGGATTGCGGGGACGCAGAGGTCGTATCAATGGACGGTGCCGGATGTCGGCCCGCTGCTCAGCAGCCCGGAGACGAACCTGTACGTAGTTGCGATCGATGATGCGGGGCAGGAGGGATGGGATCGGCACGCCTACGTGATCCCCGACAACGATCGGCCTGGGGAGGTGACGATCAGTGGCCCGAGCGCGGGGGCGTCGTACCTCGCGGGGGACTTCATCCCGTTCACGTACGAGTCTTCCGGGTTCACCGACGGGTACTTTGCGCTGTTCAATGCGGCGCTGGTGCTGGAGAACGATGATGCGTGGGAGTTCGGTTTCGGGAGCGGGATCCCGGACGGGTTCTTTGCGCCTTGCGTGAGCACGGATGCGGCGCGGGTGGTGGTGATCGCGCAGGGAACGTACAACATTCAGAAGCACTTCTTCAGCGAGGTGTTCACGATCCGGCCCGATCCGCGGATAGGCGATGCGCCGCCGGCGATCACGATGCTCTCGCCGCTGGATGGGCAGTCGTTCGCGGGCACGGTGCCGATTTCGTGGTCGGCGAGCGACGACCTGGGCATCCGCGAGATCAAGATCTATGCATCGACCAACCAGGGGCGGAGCTGGCAGCGGGTCGTGACGGAGCTGCCCGGGCCCGCGACCTCGTATGTGTGGCGGCCGGTCGCGGATGTTGCCGCGGCGGATGTGCGGGTGAAGGTGGTCGCGGTGGACACGCGGTTCCAGAACACATCGGATGGGCGTGACCGGGTGATCTCGATCCTGCCCGGGAGCGGCGGCCCGTGCCCGGCGGACTGGAACGACTCGGGGTCGGTGACGGGCGCCGACATCACGGCGTTCCTGCAGGACTGGTTCGCGGACATCGCCGGCGGGACAAGCCTGGCGGACTTCAACAACTCGGGGAGCACGACGAGCGCGGACATCACGGCGTTCTTGAGCGCGTGGTTCACGGCGCTGGCGAGTGGGTGCTAGAAAGGGCTCTGGCAAGTGAGATGTGGTGCCAGCGAGCATCGCTCGCTTCGATATCGGTTCTCATAACCCCAGTCGCATCGCATCAGGGCTCGCGGACTTGAAGTCCGCGGCTCCGAGCGGAGGGGGGCACCGGCGAAAGAACACCCGCCTGGAGACCGGCGCCGGTCTCGCTACGCTTGCCGGTCATGCACCTGCTTCTTGGCGCGGCGGATTCGTCGCACGCGGTTGTGTTCGAGTTGATGGTCATTCTCGCCGCGGCGGCGGGGGTGACGATGCTGCTGCGCCGGCTGCACTTGGCGGCGATCCCGGGGTATCTGATCACCGGGGCGCTGCTGGGGCTGATCGGGGCGCAGCTGAACATCCCGACCAGCGACGAGAACATCGCGTCGATCTCGAACCTGGCGATCATCCTGCTGATGTTCACGATCGGCCTGCACCTGGACCTCGACGGGATCAGGACGGGGCTGATGCACATACTGCTGGTTGGGGTGGCCTCGACCACGGGGGTGGTGCTGACGATGTGGCCGCTGGCGATGCTGTTCGGGCTGCCCGCGCCGGCGGCGATCGCGGTGGGGATGGCGCTCTCGATGTCATCGACGGCGGTGGTGTTCAGGATTCTGCAGCAGCGGCGGGAGATGAACACGGCGCACGGGCGGGTGTGCTTCGCGGTGCTGGTGGTGCAGGATCTGATGGCGCTGGTGTTCCTGGCGCTGATGCCCCCGCTGGCGGACTGGTCGGGCGTGGGGCTGAGCGGGATGGTGGCGGAGGTGGAGCAGGCAACGAAGGGCTCCAAGGCGCTGGCGCTGCTGGCTGCGGGCGCAGCGGGGATCGGGGGCATTGCGCTGATGATCGCGGTGGGGAGGTATGTGCTGCCGCGGCTGCTGACGGAGGCGGCGCGGGAGTCGTCGGCGGAGACGCCGCTGGTGCTGGCGGCGGCGGTGGCGCTGGGGGCGGCGATCGTGACGAGCGCTCTCGGGTTCAGCCCGGAGCTGGGGGCGTTTCTAGCGGGGTTCCTGCTGGCGTCAACGCCGTTCAAGCACCAGTTAGCGGGGCAACTGGCGCCGATGCGCGATCTGTTTATGGCGGTGTTCTTCACGGCGGTGGGGCTGAAGCTGGACCTGGGGGTGATCGCGGGGTACTGGTGGGTGATCGCGATCGGCCTGGTGCTGATGCTGAGCGTGAAGGCGGTGCTGATCGCGCTCTCGACGTGGGCGGCGGGCTCGACCGTGCCGACGGCGGTGGCGAGCGGGTTTGCGCTGGCGGAGGCTGGGGAGTTCAGCCTGGTGCTGCTGGCGGCGGCGGCGAGCGAGGATCACCCGATCATCTCGGGGGATGTCCAGGCGGTGGCGATCTCGATGGTGGTGGTGTCGCTGGTGCTCACGCCGGGGCTGTACAACGCGGGGCAGAAGCTGCGCCCTCGGTTCATGAAATGGAAAACAGCCGGTTGGTTCGCATCGCCGGCGCTGCGGGACGAGACCCATGGGGCGGCGGTGCGGGCGAAGCGGGAGGGATCGCTGACGACGCCGGCCGGCAAGCCGCTCTCGCACCACGTGATCATCGCGGGGTTCGGGATCGTGGGACGGAACATGGCGCAGCACTTTGAGGTGGCGGGGATCAACTACCTGATCGTGGAGCTGAACCCGGCGACGGTGCGTAAGCAGCGGGCGCTGGGGCGATCCATCGTGTTCGGCGATATCTCGAACCCTGAGGTGCTGCAGTCGGCGGGGATCGAGTGCGCCAACGCGGTGGTGCTGACGGTGCCGGACGACGATGCGACGCTGCTGGCGTGCCGGGCGATCCGGGCGGCGGCGCCGACGATCTTCATCGCGGCGCGCACAAGCTACCTGAGCCGGGCGATCCGCGCGACGGAGTTGGGGGCTGATCACGTGGTAGTCGAGGAGATCGCGACGGCGGAGGCGATGAGCAAGCAGGTGCTGCACCGGATCTTCCAGCACCTGCAGAACCAGCCCGGCGCGTGGATCCCGGGGGCGAGCGCGGAGCCGTAGGGCGAGGAGCGCGAGCGACCGCAGCTGCCACTGGATTGGGTGCCGCACGCTCGGGGATCAACACCCGTCGGCGATCGCCGCGAACCAGGCGCCGAGGAACGCGGTGATGTCGGCGGAGGTCGTGGAACCGGACTGGTTGAAGTCGGCGGTGAGCGTGCCGCTGGTGAGGTCGGCGAACCACGCGGAGAGGAAGGACGTGATGTCGGCGGAGGAGACGGAGCCGGAGCCGTCGAAATCGGCCGGGCAGGGTGGCGGGGCGAGGGGCGTCAGGTTCTCCATGACGCGAAGGCGCGTGGGCGTGCTCTCGGGCGGGTCGTCGTACAGAACGATGTCGGGGAGCGCTGAGCCGACGACGTTGCCTGCGGCGGCGGTGACCAGGTAGCTCAGGTCCGCTTGCAGCGGCGTTGTGACAGCGAATCCGCCGGCTCCATCGTTTACAAGGATCTCTCCCACTTCGCCCACGTTGGGGACCTTTGCAATGTCTACATCGCCGTCACCGTCGAAGTCGGCGACAACAATCGTGCCGGTGTTCATCCCATCTTGCGAGCGCGTCTCCCGGAAGATCTGCGTGAACGTGCCGTCGCCGTCGCTTCGCAGCACGTAGAGCCCCCCCGCGCCGGATTGGCTCCCCCGTTCCCCGAAGAGAAGGTAATCCGCGA
This sequence comes from Phycisphaerales bacterium, assembly GCA_014379385.1. Lineage (GTDB taxonomy): Bacteria > Planctomycetota > Phycisphaerae > Phycisphaerales > UBA1924 > JACMLW01. The sequence goes on from JACMLW010000156.1 coordinate 13,462, forward strand.
GGCCGTCGCCCGTCAGGTCTGTGAGAAAGGCGCGGGCTTGCCCGGTTATCAGTGCATTCAGCCGCGCGTCGAGCGTGAAGGAGGGCGCGGGTGTGAACGACCCATCGCCGTCGTTACGGTTCACCGAGATCGTTACCTCTACTCGGTTGTCGCTGCCGCTGTTCCACACGCCAATCGCGTCCGGGTCGCCGTCACCGTCGATGTCCCCGAGCGTCGTGATCTCGGAGAAGCCCGTGCCAGACTGGATCGGCGCACCGAAGGTGCCGTCGCCGTTGCCGGGCACCACCGAGAAGGAGCTGGAGGAGGCGGGGCTGACGATATCGAGGTGACCGTCGCCGTTCATGTCGCCCAGCGCGACGTTCCGGCCGCGGGCCCGCCGCATAAACCTGTCGGTGGTGCTGTTGGCAAGGTTGGCCTGGCCGGTGAACCGCCCATCGGCCTGCCCGAACAGCACGGCGATGTTGGGCCGGTTGCCGTCGGGCGGTGTGAAGACCGAAAGCCGCGTCGTCACCAGGTCTGCACGCCCGTCGCCGTTCAGATCGCCCAGGGCGAGCGCGAGGTTGGAGAACTCGTTCCCCTCGGTCTCGACGCTGCTGCTCACGGCCGGGGCGAACGTGCCGTCACCGTTGTTGATGAGGACATTGAACTCGTGGGTGTACGAGAACTGACCGAAGTTATCGGAGACGACGATGTCGAGCAGTCCGTCGCCGCTTACGTCGGCTAGTTCGACGCCGCTCCCGATAAAGCGCGGCGTCTCCTGCAACGCTACCCCCTCGCCGGGGAATGCGAACTGCGGCAGGACGGGCTGCGCCCAGGCCGATCCGGAGGCGGCGCCCAGGCCCGCCGCGGCGACCGCCAGAATCACCCTTCTACTCGATCGCGTGCTGGTTATCACGTTCCACTGCCTTTCAGATTCTGTCACAGGGCCGAAGGCGCGACGCGCTCGCGCGAGTCGGTTCGTTCGTCGTCCCCACCCTCCCCCGTCCCTTCAATCCCGGATTTTCTGACTCAGCACCCATTCTGGAGCGCTCCGAACCAGACGCCAAGGAAGGCGGTGATATCGGCGGAGGTCGTGAAACCGGAGAGATTGATGTCTGCGGAAGCGGTGCCGGAAGCAAGGTCGGAGAACCACGCCGCGAGGAAGGCGGTGATGTCGGCGGAGGTGATGGTGCCGGACTGGTCAAAGTCGGCGGGGCAGCCACCGTCGTCTTCGCAATCGTCGGGGATGCCGTTGGCGTTGAGGTCGGCACTGAACGGAGCGAGGTTGAGGAAGAGGTATTGCGACCAGGAGTTCTCGGGACGGATCATCGCGTCGGGGCGGCCGTCACCGTTGGCGTCGGCGACGAAGAGGTCGCGGTAGTTAGAGTTGTAGCGGTGGAGGTGCATCGCGGGCGGGAATGTCGCATCGCCGTTGTTAAGGAGCACGCTGAGGGTGGCGTTGCGGGCGTACAGGTCGACGTCGCCGTCGAGGTCGATGTCGGCCGCGATGAGGATGCTGCCCGCGGTCTGGTTCACGAGATCGGGAACGGCCGGCAGGTTGCCGTCACCGGGGTTGCTGTAATAGCGCAGGCCGAGCGCGGTGACGGCCACATCGTTGTCGCCGTCGCGATCGAAGTCAGCGACTGCGATCGCGTTGACGGCGGGGTTCAGCGGCTGAGATTGGATGTAGCGGTCCTGTCGCTCGCCGAACGTGCCGTCGCCGTTGTTGGGGAGCCACGAGAGGACACCGCCGGGCGCGGGGTCGAGCTGCGGACGGAAGCCGGCGAAGAACTCGGGGGCGCCGTCGCCTGTAATGTCTCCGAATGCGACGGACTCGTCTTGACGGAGCATGGTGTACTCGGTGTACACGCCGAACGAGCCTTGGCCGTCGCCGAAGCTGATGCGGGCGACGCTCGGATGGCTGCCGAAAAGCCACATCAGGTCGAGGTTGCCGTCAACGTTGTAGTCGGCGATGGTGAGGCGCAGGCCACGGGGCTGGATGGGGGAGCTGATGGCGGGGCCGAAGGTGCCGTCGCCGTTGCCAAGTCGGGCCTCGCAGCGGCCGGTGACGGTGAGAAGGTCCAGGAGGCCGTCGTTGTTGAGGTCGCGCGCGAAGGTCATGGTGCCGCCGACGCCGAGCTCGTTGATAATGGGGATGGTGCTGAAGCGGGCGTCGCCGAGGCCGGTGTGGACGTAGAAGGTATAAACGTCGCCGAGCTGATTCGTGTTGACGGTGCCCAGGTCTATCACGCCGTCGGTATTGAAGTCGGCGAGGATGGCGTTGCCCGGATACTCGGAGAGGCGGTAGCGGATAGGGGCGTCGAAGTCGAGCTGGCCCTTGTTCACCAGCACCGAGAAGGTGCGGGCATCGTTGTTGGCGGAGAGGATGTCGGGCGAGCCGTCGCCGCTGAAATCAGCGATGGCGAGGTAGAGCGAGCCGTAGATCGAAGTCGCGAAGCTCTGCTGATACTCAAACGTTCCGGCGTTGTTGCGGAGCACGATGACGGCGCTCGTGTCAGGGTCGCCCCACACAATATCTTCCCAGCCGTCGGCGTCGAGGTCGGCGATCCGAACATCGCGCGGGTCGCCCTCGATGGGGAAGCCCCCGAAGGTCTGGGAGAGCGAGAAGTTGCCGGCGCCGTCGTTGGCGTGGACCGAGAGCACGTTGGACAGCTTGCTCGAGACCACTAGATCGGTATCGCCGTCATGGTCGGTGTCGCGGAGTTCTACAAACTGGGGGCGCGGCTGGTACATGTAGGGCGGCAGGCCGCGCGGCGGGGTCACCGCGCCGTGGGCGACGAAGGTCGTGCCCGTGTTACGCAGGAGCGAGACCGTGCCGTCGGCGCCCGGTGGGCTCGATGAGTAGAACTCGTTGGCCACGGCGAGGTCGGGCAGGCCGTCGCCGGTGAAATCACCGATGGCGACATCGCGCGGCTGGAACGACACGCTGATCGTGCTGCGCGGGCCGAATGTGCCGGCACCGGTGTTGCGCCACACATTGACCTTGTTGGTGCCCCAGCTCGTCGCAGCGATATCGGTATCGCCGTCGTTGTCGAGGTCGCCGAGCGCGAGGCCGACGGAACCGTTGTTGGAGGTGTCGCCCTGGAGTGTGACGGACGCGGCAAAGGTGCCGTCACCGGTCGCGCGCAGGACATACACGCGGTTGTAGGAGGAGTCGGCCGCGATCAGGTCGGGCCGGCCGTCGGCGTTGACGTCGGCGGACTTGATGATGGTGGGACGCGCGTTGGGGAATGGGATCTCGCTGTGGAAGGTGAGGCCGGGGCCGCCGTCGTTCCGCCAGAACGCCACGTGGCCGAAGTTGGTGCTGGTGAAGGCGCAGAGCGCGAGGTCCATCTTGCCATCGAGATTGAAGTCGAGCGGCGCGACGTCCCAGACGTTGTTCTGGAACTGGACGACGCCGTTGAGGTGCTCGCGCGAGTTGGAAAAGTGGGGCCGCCCGATGTCGATGATGTCGAGGATGGCGTTGTGGTTGCAGTCGAGAGCCCCTTGCCGGAGCTCAAGGGAGTCTTGTTGGAGGTTGCCGTCGAGGTCTTGAGCGAGGGCCGGGTAGGCGCACGCCGCGGTGGCGATCACGGCCAAGAGCAGCCGGGTAAAGCGGACTGGCGAGGAGATCGGCGTAGGCATGGCCGGCACGGGGATAACGCTCCGAAGTGAGAGCACGGGATCGGTGGATGCGGCAATGCAATCTTCGTGCCAATGGAGTATCACGCCGCGGGCGGGAAGGCTGCGGCCGAACGTGGTAATCGGTAGAGAATTGGGGCGTGCTTCCGCCAACACGATGGGCTGATGGCGGATCGTGGCCAATGCGACGGATCGTGGCCAATGCGACGAGAGTCCCCGAAGGCCGGGAGAGGGTCGAACGGGCGACTAGCCGAAGGCCTTAGCAGCCTCCCTGGATTGCGAGGAACCAAGCGGCAAGGAACGCGGTGATGTCGGCCGAGGTGGTGCCGCCCGATTGATTGAAGTCAGCGATCGTGGTACCGTTGGTGAGATCGGCGAACCACGCGGAGAGGAATGAGGTGATGTCGGCGCTGGTGACGACGCTGTCGCAGTTGAAATCGGCGTCACAGATTCCAAGCTGAGCGGAGTGGGAGATCGCGCTGCCGCAGGCGTTGACGACAACGCAGTCGTAGGAACCAGCGTCGGACGACCCCACGCTGAGGATCGTCAACGTGGCAGTCGCCGCGGAGGGGTTCGCACCGATATCGATCGGTACGTCGTCCTTGCGCCACTGATACGTGAGGGGATGCGAGAGCTCCGACCCCGCCGCGTCGATTGAGAAGTTCACACTTTCGCCGTCGCATCTCTGCTGACACAGCGGCTGTAGCAGGATGAGTAGGCATGTGGGGATGCGGCGGTATCCGCCGATCCGGATTTCATCGAGCCGTGCCACACTCAGCGCCTCTGACATGATGAACACGTTGTCCAGCGTTCCATTGAGGGTGCACGCGGTTCCGCCGCAGAGTGGTGCCTTGCCTACATACACGTTCTGACCGAACGCGTTGCTTCCTGGATTCCCCGATGCCTGACGTGTCTCACCATCTACATACAGCATCACACTCTGGGCGCTCGCGTCGTACACGGCGGCGACGAACTGCCACTGCATCGCCTGCGCGGGGATGAAGCCGAGAACGCCTGAACCGTCTGTTCCTCCGCCCGGGCCGGCGAAGGCCGACCAACCGACGCCGCCGGCGCGATTGTCGATCAGCAGGGCGCGGTCAAACCCGCCGTTGTCATGGCTGAGGAGGGTTGTGCCGACAGCGGTCGTCTCGAGTCTCACCCAGCCGCCCATCGTGAGCCGTGGCCGAACCGATGGGTGAATCAGGGCGTCGGCTCGAAGGTACGACGCACCGTCGAGCAGCATCCCGCCGCCCTCGAAGGCTCCGTCAACAAACTGGGGATTGCCGAGAGCGACGCAGGTTCGGTTGAGCGAAGTGGTGATGTCACGCGCGGTGCCGTCGTCGAATGTGAAGAGCGCGACCAGGGAACTGGCCGCGGGAATGGCCTGTGTGACTGAGCAGGAAGGCGGCTCGGTCAGGATGGTGGCGAGTGTCGCTCGCCACACATCGGCCATTCGTTGTTCGCCCGCGGTGTTAGGATGAACGCCGTCGAGCTGCATCATCGAGCTCAGGTCGAAACCCGAGTTCTGGTCAACAAGGAGCACTCGAGAGGCTGGAGTATCAAGCTCCGACACGATCGTCGCGATCCTCGCGTTGAGCGGCGCCACATGGATGGCGGCGGGTTGGGTCGTCGCGAGGGGGATTACCTGGGCCAGCAGGATCGAAACGTTTGGACGGACCGAACGTAACCTTTGAATAATGAGCCGTAGATTCAGATCGGCGTTGTTGACTCCAGCGGCGCCCTGTTGGGCGATATCGTTCGTCCCGAGGTGGATCAGGACGATGTCCGGTTGAGCGCCGCTCGCAAGATTGACGATCACCGCGGCGACCTGATCCGTGCGCCATCCGCAGTAACCGGCGTGGTGACGGTCAAAGGTGCTCAGGTACTGGGGGTAGAAGCATGAACTGTCGGGCGCCCCGCCACATATGTGATACCCGGTCCATGGCCCTACAAAGTCAGCCGCGATGCCGTCGGACTGCAGATCGAACCACAGCGGATACCGGTACGAGGCCCAGCCGCCGAATCCTTCGGTGATGGAATCGCCGACGCACATGATGCGCGTTTGGGCTTGCGCTTCGTGTGGCGTTGCCAGAACGCAGATGAGCACGATCAGCGATCGAATCAACGATTGGAGCGGTGCGGCGTGCAATGCGGCCTCCGGTTGCTGCTGTGAAAAGGGGAGGTGAGCGGGGAGGGCGACTCAACACCCGTTCGCCAAGGCATCGAACCAGGCGGCGAGGAACGCCGTGATGTCGGCGGAGGTGGTGGCGCCCGAACCGTTGAAGTCGGCAAAGATGTAGCCGCTGCTCACATCGATGGACCAGCCGAATAGAAAGAGCGTGATGTCCAAACTGGTGATCGTGCCGTCACCGGTCCAGTCGCCTGCACAAACGATGAGCACGTCACCGGCCTCGGTGACGTCGTACGTCAGATTCTGAGAGCACCCCCAGCAGCACTCGCTCGTGTTATAGATGACTCGCCAGCGCCAAGTCCCCGTCTCCCGCGGCTCGTAAACCCAGGAAGAGCGGCAGCCGCAACTGCCTGCGCACCCGAAATGGTTCGGCCCAGCGGAGAGAACACCCGGGAGGCTCTCATACATGCTTGCCAAGGCCGGGAGATTCAGGTAACCCGGCAGCTCACAGAAGTACCATTCCGGCCCCCCGGACACCTCGGCCTGGTAATACACGTTGCTGCACACCGCCTCACTGGAGAGCCGCCCCGACGCCCGCACGATCAGCAGATCGCGTTCCCACGGATCGGAGTGCCCAAACCCGGCTAGAAATGGCACGGCAGCGCGGATCAAGCCGATATCGCGATCGGCCCGGTCGTAATCGGCGGGCAGCGGAAGCAGCGGACCCGCCGCGCCGTAGTGATCGAGCACGATCAATACAGTCTCGGGGTTCTGGAACGATCCATAGTCAAACAACTCGGGAGGGCAGTCCTGGGCGAATGCCGCGACAGGAAACGAAGACAGCAGCGCCGCAGTAAGGGGTGCCAGAGAACGGTTCATGTGTCGGCTCCTGGAAACATCCGATCAGCCCCGAGCTGCTGTCTGCCGTCTCACGCCCGCTCGCACAAGTGGGCGCCACAACTTGTACCGCACACATAGAAGTTTCCCAACCTCGAACGGACGCACAGACTTTCGCATCCTGCACGTGGCCACGATCCCTAGCAACCGGATCCCAGGGCCGCGAACCACGCGCTCAAGAACGCGGTGAGGTCGGCGGAACTGGTGTCGCCGGAGATATTGAAGTCGGCAAGCGTGGAGCCGTACGTGACATCGGCAAACCACTCACCAAGAAAGGCTGTGATGTCCGAGCTGCCAACAACGGAGCTCCCGTCCCAGTCGCCAACGCACAGAATCAGCACGTCGCCGGCGTCAGTGACATCGTACATTCGGCTGCCGAGGCACCCCCAGCAGCAGTCGGTCTGAAAGACTCGCCAGCGCCATGTTCCCTCGTCGCGCGGCTGGAAGTGCCAGGACGAGGAGCAGCAGGTCCCGGCGCATCCGAAATAGTTCAGCCCGACGGACGTAACGCCGGGAAGGTCTCGGTACAGTTCAGCCAATGCCGGCAAGTTCAGGACGGAGGGCAGCTCGAGAAGATACCAATCCGGGAAGCCTTGGAAGATGAGCCCGAGCTGCGCCTGATAGTACTCGTTGCTGCAAACAAACTCACTTGAGAAAGGCGGCGAGGCCTGGATGATGAGTTGCACTCGCTGCCATGGATCGGACTGACCGAACTGGGCCAGAATGGGCTCGGCTGCGCGGAGGAGCCCGATGTCGCGGTCGGCGCGCTCATAATCAGTGAGCGATGGAAGGAGTGGCCCCGTCGCGCCGTAGTGATCGAGCACGATCAGCACAGTTTCGGGGTTCTGGAACGATCCATAGTCAAACAACTCGGGAGGACAGTCCTGTGCAAGGGCCGCGACGGGGAACCACCCCACCAGCGCCACGGCGGTCGGAGCGATAGAGCGGTTCATGCGTCAGCTCCTGGAACTGCGATCGGACTGCGATGTCGGCCTTCCACCTCGCGCTCGGTTGCCCGAGTGTCAGTTCAAGCGAGCGTACAGCGAGCGTGCCGACCACCCCAACTAAAATATGAAATTAACCAGGGGCAGCCACTCGAGCCCCGAGCAGGCCTCGAACCCGCCCCCCCCCCCGCGGGCTTGTCGTGACTCTGCTCGGACCGGGGCGGACGGCTCTGGCGAAGGCGGTTGACATGAGGCCCGAATGAAGAACCCCCGACTGGCGCTTGAGGCCTTGTGCGAACGTCGCGCGAGATCGCTGTCACCTGCACCGCGCCCGTCAGCAACCTGTTGCGATCGCCTCGAACCACGAGCTCAGGAACGCGGTGATGTCGGCCGAGGTGGTGCCGCCCGACTGGTTGAAGTCCGCAACAGTGGTGCCGTCGGTGAGATCGCTGAACCACGCCGCGAGGAACGAGGTGATGTCGGCGGACGTTACGGTGCCGGAGTCGTTGAAGTCGGCGGGGCAGGGCGGGGCAAGGTCAACGACGATCGAGGCGATGTCGTCGGTCGTATCGATTTCCGGGAGTGCCTCGGGAATCGGAGCCGCGGCGATCGCGATCGTGATGACATCCCCGCTCGTCAGAATCGGCGTCTGCACCGTGACGCGGAAGCCGGGGGGGAACGGCGGATTTCCGCTGCCAGCGCCGCCGCACATGCACATGAAAAGGTTGAGCGGGACGCACGCGGTCCCGGGACCGCATGTGCCGACACAGAAGTACTCGCACACCGGGCCAACGGGGGTGGGGATCCCGGGCCCGACACTCCAGCGGTGGATCGTGCCATCGCCGCTGCCGCCGCCTGAGAGGACTTCGCCGTTGAGGTCGATGGCAAGTACCAGGCTGAGGTCACGCGTCTGATCCGGGATCGCCTCGAGACCGACAATGGCGGAGATCAACCATCCGTTGCCGTCGGGCGCGGGCTCGTACACCATGTCCGAAGCGTGGACGAATCGGTTGTAGTCGGGGCCTTGGGCAAGGGCGGGGTCGATGGCGGCGAACAAGGAGGCAACGAGGATCGAGGCGAGGTGACGGACCTTCGGTGAGTTGGCGAGCATGTCGGGGCTCCGATGGCGACCAGAGCACGGCCCGCGGAGCATCGGCGCGCGGGCACTGTTCAGTAGACCCGAAAGGGCAGCTCGGATCAAGGAGGTCACCGGAAAGCGCGGAAACAAAAAACCTCGGCGTCAGCCGAGGGTTTGTGATGCACAGGATGAGCCGTCGATTCGTTAGGCCTTGGGCTTCCAGCCGGCCTTGAAGCGGCCGATGGCGTCGGAGAGCTTCTTCTCGAGGTCGGCGTCGAGCGCCTTCTTCTGCGTCAGCTCGTCGGCGACCGGTTTGCCGCCGGTCTGGAAGAACTCGAGCATCGCCTTCTCGAAGGCGCTCACCTGGTTGCCCGGGACATCGTCGAGAAAGCCCTTGGAGCCGGCAAAGATCGAGATGACCTGATCGGTGATCGTGAACGGGACGTACTGGGGCTGCTTGAGCAACTCGACCATGCGGGCGCCGCGGTCGAGCTGGCGCTGCGTGGCCTTGTCGAGCTCGGTGCCGAGCTGCGCGAAGGCCTCGAGCTCGCGGTAGCTTGCGAGGTCGAGACGCAGCGAGCCGGCGATCTTCTTCATCGCCTTCACCTGGGCGTTGCCGCCCACGCGGCTGACGGAGATACCCACGTTGATCGCGGGGCGCACGCCGGAGAAGAAGAGCTCGGGCTCGAGATAGATCTGACCGTCGGTGATCGAGATCACGTTGGTCGGGATGTACGCCGAGACGTCGCCCTCCTGGGTCTCGATGATGGGCAGCGCGGTCAGCGAGCCGGCGCCGTTCTCGTTCGAGAGCTTGGTGGCGCGCTCGAGCAGGCGGGAGTGCAGGTAGAACACGTCGCCGGGGTACGCCTCGCGCCCAGGCGGGCGGCGGAGCAGCAGCGAGAGCTGCCGGTACGCGACGGCCTGCTTGGAGAGGTCGTCGTAGATGCACAGGGCGTGCTTGGGCGTCTTGCCGTCCTTGCCCTGCCACATGAAGTACTCGCCCATGGTGCAGCCGGTGTAGGGCGCGATGTATTGCAAGGGGGCCGGGTCGGAACTGGCGGCGTTGACGACGATGGTGTAGTCCATCGCGCCGTTTTTCTTGAGTGTCTCGACGACACCGGCGACCGTGGACTCCTTCTGGCCCACCGCGACATAGATGCACACCACGGCATCGGGTGTGCCCCAGTACTGCTTCTGGTTGATAATCGTGTCGATGGCCACGGCGGTCTTGCCCGTCTTGCGATCGCCGATGATGAGCTCGCGCTGGCCGCGGCCGATGGGGATCATGGCGTCGATGGCCTTGATGCCCGTCTGGAGGGGCTCATGGACCGGCTGGCGCTCGGCGATGCCGGGGGCGATGATGTCCACCTTGCGGAAGAGAGAAGTCTGGATGGGGCCGGCGTCGTCGAGCGGGCGGCCGAGCGGATCGACCACGCGTCCGAGCAGGGCCTCGCCGACCGGCACCTCGAGCAGGCGGCCGGTCGCCTTGACAACGTCGCCCTCCTTCACCGAGAGGTAGTCACCGTAGATGACCGCGCCGACGGTGTCCTCTTCAAGGTTGAAGACCTGGCCCATGACCGGCCCTGATGAGGTCTGGAACTCGAGCATCTCGGCGGCCATGGCCTTGGCCAGGCCGTAGACCCGGGCGATGCCGTCGCCGACCTCGACCACCCGGCCGACCTCGGAGACCTCGAGCTCGGCTGAAAACTGAGCGATCTCCTGCTTGATAACGCTGGTGATCTCGTCGGTCTTAATCTTCACGGCGGGGTCCTGTGGTGGGTGCTCGATCGGGGCAACAGCGAAACCGAAGAGCCATGGGGAAGGCGACTACGCCCGGCCCCGGAGGGTCGGTTTCAAGGGGGCCATACGGTAGCGGGGTCGGGGGCGATTGTCTTGTCGAACCGCCCCCGCCGGCTCCCCGATTGGCTACTCACCGGGGGGTGAAACCGCGGGGCCATCGGGCGAGGTATCGGTGGGGATTCGTCCTGTGATTTTCAGACTAACTCGCCTCTTGGCGGCCGAAAACTTGAGCGGGGGGACCTGTTCCTGGATCGCGGCATCGGACCCGAGATCTCCCGCGGCTCCATTCTCCCCCACCGCCTGAACCAGCGACGCGGGGACGGGTGCGAAGACGGCCCGCTTGCTCTGGATGCCGGCTTCCAGGTCATCGCTTGAGAGCACCAAGAACGCAACCGCGCGGAGCTCGCCAGACTTCAGCGCGGCGATCAGCTCGGCAGATCCCGAGGCGGTCACGTCGGTGATGAACGAATCGACGACGTGAATATCCCACTTTCCCCCCTCGATCGGCGGGATGCTGACCCAGACCGGGACGCTCGAAAGCGTCAGCGTCTGCACGGTGTCGCGCACTCGGAACGTGACGATCACGGTCTCTGGGGAGATGGCCACGGGTTCTGCCGCGCTGATCGATGCGGGAAGCCGGATGCGGGCCCGGACGGCCTGGAGGCCCTCATCGGTCACGTCGCCGAGGTCGTCGGGCGTGACCACGGCGGCGGCGGTGCGCTCGGACGCCGGCAGCGCATCAAGAGCCTTCGCCAGGGGCTCCGGCAAGCGAACGGTGATCGTGGGTGTGGAGATCTGCGTCTCACCCTCGGCCTGCACGCCGGTGAGTTCGGCCCGGATGGGAACCTGTTTATCAACGAGCTTGACGATCCGCAGCGGGACGCTGGCGGGATCGGTTCCGATCACGGTCACCCCGACCCGCTTGAGCTCGGCGTGCTGCTGGATGGCCTCGCGGAGATCGACGGGATGATCCCCCGCGGTCGCGGGCACTCCGGCCCGACCGAGAACGAGCTTCAACGGCTTGGCGAGGATTTCCTGGGCATCATCGATTGCGGCGGTCGACCCCTCGATCCTGACCTGGACCGACTGGTCCCACTTCTCGTCGATGGACCGCACCCACAGGTCGTTCCCTTCGGGGACGAACGAGAGGCGGACCTCAACCTGGTCGGTGCGGAGGCTCTCTGCCTCGGCCCAGATCCAGATAAGCATCGCGACGGTCGTCACGAGCAGGATGGTCTTGATCGCGGACCACATGGTGGAAATCTCAGGGGCGTGGTGTCAGGGAGGTGGGGTGCTTGGACCGCGCTGTCGCCGTTCGGAGTGTTGCACCGGCACTGGGAGCGGATGGCGCGGGGCCGCCTGACGCGACTGATCGGGAACTCACGGCTCGTCGGATCCGGCCGACACGACCGGAGAGGCTGCGGTCCGGTTCGCCCGGGAGCGACTGGTTCGCGTCGTCCGTGGAAACAAGCGGGCGGCCGAGCCGCTCAAGGAGCTCGGCGCGCAGGTCGGCGCCGCTCAGGCCTCGATGGAGACGGCCGGCCTCGGCGAGGCTGATACTACCGGATTCCTCGCTGACGACGACGACCAAGGCGTCAGACTCCCGCGTCAAACCGACCGCGGCGCGGTGGCGGGAACCCAGCGTGGCATCGGGCATGTCCTCGGGCTCGGCGAGCGGGAGCTGCACACCCGCGGCCTGAACACGGTCGCCGTTGATCACCACGGCGAGGTCGTGCAGCGCCGAGCCGGGGAAGAAAATGGTCTGGAGGAGGCGGGCCGACACCTCGGCGTTGATAGTCGTGCCGTCCTGCACAAGGCCCTTAAGGCTGGTGCCGCGGATGAGCACGATAATGGCGCCGAACTTGGCCTTGGCGAGGTACGTGCAGGCCTCGACCAGCTCATCGACAACGAATGTGTGCCCTCGCGACGCACGGCGGAAAAGCGGGGCCTCGCCCAGGCGGATCAGGCCGCGCCGAAGTTCGGGCTGAAAAACCACGACCAGTGTGATGGCGAGGAGGGCGAGGAAGTTCTCATACAGGAAGGTGAGCCGCTGAAAGCTCTCGGCCCGTGCCAGGATGCGGACGAGCAGCGTCGCGGTGACCAGCACGAACAGGATGGCCTTGAGCGCCCCCGCGGCCCGCGTGCCCCGCACGAACTGCACGATGCCGAACACGACCACCCAGATGATGGCCAGCTCGATGCAGACCTGCCACCAGGGGTAGGCTCCCAGGCGATCAATGAGTTGAAACAGCCTGTCGAACAAGCGGGCCTCGTGGATTCGACGACGGGGCGGTTGAAACCGCCGATGACCGAGTGTATTCAAGAGCCCCTAACTCGGGCCCTTGAATCGTTGAGAAAAGATCGTGGCGGCTGTCGGCGGCCATCTTCTACATCGACCGCCTGTACCATTGGTTCATCGGAATTGTGTATGCCGTATGCCATAACCAGGTTCGATCCCACGCCCAATCCCAACGCCCTCAAGTGCATCCTGGATCGCCCCATCTCGGATCGCCCTCGGTCGTTCCGCTCCGCCGCGGAAGCAACGAGCGACCCGCTCGCGGCGGCGATCTTCGCGGTGCCGGGGGTCACGAACCTGCTGCTCAACGGCGACTGGCTCACGGTAAACAAGTCGTCGGAGTCGGAATGGAAGCCCGTGAAGGCGGGGGTGCAGGCGGCCCTGCGGGTGGCGCCTTGAGACTGGGGGCGAGCAGCGTGAAGGTGGCGGCGGCGGTCGAGGCGTGGTTCGCCGAGGCGGCCCGGCCACTGCCATGGCGGACATCGCCGCGCGATCCGTATCTGGCGCTGGTCAGCGAGGCGATGCTCCAGCAGACGCAGGTCTCACGGGTGGTGGGACGGTTTGCCGAGTTTCTGGTGGAGTTTCCGACGATCGAGGCGCTGGCCGCGGCGGATGAGTCGCGCGTGCTGGCGCTCTGGTCGGGGCTTGGGTACTACCGGCGGGCACGCAGCCTGCACGCGGCTGCGAAGGCCGTGTGCGCGGGCGAGATGCGTGAGACCGACAAGGGCGATACCGACGGCAGAACTGCGCCCGCCTTTCCAAGACGGGCGGACGAGCTCGGCAAACTGCCCGGCGTGGGTCCGTACACCGCGGGATCGATCGCGTCGATCGTGTTCGGCGAACGGTCGCCGCTGGTGGACGGGAACGTGGCCCGAGTGCTGCTGCGCGTACACGGCCGCGAAGGGCACCTCGCAGACAAGGCGACGGCGACGTGGCTCTGGGAGCGGGCCGATGAACTGGTGCAGGCGGCGACGAGCCCGGCGCTACTCAACGAAGGATTGATGGAGCTTGGCGCCATGGTCTGCTCACCGGCCTCGCCCAAGTGCGCCTCGTGCCCGCTGGCCAAGGCGTGCCGCGCGCGGGCCGAGGGGCGGCAGCGCGAAATCCCGGCGCCTCGGCCGCGAGCGAAGCAGCGCGATCTGTATTGTGGGGTCGTGCTGGCGCATGATCCGCGCCGAGGTGTGCTCGTCGAGCAGCGGGTGGGCGAACCCGGCGGCAAGGGTGTCGCAGGGCGGATGTGGGCCGGCATGTGGCAGGCTCCGACGCTGGAGCGGGCGGACAGGGCGCCGACGCGAGACGAAGTAGGGATTTGGATCAACCTCGATATTGAACCGGACGCCGAGCGTTTCGAGCACGGGACGACACACCGCCGGGTGTTCTTCGAGGTATGGAGGGCGCGGGTTGGCGCGGGCGGGATCAAGCCCGCGCGGGGGCGATGGATGTCCAGGGCAAAGGTCGCCGAACTGGCGCTCTCGAACCCGCAGCGCCGGATTCTGTGCGAGTTGTAGCCCCCGGCTTTCTCACTGCGGCCCGCGCGCCTCAAACCAACCGGGGTCTGGGGTGGTAGGCTCCTTCGCGTGAAGACCTACGCGGTGGTCATCCCGGTCTACAACGAGCGCGAGCTGGCGCCGAAACTGCTCGCCCGCCTCGACGACACGCCGCCGGCGATCATCCCCGAGCGCGGGCGTGCGGTGAGCACGGACCCACGCACCGCCGATGCCAAGGGCTCGCTCGAGCGGCTCATCATCGTGGTTGACGACGCCTCCACCGACGGCACACGCCCGTTCGTGGAGTCGCTGCGCAATCGGCCGGGTTATCACGTGGTGCTGCACCCGAACAATCGCGGGAAGGGCGCGGCAGTTCGAGCCGGCTTCGCCAGAGCGATCGAACTCGGAGCCGACGTGCTGCTCATCCAGGACGCGGACCTCGAATATGACCCCGCCGACCACCAGCGTGTGCTCGAGCCCATCCTCGACGGTCGGGCCGACGTGGTCTTCGGTTCACGGTTTCTCGGCGAAACCCACCGGGTTCTCTACTACTGGCACTACGCGGCCAACCGCCTTATCACGCTGCTGTGCAACATGGCCACCAACCTGAACCTCACGGATATCGAGTGCTGCTTCAAGGCGATGCGCCGCGAGGTGGCCGAGACGATCACAATCGAGGAGGATCGCTTCGGTATCGAGCCCGAGCTGGTGGCAAAGGTCTCGCGCGTGCGCTTGCCGCGTGCTGATGGGGGCGGCGGATACTCCGACTCGACCATGCGGGCGCGGGTTTACGAAGTCGCCGTGAGCTATTCCGGCCGCACCTACGAGGAAGGCAAGAAGATCACGTGGCGCGACGGCGTGCGGGCGCTGGTTTGCATCTTCAAGTATGGGGTGATGCGGTAGAGCCGCTGTTCGCTGGGATCGCGACGAGCGGCCAGAACACCCGGCAGAACCGCCCCCATCGAGCCCCCCCACTCTCCCCGCTACCATCCCGGCATGACCCATGATTCGCGCCATGCGCACGACGGTTTGGCCGACGCCCTGCTCGATCTTCTCCGCGCCCACGACCCGGAAATCGCGGGCCTGATGCAGAACGAACGTGATCGCCAGCAGACCACGCTCGAGCTCATCGCCTCCGAGAACCACGTGAGCCCGGCCGTCATGCACCCGATGGGGTCGTGGCTGACAAACAAGTACGCCGAGGGCTATCCGGGCGCTCGCTACTACGGCGGGTGCGTCTTCCACGACCAGATCGAGACGATCGCGCGCGACCGCGCCAACCAGCTATTCGGCAGCCGCTTCGCCAACGTGCAGCCGCACTCCGGCGCGCAGGCCAACATGGCCGTCTTCATGGCGCTCATGGCCCCGGGCGATACCTTCGCATCCCTTGTACTCAAAGATGGCGGCCACCTCTCGCACGGGATGAAGATCAACTTCTCCGGCGCGTACTTCAAGCCGGTCCACTACCCGCTGCACTACACGCCCACTCACGCCGAGTTCGAGCGGATCGATTACGACGCGGCCCGCAAAGTCTGCATGGAGACCCGGCCGAAGGTTGTGATGTGCGGCTACTCCGCCTACCCGCGCGTGATCGACTTCGCGCGCTTCCGCGCCATCGCCGACGAGTGCGGCGCGCTCCTCGTCGCCGACATCGCCCACATCGCCGGTCTGGTGGCCGCGGGCGTTCACCCAAGCCCCTTTCCGCACGCGCACGTCGTCACGACCACGACACACAAGACCCTTCGCGGCCCGCGCGGAGGGCTGATCCTCACCAGCGACGAGGAGCTCGCCAAGAAGATCGACAAGGCGGTCTTTCCCGGCGTCCAGGGCGGACCGCTCATGCACGTCATCGCGAGCAAGGCCGTCGCGTTCGGCGAGGCGCTGCGCCCGGAGTTCAAGGCCTATCAGCAGCAGGTGGTTGCCAATGCCAGATCGCTCGCCGCCGCGCTGATCAAGCACGGGTTTCGCATCACCAGTGGGGGCACCGACAACCACCTCATGCTCGTCGATCTCCGCACCAAGAGCGACTCGCTGACCGGGGCCGACGCCGAGAAGTGGCTCGAGGCGGCGGGCATCGTCTGCAACAAGAACGGCATCCCCGATGACCCGAGGCCGCCGCGGGTGACGAGCGGGCTTCGGCTGGGAACGCCGGCGATCACCACTCGCGGCCTCAACACCGCTGACATGGTGACACTCGCGGCGTGGATCGATCGCGTGCTGAGTGCAAGCGGTGCAGAGAACGCGACGACCCAGGTGCGGGCGCAGGTCAAATCGATGTGCGAGAGGTATCCGCTGGCGTAGTTGAACTACCTGATACCAAGAGGTCGTATGTCAATCATGAACGCAACGCTGAAGATCATCATACGGTGCGGGTTCGCTGGCCTACTGGCGCTCGGGGCGGTCGGCTGTGAACAAAAGGGCTCGAACGGGGGCGGTAGCGACAACGGGGGCAGCTCGGGCAAACCGCCAACAACGGTGACGCCGAGTCAGCAGGAGCCCGCGCCGAATCCCTCCGGGCACGAGGACCCCACCACTGTGGACGATCAATCGCAGGAGACCCTGACCGGCTTCCTTCGCGGCGGCATGTCAGGGGTCGGGGGGGAGCACACCGGTTGGCAACTCGAGCGAGAGGGACAACCCCATGTGGAAGTCGATGCGAAGCCCATCGTCGATCAGGTGAAGCCGTTCGACGGCCCGCGCGTCACTCTCACCGGCAAGTTCAACGACAAGAAGTACGTCGAGCGGGGCATGGTGCGCATCTTCACCGCCGTGAGCATCAAGGCCGCGGAGTAGCCGCTCCAGCAGCTTGACCTGTTTCTGCAAGACCGCCGCTCGGGCGGCCCAGCTCCCCGCCCCCATATCCTGTGTACATGCCCGCGAGCAGCAATGGACCCGCGACGGCCCCCGCCCCCCCTCCCCCGCCCATCACCGCCGAACCGGCGACGCCGGGCGCCGGCTGGGAGTACGCACCGGCCCCCGAGCGGTTCAAGCTCAATCTGCGCGACCGCTACGGCCTCTTCATCGGCGGCAAGTTTGTCGAGCCCCGCCAGGGTGCCGCTCCGTCTCGTCGCCGCGCATCGTCTCGTTCAGCTACGCCCGCGAGCTCGGCGGTTCGGTACTTCGCCACTACCAATCCCGCCACCGAAGGCACGATCGCGCTAGTGGCTCAGGGCACCGACACCGACGTCAACGCCGCCGTTGTCGCCGCCCGCAAGGCACTCCCGCTTTGGCAAGCGCTCCACCCCACCGAGCGCGCCAAGTTTCTCTTCCGCATCGCCCGCCGCATTCAGGACCGGTCGCGCGAGCTCGCTGTCGTCGAAACCATGGACGGTGGCAAACCCATCCGCGAATCCCGCGATGTCGACATCCCTCTCGCCGCGGCACACTTCTTCTACTACGCCGGATGGGCGGACAAGCTGCCATACGCGTTCCCCGGCAGGCCCGCGCCGGGAGCCGTCGGTGTGTGCGGCCAGATCATCCCCTGGAACTTCCCACTGCTGATGGCCGCGTGGAAGCTGGCGCCCGCGCTGGCGTGCGGCAACACCTGTGTGCTCAAGCCAGCCGAGACCACGCCGCTGACCGCGCTGCTGCTCGCCGAGATCTGCGATGAGGTCGGGCTGCCGCCGGGCGTTGTCAATGTCGTCACGGGCGATGGATCAACCGGCGCTGCGCTCGTCGCGCATCGCGGCGTCGACAAGATCGCCTTTACCGGATCGACCGACGTCGGGAAGCGGATCGCCGCGTCGGTCGCCGCGCAGTCGGCCGAATCGGGCGCGGCCAAGCGGCTCACGCTCGAGCTGGGCGGCAAGAGCGCCAACATCATTTTCGAGGATGCCAGCCTCGATCAGGCCGTCGAGGGCATCATCCAGGGCATCTTTTTCAATCAGGGCCACGTCTGCTGCGCCGGCTCGCGACTGCTCGTGCAGGAGAGCGTGCTTGAGCCGGTTATCCAGAAACTGCGGGTGCGCATGGCGTCGCTTCGTGTCGGCGATCCACTCGACAAGAACACTGACGTCGGCGCTATCAACTCGCGGGCGCAGCTCGATCGCATCGAGGCGTGCTTGCACTCGGGGGAACAGGAGGGCGCCGCGCTCTGCTGGGGCGGGTGCTCCGACGCCGAGGCCGCCTCCAACGGCCTGCCGCTCAACGGCGCGCCCAATCTCGAATCCAAAGCCCGTCTAGAGCACCGCCGCGGCCTCCCCGCCAAGGGGTTCTGGTGCCGGCCCTGCTTCTTCACCGGCGTGCAGCCCTCGCACTCGGTGGCGCGCGAAGAGATCTTCGGGCCGGTGCTGGCCGTAATGAGTTTCCGCACCCCCGACGAGGCGATCAGTCGCGCCAACAACACGCCCTATGGCCTCGCCGCGGGTGTCTGGACCGACAAGGGCTCCAAGATCTTTGAGGTGGCCCGCCGCCTGAAGGCCGGCGTCGTCTGGCTCAACACCTACAACCGCTTCGACCCTTCAAGCCCATTCGGCGGATTCAAAGAGTCCGGCTTCGGGCGCGAGGGCGGTGTGCATGGGCTCTTGCCGTACTTGAGGTGACCGCCGACCCGCGCATCGCACATCCAATCACAACGTCCGGGGCCATCACCTACTTGCCGCGCTTGCCTTTCTTGGCCTGCTTCCCCTTGCGCTCCGCCACGGCCGGTGCGTTCACCGAGGGCTCAACATTCGCCCACTGCATCCCCTCCATCGCCTCCTCCAGGCGCTGGGTCTCCTCGTAGCGGCTCTTCGAGCGCTTCAACCGCCCCCACACGCCAAGCCCCAGCAAGGAGGCGCCAAAGAAACCGCCCCCCGCCATGCCGCCCGCATAGAGCAGCCGCTGGTCCGCAACGGGCTCATCGCCCGCCTTGGCGGGCTCGATGATCGCGGTCGCCATCGCGTCGGTCCGCGCCGCCCGCCCGGCGTTCGCGACGCTCACCATCGCCGTGACGAACGTATCTAACTCTCGCTGCGTGCGAGAGGCGCCCACCCCGCGCAGCTCGAGCGTCAGTTGCCCGTCCTGCGACGAACTCGCGAACATACCGGCCTTGTACCACGACTGCACCTCGGCCGGCGTGCCGAGCGTTTCAAGACCGCGTTGGCGGAAACGCTCCGAGGCGGCCTCCATCATGCGCGGATCGATCGCAAGATCCTCGTGGAACACCTGCCATCCCTGCAGCTCGGTATCGCTGGGTGTTATGCCGCCGCGCTCCGCGGAGATGGTGGCCCGCGCCACATACGTCGCGGGCGCCACCTGAGCCGTGATCGCCCAGCTCAGCGCCAGGATCACACCGATCGTCCCCACAACGTAGAACACAAGCGCCAAAGCCCCGCTCTTGGCCCCCTTCGCCACCAGCTTGCGCTCCTGTACGCGCACCGCCTCGATCGCCGCGGCCAGTCTTGGGCGCTGCGCCAGGACCGCGTCGCACTCGGCCTGCCGCTTGACCATCGCGCCCTTCGCGGCGATGATCTTGCGCGCCTGCGCCTGCAGCAGCGACTTGTAGGTCGCCAGGCGGCGGCGGCGGCTTATGTTCCGAAGCGCGACTTTGTCGGGGCCGGATGCCTCGTCAACGCTCCTCTTGGCGCTCGCCGCGATCTCGAGCTGCTCCTGGAGCGCCGCCACGCGCGACTGCAACCCCCCGATCTGCGTGCGCAGGTGCGCCGACTCGCCCTTCGCGCCTGCAACCTCCACCTCGACCGCCTGTCGCGCCGCCACCGCTTTCTCCAGTCGATCCTTCAGAACCTGGATCGCCAGATCGCGCTTCGCCAGCTCGCGCGGATCGGCCTTCTCCTGCGCGCCAGCCTCGTCGAGCATCCCCTTGGCGGCGAGCAACTCCTTCTCGAGCCGCGTCACCTCGCCATGTAGCGAGGCCGACCCCGCCTCGAGCGATACCTTCTGGGCCGCAAGCTCGCCGACTCGCTGCTCAAGCTCGCGCGACGATTCTTCGCCCTGGTCTCGGGCCTGCTGGGCCTCGACTTCGAGACCAGTGCATCTCGACCGAAGCGACTCAATCTCCGCCGCCAGCTTCGTCGAGCGGCGCTCCAGTTCGCCTGTGCTCCCTCTTTCCCTCCTAATCGCCGATTCAGACTGATCGCGTGCCTCATTCGCCCTCACCAGCGCCTGCCGCGATTCAACGAGCGCTAACTCCGCCTCCCTTCTTTCCATCGCAGCGCCCTCGGCCTGTGAGCGCGCGAGCTCGCAACGTGTCGCGAGTTCCGCATCTCGCGCCGTGAGATCCTCCTCCCAGCGCTCCAGCCGCTCACCCAGCTCACGCACCGCCTCAAGCCGGCGTGCCGCCTCCACCTCATGTTCTTTCGTGGCAGCGCGGGCCTGCTCGATCTGCTCGCCCACCGATCGACGCAGAGCGTCGAACTCCGCCCGGTCGGCCTGCATGACCTCCCGTTGGCCTACAAGCTCCGCGCGCTGCGCATCAATCGCCTGCCTGCTCGCGCTCAGCGCTGCCTCGGTCTTCGCCTGCTCGGCGTGCGCCCGCCTGATCTCGTTGATCCGCCCCTGCAGCTCGCCCAGCATCTCCAGCACATCCGACCCGATCTCTCGTGTATCGGCGTCGCCGCCGGGCGCGGCCGCGGCGCCCTGGGCCCCAAGTTCGTTGCTCTCGTGCTCGTGACCCATAGCGGCGTCTCTCTCTCGCGGCGTGGCGCATGACGCGCCCGACCATCACCAAGCCCGGGCGCACAGGTCGAGTATCGACCCATAAGCCCCGGCGCTGAACCGGTTTGAATAACGAGGGCGGTCCGTGTGGTCGATATGGCGGCCGCGCCCGAGAGGCGGTCCGATAAGCCTCGCGCGGGTCCAGTTTGCGTTGCTTCACTCCCCCGCGTCGGGGAGCGGCTCGGGTGACCACGCCCCGCGTCTGAACTGCGTCAGCGTCAGATCCCCGCTTGTGAAGAGGATCTCCTCACCAGCACCAGGTGACCATCCATCGCGCCGGTGATATAACAGGTACGAGCCCCACGCCGGTCGCGCGACCAGCGCCCCGGAGTGATCACGTGTAGGCGTGGGCCACCGCCCCGTCTCAAGATAGACCCGCCCCGACCGGGCGCCGGCCAGTCCGCCTTGATACACCTCGGTGATGCCCGCTGCATGCATGTGCTCGAACACCGCCGACCACTGCCGGTTTTCGCGCCGGTGCAGCCGTACAGGCAGGGCCGCGATCACAATCGCTCCGATGACGGCGACTACGGCGATTCGTGGCAGCAATCTCGAAACAACCGCGCGCATCCCAATGGGCGACCACCTAGCAAGCCACAGCGCGCTCAGCCAGGCGCCGGCCGGATACATGGGCAACAGGTATCTCGCCCGCCGATCCGGATGCAGCGAGAGCGCCAGCACCCACACCAATATGAACGCGATGCACAGCACCCCGGCGGCGGCGTCGCTCCGGCGGGACACGCTCGCACGCCTCGCGATCAGCGCGATGGCCCCAAGCATGATCGTGCCGAGCCACGGCCAGTAGACCTTGAGCAGTTCGAGCACGTAGTACGCAGCGCCGACTCCGCCGGTGTTGGGTGCCGAGATCCGCCCCGCCGCGCGCTCCGCGATCTCTCGCCCGAAGTACTGCGACGTAAAGGCATCGCCATGCAGAGCGACCATCGAGACATGCCATGGCGCCGCGATCGCCAGCGCCACGGCCAGCGCGCCCGCCAACCATCCGCACCACCGGGCCCGCCCGACCGCGACCAGCCAGAGCGCCAGCACCGGCAGGAGCAGCAGCCCCAGCAGGGGCTTTGTCATGAGCGCGAGCCCGATGCCCACGCCGGACAGCGCGATCCATTTGCCCCGCCCGCTCCAGAGCGCCATCGCGCCCGGCCACATCCCCACCAGCATGAACAGCGCCAGCCACGCATCCAGTGAGAACGCGTGCGTGTGGCGCGCAAACTCCCACGTCAGCCCCAGCACGAGCCCCGCGCACAGCCCCACTCGTCGCCCACCGGCCAGCGACGACGCGTGCGCCAGCACCCCGCAGCACAGCACCCCGGCTACAACCGACCCCATCCTTGCGCCCGCAACCGTCGGCCCGAGTGCATAGAGAGCAAGCCCGTTGAGCCAGAACCCCAGCGGGGGCTTGTTGAAGTAGGGAATCCCGCCCGCTCCACCCTCCGCCAACAGCGACCAGAGCGCGCCCCACCCGCCATCGTCGAGTGCGCCGCGCCATGCCTGCAGCGCGATGGCGCTGTACCACCCCGTGTCAACGCTGAACTCGCCCTGACCGACGTGCGCGAGCATGATCGCCAACGCGACGAACATCGGCAGCCCGGCCGTCACCGCCTGGCGCACCACCGAACGGCGGCGCACACCCGTGCGAACGCTTCGCGGCGTTGATTTCTTTGTCGGCTGAGGATCCATCACCCGGAGAACCCCGGGAGCTGCGTGGGCTTACCCACCGGCCTTCGCCGCGGACTTGTCCTTGGGCGCCTTCGCGGTCTTGGGCGACTTCGGGGCGCTGATCTTGGTGGTGGCCGGCGACTTCTTGGCCGCGATGTCCAGATCCTCGGTGAAGAGCACGCACCCGCAGCTCACACAGCGGGTGAGCTGGCCCCGAGCAATGGAGTTCACAGTCTCCATGGGCAGCGTCATCATGCACGCGGAGCAGGAGTATTCGTAGTTCCGGCGGTCAACCACCTCGACGACGGACATCGCCTCGTCGCCGCGCAGAACCACCAACTGCTCGAATGTACGCAGCACATCGCCCGGGATCATCGTCGCGAGATTGGCCCGCTGGGTCGTCAGCTCCTCCAACCGCTGCTTGATCTCCGACTCGCGCGCATCACGCTCCGCCTTGGCCCCCGCGAGAATCCGCTCACGCTCGGACTTCTGGGCCGAAAGAGTGGCCTGCTCGGCCTCCAGCGCCTCGACGCGCCCCATCGCCTCGATCACCTTCTCCTCGACCGCTGTCTTGGCATCTTTGAGATTCGAGAGCTCAGCGAGAAACGCGTTGTACTCCTTGGCCGTCGCCGCGGAGTTCATCTGCTCCCGAACCTGGTTGACCTTCGCGTCAAGCCGGGCGACCTCGCCCTCGTCGTTCTTGAGCGACGCCCTCAGGTGTTTGGCCTGAACCGAGATATTGCCGGCTCGCTGCGTGATGTCGGTGAACTGTCGCTGCTGCGCTTCGAGGAACCGTTCCGCCTGGTCGAGGCGGCTTCGGAGCCCGCGGAGCTGTTTATCAACACGGAAAAGTTCGAGCAGCTGCGAGGTTACCGTCATCAAACGCTCCGCATGTGAGCTCCACACGCCTAGCGCGCCCTGCGGTGTGGGAATCTCGGTCCATTCTAGCAACCCGCCCCGCCTTCGCCAAGTCTGCTCCGCGGGTCGCCCGAAACGGTCGAATGGTGGCTACCAGACCCGCAAGTACCAGTACGCCACCGGCGCCACCAGCAGAATCGAGTCGATCACGTCCAGCACGCCCCCGAACCCGGGCAAGATGGTGCCCGAGTCCTTGATTCCCGCATCACGCTTGAGCAGCGACGCCGTTAGGTCACCCGCCTGCCCCGTAATCGCCAGCAGCGCCCCAAGCACCGCTCCTTCCACTGGGCTCAGCGCCATCTGACCCCCATCGGCGCCGGTCTGCCGCTCCAGCCACACCGCCAACACCCCCACACCCGCCGCCAGCGCGACCCCGCCAACTAACCCCTCCCACGTCTTGCCGGGGCTCAGCCATGGGATCAGCTTCCGCCGCCCCACCGCCTTCCCCGTGAAGTACGCCCCGATGTCGCACGACTTGGTGATCACCAGCACGCCCAAAAGCACCCACGCCGAGTGCTCGCGCCGCAGGAGCAGCAGCACCCCGAACAGCAATCCCAGGTATACAAACGCGATCAGCCCCGCCCCCGCCGCGGCCGTCGCCCCCTGCGGAATCCGGCGGCGCGAATGCACGACCAGCGACACCGCCAGCACCAGCGCCGCCGCGGCCGAGATAATCGCAGCGCCCGTAGGCGCATCGCTCCCCCGCGGCATCAGGTAACACGCCGACATCCCCGCGATCGCCCCGAACGTCAGCGTCCCCTTCGTCGCCGAGATGCCCGCGGCACGAAAGATCGCCTTGAGTTCCCAGCACGCCAGCGGCGCTAGCGCCAGCCCGACCAGGAAGATCGGCAGCCCCGGCGGCCATGTGCCATCCGCTCGGATGAACTCGGGCACCCAACGAGGCGCCGCGGCGTGGTCCAGCCACTCGTCAAGCCAGAGCACGCCGATGAGCCCGAGGATCATCAGCGGCCCGAACATGAGTCGGTACTTGAGCACGGCGGGGACTGTAGCGGAAGAGATGGCCACTCACCAACAGTCGTTTACCGGCCGAGGTCGTCCAGCCCCCCGAACTTCCGCTTGCGCCCCGCGAAGTCGCGGATCGCCGCGTGCAAGTCCGGCGCGCCGAAGTCCGGCCACAGCACGCCCGTCACGTGCAGCTCCGCGTAGCTGATTTGCCACAGAAGGTAGTTGCTCACCCGCATCTCCCCCGCCGTTCTGATCAGCAGGTCCGGGTCCGGGATGCCGGCCGTATACAGGTGCGCCGAGACCGTAGTCTCGGTGATCGACTCGGGATCAAGCTCACCCCTCGCCGCCTTCCGCGCGATCTCCCGCGTCGCTTCGGTGATCTCCGCCCGAGACCCGTAGTTCACCGCCAGGCACAGCGTCGAGCCCGTGTTCCCCGCCGTCTCCTCCATGAGCCGGCGCGACGCGGCTTGCACCACCACTGGGAGCCCCTCCCACCGCCCAATCTGCACGAACCGGATGTTCTCACGCTTGATCCGTTCCCGCTCCCCCTCGATGTACATCGCGTACATCTCCATCAGCGCCGCGACCTCGTCGTCAGGCCGTTTCCAGTTCTCAAGTGAGAATGAGTAAAGCGTCAGCACCTCCACCCCGAGCACCGCGCACTCCTCCATCACCGCGCGAACCGACGCCGCGCCGTTCCGATGTCCGAAAAACCTGGGGAACCCGCGCTGCGTCGCCCACCGGCCGTTGCCGTCCATGATGATCGCGATGTGCCGCGGAATACGGGCCGGATGCACATCGGGTAGCACCGACGCCGGGTCGGCCTTGGGATTCCTCGCCCGCATCGTACGAATCGCCCGCTCCGCGGCAGCATCGATGGCCGTGTGATTCATCATGGATCCCTGCTCGCATCTCCGCCAACGCCGCGTCGCATGTCATGCGCACCGGATCGTCTGTTCCCGGTCGGGTCCGACGCCCACCAACCCCACCTCCGCCCCCGTGAACGATTCAATCAGATCCAAGTAACGCCGCGCCTCGACCGGAAGTTCGTCCATCGAACGGGCGGTAGTCAGGTCCGCCGAGAAACCAGGGACCGTGGTGTACACCGGCTCCGCCGCTGAAAGCACTTCGCCGTCCGGGATGAACCGGTCGGTGACAACGCCGTTGAATCGGTATCCCGTCGCTACCTTGAGCTCGTCGAACCCCGAGAGCACGTCCAGCAACGTGACGGCGAGGCTCGTCACCCCGCTGAGCATCACCGAGTACTTCACCGCCACCAGGTCGAGCCACCCCACCCGCCGCGGCCGCCCCGTCGTTGTTCCGTACTCGCGTCCCCGGTCACGGATGCGGTCACCCGTTTCGTCGAGCAACTCGGTGAGCAACGGCCCATTCCCCACCCTCGTCGAGTACGCCTTGACGACCCCGATAATCTCGCTGATCGCGCTGCACGGCGTCCCGGTGCCCGATGGGATCCCGAGCGCCGTGGTGCTGGAACTCGTGACGTACGGGTACGTCCCGTGGTCAACGTCGAGCAGCGTGGCATTGGCCCCCTCGAACAGCACCCGCTTCCCCTGCGCACGAAGATCGTGCAGAAGGTACGTCGTGTCCTTGATCGCGTCCCGCAGCTGCTCGCCCATGCGCCGCGCCCACTCCGTAAGACCCGCGGCGTCGGGGTTCGCCTGGGCGCCCAGCCCGCGCAGCATCGGACCCTTCAAGGCGCAAGCGATCTCGATCTTCCGCCGCAGCACCGCCGGACGGAGCAGGTCGCCCATCCGCACCGCCGAGGCGCGCTGCGCCTTGTCGGCGTAGCACGGCCCGATGCCGCGCTTTGTAGTCCCGATCGATTTCACCCCCGCTCCGCCGCCCCCTCCGTCGCCCGCCCCCGCCTCGCCGATCGTGGCCGACATCACCGTCAGCGTCGCCTCGCGCAGCTCGTCCTCTTGCTTGTGGTACGGCATGACAACGTGCGCACGGTCGGAGATGACCAGCCCCGAGGTATCAACACCCCGGGTATTCAGCCCGCTGATCTCCTTCAGCACCACCTCGGGATCGACCACCACCCCGTTTCCGATCACCGCCAGCTTGCCGGGGTACAGAATCCCCGACGGCATGAGGTGCAGGGCATACCGCTCCCCCTTCACCACCACCGAGTGCCCCGCATTCGCACCCCCATTGAACCGCACCACCGCGTCATACGCAGGCGCGATCAGATCAACAACCTTCCCCTTTCCCTCATCCCCCCATTGCAGGCCGACCACCGCCGTGCAGCGCCCGTGATTCATGCCGCTCGTCTTATTGGGACCTGCCGCCGTGTGTTGCATGTGAGGGGTGCTCTCCGGCCGGGCTCCCGCGCGGCGTGTCCGGCGGAGAGCTTCAGCGCCCGCAAACCATAGCGACGACGATCGCCCGGGCGATCGGCACCAGTTCGCCCCCCGCCATTCAAGCCCACCTCCCGACCGTCCGATCATTCAACTCCAGGAATCGATCTTCCATGATTGGACAAGCCTTGCGCATCATGTGCCCCAACCTGACATGCCGAAAGGTGCTCTCGGTTCCGGAATCGTCGCGCGGCAAGACCGTCAAGTGCGGCAGCTGCGGCGCCACCATCCGAATCCCCGACAAGCCCGCGCTCCACGTCACGCTGCCCGCGAAGGCCTGAGCCGCCGCCCCGGTCATGCGCGATCCAGCGCCACGTCGAGTTCCGTTGTGACCGGGGCCAGGCACGCCGTCTCGGTGCATGCCTGATACGTCACCGCCAGCAGCGGCCGTCCCGACCACTCCGCGCCCGCCGGGCGCGCCACCACCACCGCGAACTCGATCGTGCCGGTATACACCCGCAGGCCGTCTTCACCCTCCAGTTCCAAGGGCTGACCCTCCGGGTACTTTGCGTACACCTCAACCCCGCCCCCGCTCACAATGTGAACCTTGAGCGGGATGAGCCCCAGCTCGTCCGCCGCGCGCCCAGGTGCCGCAAGATGGAGCCCCTCCTCGATCTGCACGCGCAGCATGAGCCCGCGGGCGCCCTCTTCGCCCTCGCCTATCGAGAGCCGATCCGCGCTCGCGAATACCGTCACCTCCGCCGCTTCCACCTCTTCACTCGCCGCCGGCTGCTCCGGCGCACCCTCGACCGCGGCGCCCAGCACCTCCCGGCTCTGCGTGCTCAGGACCAGCATCCGCAGCAGCGCCCTCGTAGCGCTGGACATCCCAAGCGGCGATTGCGCGATTGAGCCGCTCAGCCCCGCCAGGCCCGCGCCCGCGGCGTGAAGCCATGTCGCCTCGCTCGTGGCCCCGAACGCATCGAGCTGCGCATGGACAAGAGTGGAGGAACCGCTCGGCATCGCGCCGTCGTGCAGGGAGCGTGGACGGATGAACAGATCCACCTGATCGGCTGCCGCCGCGTCGAAGTAAAACCCGGGGGCCGGGCCGGCGAACCGCTCGGCCGCAATTTTCAGCAGCGCCGCCCCCTCGCGCGCATACAGCCCCCCGCCGCACCCCGCCGCGTGCAGCGCGAACAGCCCCCTCGCGACCATCGCGTAATCCTCGAGAAAACCCTCGATCTGTGCTCTCCCCTGCCGCCAGCTCCGAAGTAGGCGCCCCTCCGGACCTCGCATGGAGCCCAGGATGAACCGGGCGGCTCGCTCCGCCGCGTCGATGTACTTCGGGTCGTCCAGCAGCTTCCCGCACCGGCACATCGCCGTGATCATCAGCCCGTTCCACGCCGCGAGCACCTTGTCGTCGGTCGAGGGCTGGGGCCGCCGGTCTCGCACCGCCAGCAACCCGGCATTGATCGCATCCAGCCGGGCCGCCAACTCCCCCTCCGTCAAGCCATGCGAGCCCGCGAGGTCCCGCATCACCGCCCGCAAGTAGAGCACGCTCTTCATCGGCTCCTTGGGATGGTGCGGGTCGCGAAAGTTCGGGCCGTCCTTCACGCCGTACACATCGAGCGCCAGCGCACCAACGCCCGCCGGCAGCCCCGCCTCGATCTCCTCTTCCGTCCACAGATAGCTCTCACCCTCGCGATGATTGGTCTCGGCGTCCTGCGCGCTGAGAAACCCTCCCCCAGCCTCCCCCGGAGAGGTCATCTCACGCAGCACATAATCGAGCGTGCGCCGCGCGACCCGCGTGAACGACGCATCGCCATACACCGCCCCCGCCTGCGCATACAGCGGCGCGAGCTGCGCGTTGTCGTACAGCATCTTCTCGAAGTGCGGCACCAGCCACTTCTCGTCCACGCTGTAGCGGTGAAAGCCGCCCCCCACCTGATCGAACATCCCACCGCGCCCCATCCGGTCCAGTGTGCTACGGATCACCGCGTCGGCCGCCTCGCGGCTCTGGTCGTCGCCCGCGTGCGTGCGGAACTCCATCAGAAGCTCGAGAAAGACCGGCTGTGGAAACTTTGGAGCGCCCCCGAACCCGCCGTTGGTCCGGTCGTGCATCCGCACCAGCGAGCTCACGGCTGTTGCAACCTGCTCGGCGCCGATGCGCCTCGCGGTCGGCCCGCCCTCCAGCTGCTCCTTCACCGCGCCCGCCAGCGCCTCGGCCTGCTCCATCACGTCCGCCCGCTGACTCACCCACGCGGCGCTCAGCCCCTCGATAACCTGTGAAAAACCCGGCATGTTGTGCCGCGGCTCGGGCGGGTAATACGTCCCGGCATAGAACGGTCTCAGCCCCGCCGGCTCAATGAACACGCTCATCGGCCACCCGCCGCGCCCGCTATACGCCTGCACCGCGGCCATGTACGCATCATCCACATCCGGCCGCTCCTCGCGGTCCAGCTTGATGCACACGAACTTCGAGTTCATCAGCCGCGCCGTCGCCTCGTCCTCGAAGCTCTCTCGCTCCATCACGTGGCACCAATAGCACGTGGAGTAGCCGATGCTCAGGAAAATGGGCACCTCGCGCCGGCGCGCCTCGGCGAAGGCGTCCGGTCCCCACGGCCACCAGTCCACCGGGTTGTGCGCGTGCTGCAGCAGGTACGGGCTGGTCTGCCCGGCAAGCCGGTTTGGGGGGCGTGTGCGACCAAGTGGACGCTCGCTCGTGCTCATGGAGAATGGTAGTTGAAGGCGGCTACCGGGCCGCGCCGGGCTGGATGCCCATTCGGCGCACCACCAGCGCCGTAAGTATTCGAGAAGCACCTGTGATCGTCGGCATCCCCCCACCACCACCCATCCGCGCCCGCACCGCGTGCGCCGCCATCAGGCTCGATCGCACCACCGCATCCACCGGCAATCCCACGCACGACACGCTCACCCACGCTGCCGGCGCCCGCATCCCCTGCTCGTCCTGGCGATGCCCCGGCTCGGCGTGCCAGCGCTCGAACTCGACGGCGTACGCCTGCGCCGCGCGCATCACCTGCGATTCGGCCTCGGGCTGCTCCGGCCCGCCTCGGGCCGCGTCATCGATTGCCCCCACCACCGCTCCGCGCAGCTCGACCAGCTC
>JACMLW010000157.1 GCA_014379385.1 Phycisphaerales bacterium
CAATGTGCTTCGCCAAGTCGCTTTGCCCTACCGCCTCACGCTCCGGCCTGCGATCATGCTCGCCAGCCTCTTCACGCCACGCGGCGCCCGCCTCGGTTTTGAATCGCCCGGCGGCGCCTTCGACCGCTGCACGCACGCGGCCCGTCTGCGATGCCCGCTCCTGGTTCTTCACGGTGAGCTTGACAGCGTCTGCCCGCTCGACGACGGCCTGTTGATCACCGCATCCTCAAGGCAAAGCCGGCTCCAGGTGATCCCCGGAGCCGGCCATCTTGATCTCTGGAGCAATCCGGCTCACGCGGCGATCTGCACCGCCGCTGTCCGGGATCTTCTGGCTGGAATCAAATCCTGACGGCGCGAGTAGATCGCACCGGCTTATTGGTCGCCCGGGCCGGCCCGCGATGAGGCCGCCGCCTGCGGATACAGGATCAGACGGTCATGCACCGTGATCAGCACGTCATCCTTGCCGTCGCCCGTCAGGTCCGCGACCATCGCATCGCGAGGCTCGCCCTCGCGCGACCCGCCGCGGTTGAACAGCCTCGACTGGAACACCTCGAACTCGGTAGCAAGGTGAACTTTGCGCGACGCCGAGAACGTGAGCAGGATGCACATCCGGTCGGCGTTATCGAGCACGACCACGTCAACGTACCCATCGCCGTTGATGTCGCCCGGCTCCATCTCGTGCTCGGAACGGTCCTCGCTCTCGGAGCGGTACGCCGCGAACTGCTCGAGCCCGGGGCGCTTGCCGCCGAGCCGCACCAGCGCAAAGCCGTCCTCGCCGATGCAGAGCACGCTCTGCTCCCCGTCGCCCGCGAACGCTCCCGCATAGATCGCCCCCAGCGGGAAACCCCTAAGCCGAAGCTGCTCCCGAACCTTCCATTTTTCCTTGCCCGCTTCGCCCAAACGCGAGATAAGCAGCAGCCGCCCGTTGCCCTTGTCCGCCGCGACAATCGTCACGCCGCTCGTGTCCTGAAGAGTCGCAAGGCCGACGAGCTGCGTCCCCGGCTCCGGCATCGTCACCTGCTCCACCACGCTCCAACCGGCCTTCACGTCGTAGCGACAAGCCCGCACGAAGTTCTCGTCCGCGATGAGCAGCTCATCCTTCCCATCCCCGTTTACATCCAGCAGCGCCGTGTTGTCCGGTCCCGCCGCCTGCACCAACCCGAACTGCGGCATCGTCTTGTCGGTCAACACCTCCATCGCCCGCCCCTCGACCCCGTCGCCCGCGCTCGTACGCACCATCACCATGGGCTCGCTGGGCGTGAACAGGAGCAGGTCGGTCAGACCATCCTGGTCCGCATCCGCCGCGAGCATCGACTGCGGCGGCCGCGTCACACCCTCAAGCTTGATGTCCTTGATAGCCCCCACTCCGCTCACCCCGCTCGACGCTGGCCGGTGCAGCTCCAGCGTGTGGTCGCGCCGATCCTTCACAATCACTGCCAGCGCCCCACGTTCCCCCAGAGCGACAAAGTCCATCGCCACCGGCGAGGCCCCCGCTGTTTTCACCGGAAGGGGAGTCGGGAAGCTCAGCCGCCCGGTCGCCGCGTCAAAGGTTGAGACGCCCGCCGCTTTCTCTTCCTCCGACAGCACGAACACCTCGGGCGTCCCCTGCCCATCCCACTCCCCCACCGCCACCGACTTGGGCTTCTTGAACGCGCTGAACGGCTCGCCCGATCCCAGCCCCACATCCTGCCGCTGCGCGTACAGCACCACCGTGTTCGCCTTCGAATCCGTCGCCAGCAGGTCCACCCGGCCATCCCCGTTTAGGTCCGCAACCTCGACCGACCGCTCCTTGCCGCTCCCATCGCTGAATGCCCACACCGCCGCGCGCACCTCGCGCTCGGCACCCACCGCATCGGCCGATCCCTCGGGAACACCCTCGAACTTCAGGTCGTAGAACACCATCCGGCGCGACGCTCGCTCGATCACCCCCAGGCTCGCCGCGTCCTTCCCCGGGAACCGCACCGGCTCCGCCTCACGAAGCCCGGGCGACTCAAACCGGAGCTCCGCGGCCAGCATCCCCGCCTTCATTGCGACCCGTGGATCCTGCCCCTGCAGCCACAGCCGCAGCGGCGTGGGATCTTCGGGGGCCACCCCCAGCACATCCTGCATCCCGTCGCCATCAAAGTCCTCGATGAACAGCGCCGCAAGCTGCACGCTCCCGATCCGGATCGGCTCGCCCAGCACACCCTCGCCCCCGATCGGGAACACCGCGACCCGGTCGCCTGCGAGCACCAGCAGCTCCGGAGCCGCGTCGCCCATCACATCGGCGACCTCCAGCCCCCCCTGACGCGCCGACATGTCCTTCACGTCCCTCTTGCTCATCACCTCGAACTTGCTCGGGCTGACTTGGCGCATCGCCACCAGCTCGCTCGGGTTCGCGCCCGCATAGATCAGGTCGAGCCTCCCATCCTTATCAATATCGAAGGGCCGCAGCGCCGCCACCCGGTGCGCCACGCTCACGTACTCGCGGTCGTACCACGGGCTCGGCGGAACTTCGTTGGCCTTCGCGCGCTTCGCCCGGTCCGACTCGGTCCTCTCGCTCGCCCGGAGGTAGTGAACTTCGATCCGACTCTTGCGGTTGTTCACCACCGCAAGGTCCGGACGCCCATCGGCGTTGAAGTCCCCGCTGATCGTCGGCCCGCACCCCTCATCGACCGGAATGATCCGCATCTCGTCAAAGCCGAAAAACCGGCCAAGATCCTCGTCCGGCTGGGCCCCGCACACCGAGGCCAGGGCCCCGGCGGCCCCGATCACCAGCGCCGCCACGCGACCGACAGGTTGCCGCTTTCCACCCGCTCCAACAGCCCGCTCGAAAACGCTCCACATAGTGTTTCTCTCGATGATTGATGCCGATCGCATCCGCCGCGCCCCCATTCGCTACACTGTAGCAGGAGCCCGGCGCGCGCTGCGCCTGGAGCCGGTTCTTGCTTGTAGTTTCAGCCCCCTCAAGCCATCTTTCCACGAGCTCACTCGATGCCCCGATTCCTTGATCGACGCCGCGCCCTGCGCTCCCTCATCGCACCCGCGACCGCGCTCGCCCTG
>JACMLW010000158.1 GCA_014379385.1 Phycisphaerales bacterium
CCCTCCCCCTCCTTCTCCCCCCCGCGCGCGATGAGCTGCATGGCGTGCTCGCACTGCTCGGCGGTGACCTGTGGGAACTGCGAGAGCACGGCGGGGTCGCGGAAGCTGAGTCGCCGTACGAGCGCCGGGGGGAAGGGCGCGATGAGGCGGCGCGAGGAGGTCTCGCAGAAGGCGCAGTGGCCGTCGTAGAGCAGCGTGAACGTGGCGTTTGAGGGGTGCGATTCGACAACTGGCGCGCCCGCGTGTGCTGCATTTTTCTTAGGTATACCCGAAGCCGGTGGCACGTCATGCCGCCTTTCTTCCTACTGACATTCTTCGGTGGTGATTTAGGCTAACACGCTGGGTCGCACCACTTACACCAGAGGGGCATAGATGCCACAGAACCAATGGGAGCGCGACAAGGGGACGAATCCGGGTCAGCCGGGCAAGCAGAACGAGGGCGTTCCTGCGCCGGGTCATCAGAAGAATACGGATGCCCAGCGCGAGGGGGAACAGCCTGAAGACTGGCCGGGGTCGGCGCCGCAGTCTCGTCAAGGGCAGGGCGGCACCCAACAGCACCAGCAGGAGTCGGTGAGCGGCATTCCGGGGCGCGGGCAAGAGGGCGCGAATCAGGATGAACCGATGAGCGATTCGGAGACCGACCGCTTGAGCGGGCGCAACGCGAACGCGCGAGAGGACGGCAACGACGCCGGACGCGGCATGGGCAGGGACACGAATCTGTAACTGAGAGCGTGGATTGACGCCGCGGCTTGTGAGCCGGGGCTACCGGGTTTTTTCTTTCCTATTTCAAGGAGCATGGACTATGCCAGAGAACAAGGGAAATCAGGGTAATCAGGGCGGGGCCGGTGGCAATCGAGGGAGCGATGCCGATCGCAACCGCCCCGGTCAGGCTGGTCAGGCTGGTCAGGCTGGTCAGGCTGGTCAGGCTGGTCAGGCTGGTCAGGCTGGTCAGGGCGGGATGGGCGCTGGGCATCAAGCCAACAAGGGCAACCTGTCGGGCGAGGACCGCGCCAAGAGCGGCGACAAGTCGGCCAACCTGCAGGATCGTGACGAGCAGGGCAACTTCGCCGGTCGCACCGACGACGAAGAGGGTGGTGCTGACAAGGGTGGCGCTGACAAGGGTGACCGTGGCGGCGCTGGTCGCGGCGGGAATCAGGGCGGCCAAGGCGGCCGCGGCACCTCGGGTGGTGGCGGCAATCGCTGAGTGAAATACGTTCTTGCCCGCGGCGTCCGGGAAATCCGGGTGTCGCGGGTTTCTTTGTCGGCGGAGAGAACCGAGGTCCATCGGGCGGGTCCGCGCCGGCGCGTGCTGGCGTCTGGTGACTTGGCGGCCTCATTGAAGGAGCGAGTCATGGCAGGCAGGGGAAACAACGGGAACAAAGGCGGAGCGAATCGCGGGGGCCCAAGCCGCGCGAGCGGCGATCATGCGGGCGGGAGCGCCGGTGGCAATCGTGGAAAAAGCGGGGGTGGGCGGGGGGGTTCAAGCGGTGGTGGGCAGGGGAGCGCTGTGCAGCACGGGCCCGGGCAGGGGGGCGCCGGACCAGGTGGCGTGGGGCAGGGGAACATCGGACAGGGCGGCGTCAATCGCGGCAACGCCTCGAACCTGTCGCATGATGACCGGGTGCGCGGCGGTGAGCGCTCGGCCCGCCTGCAGACGCGAGATGAACAGGGCCAGTTCGCCGGGCGCACGGACGATGAGGGCAGCGGTATCAACCGGGGTGGTGGGCGCGACGACGATCGGCGCGGGAATCGTGACGATGGCCGCGACGAGAATCGCGGCGGCAACCGGAATCGGTGATCGGGCTGAACAATCCACGACGAGGCCGCTTCCGGCCATTCGATTGAAGCCGGGACGAGCCGCGGCCCGATTGCGGTCAGCGTTCCCAGAACTCGGGGGGGACGGGGGTAAGCCCGCCGCGGCCCTCGCGGGAGAACTTGAGTTCGCCGGTGGGGGCTTTGGTGACGCGGACGATGAACGGCGAGGGGGCCGAGAGCTCGTACCAGTACTCCGGAGCGCCCTTGAAGCTGGTGCTGACGGGCTCGACCTGGAGACGGACGACGGAGTCGGCGGCGGAGCTGTATTCCATGAGCAGGGGCTCGAGCGAGGCCTGCTGGCGCGACCTCGCGCGCACCTGGAACTCCTCGACGTTGTGCATATTGGCGCCGCCCTTGCGGGCGCGGTCGCGCTCGCCGGTCCAGAAGTTCGCCCGGATGAGCGTGTCGGTGTCATTGATAAACCCAATGGTCGGGCCGGCCGGGCGTGAGCAGCCGCCCGCGCCTGCCACCATCGCCACTGCGCCCACTGTGGCGGCGAGGGCCAGGGTGGCGCTCAGGGCGCGGCGAAGCGGCCTACACCGGAGGGCGCGGCTGCGAACGGGGCTGCGACGGATGGCGGCGCGGTGAGTTTGTGTGGTACGGTCGTGATTGAGCGCGCTCGTCATGGGTGCTCGCCCTTCTGGCGATCGGATGGGGTGTTCGCGGGTGGGGTTCCCGGAAGGAACTCGACTTCCTCGATGATGGTTCGGCGAAGCAGGAGGGGCCCGTGCTCGGTCTGGCGGACTTCTTCAACCTTGTGGCTGCGGCGCGTGGCGTTGGAAGCTGGATCGCCGGCGGCTGCGTGTGAGTTCGGCGTTTTTGCTGACGGGGCATCAATAGGACGGACGATGGCGCCGCAGACCTCGCCGAGGGAGCGCATGAAGGAACCAAAGAGTCCCTTGGGCTTCGGGGACCTGCGCGCCGGCGGTGTGGTGGGGGTGTGGTTCACCGGAAAAGACTAGGCCCGGAGGTTGTCAGGGTGCGCCACCCTCTCCTACGCCGGTTGGCCGGCCAAAGGCCGGTCGGGGCACGGCGCGGCGCATGGGCTGGGGCGTCATATAGGTGAGGGTTCGCCAGAGCCACTCGAATGGCCCGAAGTGGAAACGGCTGAGCCAGAGGGGGCTGATGATGAGTTGGAGCACCCAAACACCGAGCACGAACAGGAGTTGTTCGGAGTAGGCATGCCGGGTGTAGAGGCCCAGGCCGTAGCCGTAGAAGATGGTGGTCAGCAGGATGCTCTGGACGAGGTAGTTGGTGAACGCCATCTGGCCGACCGCGGCGAGGGCTCGACCGAGCAACCCCAGCACGCCCACTTTGATGAGAAGGACCACCAGCGCGGCGTGGGCGATCGCGACAAGCACGGAGCCGAAGTAGTTGTAGAGGTCCAGCATGGTCCGCTGCGGGAAGTTGAACGAGGCTCGTTCGAGCTCGGCGAGGCCATAGATGATGGCGGGGAGGCCGAGGGCGTAGCCGCCCAGAGCGATGGCCGCGTAGGCGCCGGTCTTGAGCCGCCCGCTCAGGAAGCCGAGCTTCATGAGGGCGGCGCCAACGAGCATCATTCCGCCGGAACGCCAGAGGAAGAACATGAGGAAGAACTTGGTCTGCATGGCCGCGACGTTGGGGGCGCGGTGCTTCACAAGCTCGATGTAGGGGCCGAGGTGGGGGGCGATTTCCTCGCGGAGCTCTTCGGGTCCGGGCTGCATCTGGGCGAGGGTCTTGACCTGCTGTTCCGGGGTCATCTTCTCGAAGGAGAGCCCGTACCCGGCCCAGAAGAAGCCTCCAATACAGACCATGACCAGGCCGATGGCGAGGAGCGCCCACGGCGGCAGGCGGCGGGCCCACCAGAGGAAGAGGAGCCCGCAGAGGGCGTAGGGGACGAGGATGTCGCCGTCCCAGATGAGGTAGGCGTGGACCATGCCGATGATCAGTAGCCAGAACATGCGGCGCATCCAGAGCCAGAGCGTGGGGCGATCGGCCTGGCTGCGCTTGGCGGACCAGACGACGACGCCGGCGCCAAAGAGCATGGCAAAGATCGACATCATTTTGGTGTCGAAGAGAACGTGGGTGAAGCGGTAGGCCCACTTGTCGGCGCCCTGGTAGGACCAGAGGAGCGTGGGGTTCATGTAGGTGGCGAACGGCCCCGCGAAGGCGCGGATGTTCATGGCGAGGATGCCGAGGAGCGCCAGGCCGCGAACGGCGTCCATGGTGATGAGGCGCTTCGACTCACCGATGGGGGATGGGTGGGGGACACCGGGCGCGGGATCGCTCATGGGGTGCATAGTGGCCTCGGCCGCTGGCGTGCAGGGAAGAGCGCCGGGGCGGGTGGCGTAGTCTAATAAAGTCGCGGTGGCGGGGTGGGGTGCGGCGGGCGAATGGAAGTGCGCCGCCTACGGCGCGGGCGGCATCTCGGTTCCCACGATGACCGTGAGCGCGCGGGGGATGACTTCAAACGTCGCGGGGGTGACGCCCATGAGTTCTCCATCGGCGCTGATGGGCATGGGCGGATCGCTGGTGACACGGAGCGAGTGCGCCCGGCGGGTGATGAGGCTCTCGTGGTCACGGTGGGTCGATGCCAGCACGCTGGCCATGACCAGCGCGAGGTCCGCCATCGCCATGCGTGGCGCCACCAAGACCTCGAGGAGGCCGTCGTCCAGCTCGGCCCAGGGCGTGACCGGGACTCCGCCCGCCGCGGTCCGCCCATTGCCCACCATCATGCCCAGGGCATCGACGCCGAGAGTCTCGGGGCCTTGCGGCCCGTCGAGTTCGATAGAGAGGCTGTACACATCGCGCTGCGGAAGCACCTTGGCGGCGGTGATGGCGTAGGCGAGCTTGCCCCAGGTCTCTTTGAGGTCGCCGCCGGTCTGCTCGCTGACGACGCCGGAGAGGCCCGCCGCGGCGGCGTTGATGAAGAAGCGGGGCTGATGTGCGTTGCCGTGCTCGTCGGTGGTGATGAGGCGGACGAGATCGAGGTCTCGGGTGTGGCGGGCGAGCAGGGTTTTGACGGCGGCGTCGGTCTCGAGGGGCACGCCGATGGAGCGGGCGAAGTCGTTGCCGGTCCCGAGGGGGATGAGGCCGAGGGTGACGCCGCGGAAGGTCGCGCCCGTGGCGCGGCCCAGGCCGTCGAGGGCGCCGCTGAGGGTGCCGTCGCCG
>JACMLW010000159.1 GCA_014379385.1 Phycisphaerales bacterium
ATGGGATCTGCTGAATGAAGCTCTGGCCAAGCTGGCCAAGGAAGGAAAAGTCCAGATCGAGCGGGTCCGCGAAGGAAAAAGTAGCACCGGGCCGAACAGGGTCAAGGTAAATGCCGGTGAAAAGACTATGGAATTGGGATTGTCTCAGCGTTCGTTCCTTCCTGGCTTGGGTCCCGCGATCCGGGAATCACGCGCCGCTATGGTTGATCATGCGGGTGCGGATGAGGTATCAGGGGCGGGTGCAAGGGGTGGGCTTCCGAATGACGGCGCTGAGCATCGCCACGCGGCACGCGGTGAGTGGGTGGGTGCGGAATGAGGCGGACGGGAGTGTGCTGCTGCAGGTGGAAGGCGGCTCAGCCGAGGTGGAGGGATACTTATCGGACCTCGCGGCTTCGATGGGGCGGAACATCGTACAGGCAACCCGAACAGACTTGGGAAGCTGGGAGATCGATGAAGCGGGGCTGGGCGGGTTTGAGATCCGACATTGAAGTAGCGGTTGGGGAGGGGCCTCTGGAAACTGCATGCTCATTCTCTTTGATATTGATGCGACGCTCATCTCCACAACCCGCGCCGGCATGCACGCCATGCGCGATGCCGGGCAGGAGCTGTATGGACCGAGTTTCAGTGTGGACCGGACCGAGTTCGCGGGGCGGCTGGACCCGCTGATTGTGCGCGACCTGCTGCGCGACAACGAGCGCGAGGTAACAGTCGCGGCGAGCGGGGCGATGCGCGAGGGGTATCGGCGGCACTTGGGGCGGAGGTTATCGGAACCCGGGGTGGCGTTCGCGCTGCCGGGTGTGCAGGAACTGCTGGCGGATCTGCGGAACAGGAAAGGGGTCACGCTCGGGGTGTTGACGGGGAACTACGCGGACACCGGGGCGCTGAAGCTGCGTGCCGCGGGGATCGATCCGGGGCAGTTCAGCGTGCAAGTGTGGGGGGATGAATCGCCGCACGACCCGCCGTGCCGCGATCACTTGCCGCCGCTGGCGCTGCGGCGGTATGAGGCGGGGTGCAACGGCGATCTGCGAGGCCGGAGCGCAGCATCGCTGACGACGATCATCGGGGACACGCCGCACGACGTGCGGTGCGCGCTGGCGAGCGAATGCCGCGTGCTGGGCGTGGCGACGGGCTCGTATCAGGTGGCGGAGCTCAAAAACGCGGGCGCGCACCTGGCGGTTGAGAGCCTGTTGGATACGGGCGCCATCACCGCGTGGCTGCTGCGGTGAGACGGTCGAAGTGTCTGAGTGCCTACGGGTAGAGTTCTATACCCCGGAATCCGCATCGTCGAGCGCACCGGTAAACCGTAGACTTCCCCTCACACACGGGGAGCCGAACGAGCATGGCCAACAGTTACAAAGCGCTATGCAACGATTTTTACGTCAACCAGCGCATCAACCTGAAAATGGACCTGCCGATGCGGCGGGACACGGTGTTGGCGATGTTCGACCGGGTGCGGCGCGAGCACCCTTGGATGGACAAGTTCAAGAGGTACAACAACGAGCTCGCCCTGGAGTCAACGACGCGGGATCATGTGCAGCAGTGGCTTGGGATGCGCAAGACCAGCATCCGGTCGGGGAGCGTGAACCCGGAGTCGCTGTCGGAGGCGTACCAGCTTCACGGGCTGATACTCGAGGTGGCGCCGTACTTTCTTGACATCAGCCCGCTCGATCTGGATTACGTGGAACTGCTCTATGGGTTTGACCTCCTCGCGGCGGGGAACCACGACGCGATCGTGTTCGATGCACTTATCGCGGGGACGCCGCTCGGATCCGTGCTGGATATTAGCGAGGGTGTTCCGATCGACTGCCAGCCGCTGTTCGGGGTGTGCCTGGACGAGCAGTGTGATCTGCAGGCGCACTTTGAGGTGAAGACCCGGACGAGCACGCGGAACGTGCGCTCGGGGGAGTTTCGCGACACGCCGATCAGCATCTACCTGACGATACGAAAGTACGGGCCGGTGAGCGACATCAAGATGCTGCCGGAGGTGTTGGCGCAGCTGCGCAAACATGGGGAGGAGCTGCTGGACAGTCGCGCGGTGCCGAACCTGCTGATGCCGATCCGGAACTCGATTACGTCGTAAGACGATTGCCTCGCGAGGCATTTCGCGTGAAGGCGATCGCGCCCGCGAGCCGATACGCTCCGCGAGTCATGACCGGCACGTACTGCCTTGCACAAACAACCGGTAAAGCGACGGCCGCGGAAGTGCTCGTCATCGTCGGCGTGCTGATCGTGTGCGTGCTGGCGCTGGGGATCGGGATCCTGGTTCTTCGCCGGAGGCTGCTCACCAAAGAATCCGCGAGCGCCGCGGCGGGATCGGTTTTCGAGCACCTGCGGCAACTTCACGCGAAGGGGGAGCTTTCTGATGATGAGTTCCGGATCGCTCGCGAGCGGATGGCGAACCGGATGAGGGGACCGCGAGATCGGGAGAGCGAGCCGGCGCGGGCGAGGGAAAGGCCGAATCCCCGGAACGCGGCCGGTGATCGCCGGTCTCCGCCGGGGTATTGAGCGGGCAGCGCCTCAGCGCCAATCAGGTCGAGAAGTCGGGAAGATGATGTGCATTCATTTCGCGGGCGGGTGGTTGTACCCTACAGTTGCGGTTATCGCCCGTGAGCGAGTCTACGACACGGCGACGGCCCTGCTGCCGCCCCCCAAAAGGGCGGGGTCGGCGACTGGGTCCAGAGTGGACGCTGATGCGTCGATAGATGGAAGCGTTTGGATATATTTTGACCCACTCCGCGTTGTTATCGCGGACTTTGAGAGACCTCCATGGCCAAGAACCGGCAAGATGATCAGGATCCCACGAACGGCGCGAGCGGCAACTCGGGATCGGGCGGTACGGGGGGCTCAGCGGGGTCCGGGGGCGGCGGGGGGGGACCGGCGGGCGGTGGTGGTAGCGGGGGCGGAGGAAGCGGCTTCAAGGGCCGCAAGGTAACGACGTGCTCGTTCTGCGGGAAGACCAGCCGGGAGGTTGGCCCGATGGTGGAGGGGCCGAACGTCTATATCTGTGCCAACTGCACGGACCTGTGTCAGAACATCTTCAAGCAGGAGAAGCGGCGGGTCTCGTCGGCCGGCTCCCTGTTCACCGAGATTCCACCCCCGCGCCAGATCAAGGAGTTCCTGGACCAGTATGTGGTGGGGCAGGACCAGGCGAAGCGGGCGCTGTCGGTGGCGGTGCATAGTCACTACAAGCGGCTGCTGCACGCGGAGAAGGACGACACCGGCGTCGAACTGGACAAGTCGAACATCCTGATGATGGGGCCGACAGGCTCGGGCAAGACGCTGCTGGCGCGGACGCTGGCGCGGATCCTGCATGTGCCGTTCGCGATCGGTGATGCGACGACGCTCACGGAGGCCGGCTACGTCGGGGAGGACGTCGAGAACCTGCTGCTCAAGCTGCTGCAGAACGCGGA
This sequence comes from Phycisphaerales bacterium, assembly GCA_014379385.1. Lineage (GTDB taxonomy): Bacteria > Planctomycetota > Phycisphaerae > Phycisphaerales > UBA1924 > JACMLW01. Next base: position 3,411 of record JACMLW010000159.1, read on the forward strand.
CTTTGACCTGGAGGCCGCGCAGCGCGGGATCATCTATATCGACGAGATTGACAAGGTCGGCAAGACGAGCAACAACGTCTCGATCACGCGCGATGTGTCGGGCGAGGGCGTGCAGCAATCGCTGCTGAAGATGCTCGAGGGGACGATCAGCAACGTGCCCCCGCAGGGTGGGCGCAAGCACCCCGAGCAGCAGTACATCCAGATGGACACGACGCACATCCTGTTCATCTGCGGTGGCACGTTCGTGGGGCTCGAGGACATCATCCGGCGGCGGATCGGCAAGGGCCGCATCGGGTTCACGGTGGACACCGAGCGGCAGCCCGACGAGGCGCGGGACCGTGCGGACGTGCTCGCGCAGGTCAGCCCGGACGACCTGATCGAATACGGGATGATCCCGGAGTTCGTCGGCCGGTTGCCGATCCTGGCGCCGCTGATGCCGCTGACGCACGACGCGATGATGAACATCCTGACGGAGCCGAAGAACGCGCTGGTGCGGCAGTATCAGCACCTGTTCAGCCTCGAGAACGCGAAACTGACGTTCACGACGTCGGCGCTGCACGCGATCTCGGATCGGGCGCTCAAGCGCCAGACCGGGGCCCGCGGCCTGCGGGCCGTCATCGAGGAGATCATGCTCCCTCTGATGTACGACCTGCCGGACATGGAAAGCCGGGGGGCCGAGTACGTGATCGACAAAGCCGATGTCCTCAACATGCGGCGATTGACGGACCTACGCGTAAAGCGGAAGGAATCGGCGTAACGCCGAGCCGACGCGAAGACGACACGACCTATGAAAGGGCCCGGCGATCCGGGCCCTTTTTCATTAGTGTTGACGGGTCGTTAGTGCAGGTCAACGCACGCGAGGCCACGCGCGGCGGTGGCCTCGTCGATCCGCACGAGGAGGTGTAGGTGGGCCCCGCTTTCCCGCATGGGAAGAAGCGATCGAGCGGTTGTCGAGAACAGGTGAAGCACCGGGTGCTCGGAGCGGGCGAGCAGGCCCGCCGCGCGAGAGACGAGCGAGTGGTTTCTCTCTGACCACGCCGAAGCGGCCATGAGCTGATCGAGCGCCGAGCCGGGAGCCGCCGAGTTGCTGGAGGCCAGGATGTGGAGCGAACGGGCGGCGTCGAGCGCGAACTGGACTGCCGGCGCGACCGGGCAGGCGAGCGTGAGCGGTCGAAGGTCGGGAAGGTGATCCGCAAGGAGAGCGGGGCATCGGGTGAGAGAGCGCGGCAAGGGGTCTGTAATCACATCTTCAATCGCACTGGATAGAACCGGTGTTTGCCGCTGGATACTGGCGACGGGGAACTGGCGCGGCGCGGAGCGGGCGAGTGCGATCTCGGAGAGCAGTTCGTTCATGCCGGCGGGCCACGGCCCGCGATAGACACACTGCGGTGGACGGAAGCTCTGGACCTTGGCCGCGCCGAAGGTGGCCTGCAACTCGAAGCCGAGAAACCGGCGAGCTGTATCGATGAGCCGATTCTGTGCGCGGAGCGCTTCGGGGGCGGGCGAGCCAAGGACCACCGCCTGAATCGAGTCGGTGTCCGGCTCATCGCCGCGCTCGCGGATGGACTCGATGACAGTTCGGAGGGATCGATAGCCCGCGACCAGCGATGACTCATCGCCGCCGCAAAGGAGTATGAAGCGAGGGACGGCGTGCGACACGGACGCGCACGCGTCGCCCTCGGCAGCGCGGAGGATCCACTCGGCGCCGGCGTCGATCAGGCGTGCGATGGCGCGGAGCGGATCGCCCGGTGTTTCCAGGATCAGTTCGGAGCCGGGGCCGACCGCGTCCAGGCACAGAATGCCGTCGCGGATGTGCGCGAGTGCGACAGGGGCCGATCGTGCAGAGGACGCCGAGCGAGCGTGCTGCATGGCCCACGCCGCGCCCAGCACCGGCAGATTGCCCAGCATCAGGAGCGTGATGGGCGGCGGACCAAGCGGGTCCGATGCCGGCGAGGTGGACGCCGCGCCCGCACTCGGCCCGGTCTCAACTCGGATCGAGTTGGCGGCAGCGGGCGCAGGCTGCTGCGCTAGGTCGAGCTCACCGAGAAAGAGCTGGGTGAGGGAATCAAAGTCGTCCGAACGCGGCGAAGGGGCGAATCCAAGTGTCGATGTAGAGTCGGCTGTCGCTCGGCTGGCGGTTGGCGAGGGCACTTGGGGCGGTCGCGCGTTGGGCGTTCCCGCGACGCTCATCCAACTTCACCGGGGCCGTGGTGCGTCAGGGAATCGAGCATGGAGTCGCAATCGGCCTCAACCGCGCCGATGGACCCGGTGGCACCAACGGTGCAGGGGGTGGTTCCCACAAGCGATTCGGCGTCTGAAGGCGTGACCAACAGTTCTCCGGCGAAACGACCGGCGGAGTGCGGATCGCTAAGCGGATCGGCCGGCCGTGCGGCGGGGGCAGACAACTTGACTAGTTCGCCGAGCGCCCACGCGGCCACCCGGCGATAGTCCTCCGCGCCCGAGGACTCGGGTGCGTATTCGCCCACCGGCTGGCCGAACGAGGCCGCCTCGCGGAGTGAGCGGTCGTAGCGGATGGCATGGGGGATGACGCGGGACTCGAATCGGCGGATCAGCTCGGCGAGCAGATCTTGGGCAAGCATGCTCGCGGGATCGTGCATAGTGGGGAGCACCCATTGCTCGGGTTCGGTGCCCAGGCGACGGCCGAGGGCACGGATGGTGCTGACCTGCTTCGACGCACCCTGGAGTGAGAAGAACCCTGTTTCAACAGGGATGAGGACCATGTCGGCCGCGGCGAGGGCGTTGTAAGCCAGGAGCCCGATCGAGGGAGAGCAATCAATGAGGCAGACGTCGTACTTGGGCTTCATGCGGTGGAGCGCGCGACGAAGGGCCTTCTCGGGTTCGGGCTTCTCGGCGAGTCCGCCGCGGGCCGCTTCGAGAGCGGCGAGATGCATGGTGCTGGGGATCAGGTCAAGGTTGCGGCTGGCCCGCCAGAGAAGGCGAGTGGTATCCACGCCCTCAGGCTGGTCGGACGCGAGCATGGCGTCGGCGACGGTAAGGTCGAGACGCTGTTCGGGGATGGAGAGGCCGGCGGCGCAGTGACCCTGTGGGTCCATGTCCACCAGCAGGGTGCGCCAGTTCGCCGCGGCAAAGAAGCCGGCGAGGCTGATGGCGGTGGTGGTCTTGCCACACCCACCCTTCTGATTGATGATCGCGATGGTCTTCAGGCCGGGCTCCTCAACTTGGGGAAGCTACAGGCAGAGAACGCGAGAGCCCAATCAAAGTTTTCGTGGTCCCCACGAAGAACCCGCGGCGTGAGAGCCGGGTGGCGAGTGCTATCGGGCGATTTGCTAATCGGGCTTGAAAAGCGGATTCAAGGTACCCTATAGAGGCGGCGTCGACTGTAACGAGTTTCATCCCTGCACAGACAATGGGGCACATCGAGCCGCATTAGCTCGCCCCGATCGCTGCCAGAGCAGCGAGCACCGCGTCGTGCGGGGCATCGGAAACGATGCGGGCGCGGATCGTCGGAGCGGATTCGAGCAACACGAGTCTCAGTTTACCGCCGATGACTTTCTTGTCGGCGTACATAGCCGCGAGGATGTCGGCGGCACGGGGCCCGGGCGCGATGGCCGTTGGGAGGCCGGCTTGCGAGATGAGGGCGTGGACCATATTGACGAGCGCACCGTCGCAGTGACCGAGCCTGGACGAGCACGTCACGGCGGCGATCAACCCGAGCGCCACGGCCTCGCCGTGTTTGAGAGGGTCAGGGGCAGACGAGGGCCGGGCCTCGACGGCCTCGAGCCCGTGCGCGAATGTGTGACCAAGATTGAGCAGGGCGCGCCCGCCGGTCTCTCGCTCTTCGCGTTCGTCGCCTTCGATGACGCGGGCCTTGAGCGCGACGTTGCGGGTAATGAGGCGGGTGAGGTCTTCAATGGGGAGCGGCGAGCGCGGCCGAGTCAGGCCGATCGCGAGCAACGGGGATGAGTCGGCAAGAAGGGCGGGTTCACCGAGCGTGCCGCCGAGCAGGCCGTGCTTGATGCACTCGGCGAGCCCGGAGCGCAGTTCGCGCTCGGGCAGGCTCGAGATCGAATCGATGTCGGCGAGCACGGCGCTCGGCTGGTGGAACGCGCCGAGCATGTTCTTAGCGAGGATCGGCGGCTTCCCCGTGCGAACGAGGTTGAGGCCGGTCTTGCCGCCGACCGACGCGTCAACCATGGCGAGGAGCGTTGTGGGGCACGCGATGTAGCGGACGCCGCGGCGGTGCGAGGCGGCGGCGAAGCCGGCGATATCGAGGACGATCCCGCCTCCGATCGCGACGACTGCCTCGGCCCGCTCGAGGCGAGCCTCGTGCATGGTGCAGAGGCAGCGTTCCCAGGTGGCGATCGACTTGGCCGATTCGGAAGGGAGAATCCGCTCGGCGCCGGCGACCTTGACCCCGCCGCCCCCGGCACCGCCCGCTCCCCCTCCTGCGGCCGTTGCTTTTAGCGATTCGGTCGCGCGGCGCACGAGCGGCTCGGGGACGTTTTCATCAACGATCATGAAGACGCGTGCCGCCCTTGGGAGCACCGCGCGCACCGTTTCGCCGAGGCGTCCGAGCAGCCCGGGGCCGATATCGACGTTGTAGGAACGGGCGCCGAGCTCGACGCGCACCCGACCGTGCTGAGCCGCATCGATGGGGAGCGGTGCAGGAGTGGCGGCGGGCATTGTGAGGTCCGGTTGGTAGTTAAGCGTTGGGCTCGTAGCGAAGGGTGCGCTCGACGGTGTTGTCCTCGCGCATCACGAGCACGCGCGGCGTGTTGTGGCGATATTCATCGTCGGTCATCAGGGCGTAGTGCATGATGATCAGGCGGTCGCCCCGCTCAACGAGGTGCGCGGCGGCGCCGTTGACTTCGATCTTCCGAGAGCCGGCCTCGCCGCGAAAGATGTATGTCTCGAAGCGCTCGCCGTTGCGGCAGTTGGCGATTTCGACCTGGTCGTTGACGCGCATGCCGGTCTGCCCAAGGAGGTCGGCGTCGATGGTGATCGAGCCGATGTAGTGAGGGAGGGCAGCGGTGACGCGGGCCATGTGGATCTTGCTGTGCAGGACCTTGCGGAGCATGGCGAAAGAAGCACTCCTGTACGGGGACCGGGCGCGCCGGGGGCGGGGCCGCGTATCGGCCGGAGTTTAGGAACGAGGTCAGCCGCCGTGGAGCCCGGCCAGGTCACGGTTCTTCTCGCCCGGGCGCTGCCACTCGACGCGGGGGGCATCGCCCCAGAGCAGTTCGAGGTCGTAATGCGCACGGGCGTTGGGCTCAAAGATGTGGACAACCACATGCACGCAGTCGAGGACATACCACGTGGTGCGCTCGTCAACGCTGTGACGGAAGACGCCGTTGTCGGTGGTCTCCGCGAGCTTTTTGACATCGTCGGCGGAGCCGCGCATCTGGCGATCCGAGGTGCCGGTGGCAACGACGATGTAGTCGCAGATCTGGCTGAGGCCCTGCACGTCGAGCAGCACCACGTCCTCGCACTTGTCGTCGGCGAGCAGGCGTGCGGCGTCAATGGCGAAGACCCGGGTTACGACGGGATCAGCCGCGCGGACGCCCGCGAAGGCTGGATGGTTGTTGAAGGAGGGGTCGCGGCTGGTCAGTTCATCTCTCCCTGTCATTGTCGTCACGATAGGTGCGGCTCCTGCTCGACCGCAAGCCGGGCCCAAATGGGGCGCGACGGGTCGAACAGATTTCTACGCTGGAGGCCGCGGTTTGTTCGGCGGGCAGGAAATGGGAAGGCGTTGAGGTGGAGAACGCCCGTACGCTGCTCGGTCGCCAGATGGAGGGATCGATGGATCAGGTCGCTGCACGGATTGCACTGGTTCTTTGCGGGGTGCTTGTGGTGGTGGTGGCGTTGCTGATTAAGGAGGGGCGGCTGACGCGGAAGCGGCAACGCTGGGCGATCGCACGGCTGAAGATTGTGGAGGCCGATCTATTGCGACTGCGGTCGGTGGTTTACAAGGGCGAGGCGAAGGAGGAGTTGCGTGCGGCGGGTCGGCAGGCGGTTATGCCGATCAGGTTCACCGCCGAATGGGGGGAGGATGTCTTTCTGTGGGATCTCTTTGACCGCAAGCTGACGGGCTTCTACATCGAGGTCGGGGCGTTCGACGGGTACACACTGTCGGTGACGTATCCCTTCGAGTCGATGGGGTGGACAGGGCTCTTGGTCGAGGCAATCCCCGAGCGGTTCCAGGCGTGCGCGGCCCGGCGGGCGCGGAGCCGCGTGGTGCACGCGGCGGTCTCGAAGCGGGGTTCGAGCGGGACGACGCGTTTCTCGCTGGTGGAAGGGGGAGAGGAGAATCAGATGCTCTCGTATCTCTCGACCAACGACCCGCACCGGGACTTGCTCAAGGATCGGGGCGAGCGCGAGCGGAGCGTGACGGTTCCGCTGACGACGATGGACGCGCTCCTGGGGGAACTGGCGCCGGGCACGATTGATTTCGCAGTGATTGATGTGGAGGGCGGGGAGCCGGATCTGCTGGACGGGTTCGACCTCAAGAAGCACCAGCCGCGGGTGCTTCTGATCGAGGATTTGTCGGAGGGGAAGGACGAGGGGGTCGGGCAAACAGTGGGGGCGTCGGGGTATGTGATGGCGGGACGCGTGGGCCGGAACAATGTCTTTGTGAGGAGGGAAGAGGCGGGTCTGCTCAAGCGGGCGAGAGAGCTGACTGCGGTGTTGAACTAGAGAGCAGAAGCGACGAACGAAGCGGAGCGGTGCTTCGCTCAGCATCTACCTCGGAGCCGGTCTGCCGCGTGCACGAGCGCTCCGCAGGCGCCCGAGCCAGCACCACTTTCGCGTCGCGATTGACACGGAGCCTCCGATCAAGGTCAGTGCGCGGCTCGCCCGCACCCAGAGCGCCGTATCGACGCACTGGCCTTGCCGGGCCAACACGCGACAGGTATTCTTGAGCACCCATGAGAGCTGCTCGCGTAACGCGGCACGTTCAGCCTCGCCTGCGGGGCCGTGCAGTTCGGCCAGCAGGCAAACGTCGCTGAGCCAGCGAGCGGTGCGTCGCGGGCTGGCGGTCAGTCGGTCCGCCTCGGCGTGCTTTCGCACGATGATGTGGCCGGTTACCGCGACTGATGCAATCGCCGCCGCGCGGTAGATGAGGTCGCGGTCCTCGCCGAACCACAGTCGCTCATCAAACCGCAGGCCGTCGGTGATGGCGCGGCGCGAGAGCGCAAGCCCGGTGGTGCAGAACACCGCGTCGGTCCCGAGCGCGTCGGCCCGGTGGGCGAGACGCCCGGCGGACACCCACTGCGCCCGCGGGAGATTGTGTTTCGCGTGCCCGTTCGCTTGGATCTGTTCGTGACCGCCGAAGGCGGCGGCGGGGGAATCGGCGCCATCGAGCAGCGCCAGGAGCGACGTAGCGCCGTCCGGCGAACGTGCGAGCTCGTCGTCGGCATCAAGGAATAGTGCGTGTGCGCCCCGAGCGGCCGCGACCGCGAGCCCGCGGTTGCGGGCGGCGCCGGGCCCGGAGTTGAGTTGGGTGAGTACCTGGGCGCCGGCGGCGTCGGCCAGGGATGCTGTATTGTCTGTTGAGCCGTCGTCAACGACGAGGGCCGCGAGCCCTTGATTCATCACGCTCGCGATCGCGCGAGCAATGGTCCGCGCGGCGTTGTGCGCGGGGATGATGACGATCGCGGGCGAGTCGGGGGTTTCAGCACTCTGAATGAGCAAGCTACCAGAGTCCATCATTTCTCTGGCTTTGTGAGAAGCACGTCCATGGTGCCGCCGCCGTTCTCGCCGAGCACACGGACCGGCCCTTTGATGACCGCCGTGGGAGGGGTTCTCGGCTCGCCCTGCAGCCGTCCCATCATCGGCGAGAGAGACGGCGCGGAGATGGCGAGGTCCTTGGGTTCGCCCACCAGCGAGAGCGCGAGCCAGCCGTCCGGGCGGAGCACCCGCCAGAGCTCCGGAAGGATGCGGTCGAGGCGGTCGCGCTCTCTCGCGCCGCCGAGTGCGATGACGCCATCAAACACGCCGTCGGTCTCGCCCGCGAGCGTCTCCTCGAGCCCGAGGTCGAAGGCGAGATTGGAGACGGGGTAGCGCTTGGAGGCGAACTCGACGGACTCCTCGTCGGGGTCGATAGCGACCACCGCGCCGCTGGAGGCCACACGCTCTGCGAGCCAGGCGCTCGCGTAGCCGGTGCCGCACCCCACATCGAGAATGCGCGAGCCCGGCGTGACTATTTGTTCAAGTCGGCGGTAGCGGGGGAGCATCACCGGTCCCGCAACATCGGCGTACACGCGGTCGCGGGTGCAGCGGATAAGGCGCCTGGTTCCATCGGCGAACCTCGCCTGGTACTCCTTGTAGCCCGGGCCACCGGGTGAGAGTGACCGCCACAGCGGCTCGGCCGTGAGCTCCTGGTACGCGATCCCGTCAACAGCTACCGTCCGACGGATTCCGAGCGCGCGTCGCACCTGTTGTCCGAGGCGGGAAACCAGCCTCGATGGTCGAAGCCCGAATCCCGGACCGGAGGGCTTTCTGATGATCGGGATCGGCGAGAGCGACGTCACGGCCTGAGCGTACCATCACTTCTCAAGAGTCTCCGGCACGCCCTGGGGATACAGCTTCCGGATCGCAGCGCGGATCTGGTCGAGCCGATTCTCTGGGTTCGGGTGTGTCGCGAAGAACTCCGGTTGGCCCCCACGATCCCCGGACGCCTCTGCAAGCACCTGCATGACGTGGATCATGGCGGTCGGGTCGTATCCGGCCTTCGCCATGTACTCGACGCCGCGCGAATCAGACTCAAGCTCGTCCCCGCGTCCATACTTCAGGTTGATCATGTTGCCGACCATCGAGGCGGCCGCGGCGGCCATCTGCCCGCCGCTGGCGCCATCGGCGGCTCCGACGCCAACGGCGCCGACGAGCCCCTGCGTGAGCTGCGCCTTGGCAAGATGCTCCGAGCCGTGTCGTTCGACGACGTGGCCGATCTCGTGGCCGAGTACGCCGGCGAGCTGCGCCTCGGTCTGGAGCCGCGTGTAAAGGGCGGCGGTGATGAAGATCTGCCCGCCCGGGAGGGCGAAGGCGTTGATGGTCTTCTCGTCGCCCAGGAGGTGGAACTCAAACTGCCACGGAAGGTTGTCAAGCGCGTTGGCGGCTACGAGGCGCTGCCCCACGCGATCGACGGTCTCCTGACCTTGAGCGTCGGGGTGAAGCCCACCGAACTGGGCCGCCATCTCTTCGCGGGCCTGGAGCCCGAGGGCGACTTCCTGCTCGGTCGACATGGCGACGTGCTGCATCTCGCCCGTATGTGGATTTGGCGAGCGCATCCTCCAGTAACTGAAGAAAGCGATCGCCGCGATGACGCCACCGATCGCAAGTCGGGACCCAAACGCCGACCTTGTACGCCCAGTCCGCTTTCCAAACATCGGCATGAAAGCACTCCTGTCTCAAGCAATAGCCGAGTCGGAGGGCGCCGCCCATGAGAACCTGATGGCGATGTTGGGAATCTGGATAAGCGCTAAGGAATGCCCAAGTCCTCGGCTCGGGATTGCACCTCGCAAGGGTTTCCCCTATCCTGAGGTGTCGAAGAGAGCGGGCCTGCCTTCACGGGCTCGTCCGAGTGTCAGTGTGTATTTCCTGAACCAAGGAGAGAGAGAAATGAAGATCGCCATCCTCGCCGGCGCTTTGGCGCTGGCAGCCGGCACCGCCGCGCGGGCCGACATCCTTGCCAACTGGACGTTCGAGACCAGTGGCCCCAGCCTCGTCCTCAATGATTCGACGATTTCACCTTCCGCTCCGGCCGAGGGCGGTGTATTCGCGGCCACCTCGATCGCCAGCGGGATGCACGCCGCGACGGCCACCGATTGGAGCAGCCCGGTCGGAAACGGCTCGACCGAGTCGTTCAGCTCGAACAACTGGATCACGGGCGATTTCTACCAGTTCACCACCAGCACTGTGGGTTACGACACGCTTAGCTTCGCGTGGCACCAAAACCGCAGTGGCACAGGCCCCGGAACGTTCGACCTTCAGTACTCAACTGATGGCACGAACTTCATCACTCTGCTGAATGACTACGCCATTCCAAGCGTTGTGTGGACGAGCGCAGGCGCGCCTCTTCCGGAGTCGATCTTTGGCCCGGTCTCCGTCCCCGCTGATGCGAACAATCTCGCTCTCGTGACGTTCCGCCTCACGGCGGCCTCGGATCCCAGCAGCCCGAACGGCACGAACCGAATCGACAACATTTCGATCGAGGGCACGCTGATTCCCGCCCCCGGTGCCATGGCGCTCCTGGGTCTCGGCGGGCTGGTGATCGCTCGCCGTCGCCGGGCCTGATTGGCTCGCGATTGAGTCGAGCCGCGATGCACACCGACTGATTCAGACAGGGCGACCCGGTGGGTCGCCCTGTCTTTCTTGGGGCAGCGCTCGCCGGCGCCTATGGTTGGGGCACCGGCCACGGCGGTCGGCAGCGGCTGATTTCCGCGGCATTTCGTGAGGAGTTTAAGCACATGATGGAGACGACGCTCATCATCCTGAAGCCCGACGCGGTGCAGCGCGGGCTCATGGGCAAGATCATCACGCGGTTCGAGGACAAGGGACTTCAGATCGTCGGCTGCAAGCTGATGAAGATCTCGCCGGACCTGGCCGCCCGCCACTACGAGGCCCACAAAGAGCGGGGCTTCTACTCCGGTCTCGTGAAGTTCATGACCAGCTCGCCGGTGCTGGTGCTGGTTGTGCGCGGGATTGGCTCCATCGCCATCAGCCGCAAGATGATGGGCGCCACCTTCGGCAGCAAGGCCGAGTCGGGGACGATCCGCGGCGACTTCGGCGTGAGCAACTCATTCAACCTCATCCACGGGAGCGACAGCCCCGAGGCCGCGGCTCGGGAGCTCGAGCTGTTCTTCGGCAAGGGCGAGGTGATGGAGTTCAGCCGAGCGGGTGAGGCCTGGGTGTATGACTCGAGCTCCGGCAAGGCGGAGTAACCTGAATCGCGCCGGGCGCTCCAAGAATACTCGTCGACCAAAAAAGAGGCGCAGGGGTATTCCCGGGCCTCTTTCAAGTCTTGATGTGATACGGCACCGGAAACGGCAAGCCGCGAATCATCAGGCCACCAGACGTCAGGCCTGCGACGCAATCGCCGGTTTGATGGCCCCGATCACCTGTGGCGATTGCGGCGTCTGCTGGTCCTCTACGATCATCTCCGCGACCTCGCGCCGATGGACATCGATGCTGCGCGGAAAATCAAAAGCGACGCGCACCCGGTCACCCTTGATCGAGGCGATCCGGACGACCCCGATCGGGTTACGCGGGTCGCCGATGACGACCTCTTCGCCTTCCTTGCGTGTGATGACCAGCATCCGTGGACTCCTATCCATCCGGAGTGTACCACCCGCCGTCATGCATGGAAGCGCCCAACTGCAAAAACCGGTGAGGAGCGGGTTTGCGCGAGAACGGGGGCAGAAAGGGCGGGATGGGGGAGGATGGGCGGAGAGCCGGGGATAAGCGAGGGCCTGGGGCGAATCAGTGGTATTACTCGGCTAGTCCACGGCCTGCACGCCGCGAACTTCGGGAACGTGTTCACGCAGATTCCGCTCGATTCCCATCTGGAGCGTCAGGGTAGAGGAGGGGCAGCCAACGCAGGCGCCGTGAAGACGAATTAGGGCCATGTTGTCCAGTGAAACACCCACCAGTTCAACGTCGCCGCCATCGGCCTGCACGGCGGGGCGGATCAGATCAATGACCCGCGCGATCCGCTCAATCAGCGGCCGATCTGTCCGCGGCTCGGAACGTGAGCCCCGCTCCGGTGATGCCGCTGAAGAATGAGGCAAAGGATGGATGCGGGCCAAGCGAGTCTCCGGCCTATCGGGTTCAGAAAATGATAGGCCCTCGCGAGCGGGGATTCGCTCGCTCACGACTAGACTCCTTGAGATGCGATACCCCTTCGCGGCGTGTGCGTTCTTATTGATTCTAGTTGCGGCGACGGCATGCGCCGGACCGGAGACGGGATCCGACCCACTCCTGGACATGCAAGGTGGCACGGTCGCCGGGGGACAATCGGAGCGCTCCGTTTCAGATCGCGTCCGCGCGGTCGATCGGGCCTGGGCCGACGCCGAGTCGGGGCGGGCCGACAAAGAGGTAACGCGCGAATCGTTCAAGGGCATGGTGTGGGACCTCGGTGAGCCGACCAACGTGCGGTGTCGGGTGATCGAGAAACTCATGAGCGATCTTACCGCCGAGGGAGCGGTTGACACCGCCAACCTGGTGCGACTCCGCCTCCCCACTGAGACAGACTGGACGATGATCGAAACGATGTGCCGCGGCGCGGCCGACCGGGGGTGGCAAAGCGTGACGCCCGGGCTGGTGCGGAGCTACGCCCGTCCGGTGCCGGCTCCGAGCGACGCGGAGCGGCCCGAGCGGCGGGCGATTGAGTGTCTGCACCCGGGGAAAGACGTTGAACAGGTCGTGTTCGAGGTGTTCGCGGCGCCCGCCGACGGCGAAGCGGGCGAGCGCGTCCGGCAGGACGCCTGGGAACTCCTTGGCCGGCTCGACACCGATGGGAGCGCCAGGGCGAGCCTGCTCGCGGCGGACTCCGACGCCTCCGAGGATCCTTTGCTCGCGGATTTGCAGGCCTTTGCATCGGCGTTTGGGATGGTGCCGATCACGTCGATGGAACTGCAGTGGGCCAGGGCGCTCCGTACGCCGGAGCACGCCGAATGGTGGTCGGAGTGTGCTCAGCGCATTGCGGCGCTGGGCGGGGAGCAACGCGAGGGCTTGTCCATGCGGCACATCGAGGCGGTGCGCCTGGCCGACGAGGCGACCCTGTCGAGAGGGCGCGACGACCTGCTGAACGAAGTTGAACGGCGTGTGCGGGCTCGGAAACGTCACAATCGCTCCGAGGGCGCGGCCGACTACACCAAGCCCGAGACGTTGCACGCGTGGGGACAGGATCTGGTGTGGGGCGACCTGTGCGTCATGCTCGTTCTCGACGACGCGGTGCGGCAGCCCGCGGTGCTCGCTGAGCTGCACAGACAGGTGGCGCAGGACCGGCAGGACACGAGCACCGAGCACGGCGGCGTGCTGCGCGCGGCGAAGTCGAGCGGTTCAGCCGGCGATCGGTTCGAGGCGGTGGGTTTCTCGCCGCGACCCGTCCAGCGCCTCGGCGACACCCGCTTTGTGGCGCCCGAGGAGATGATCCGAGCGAGCGACACGGCCCTCGCGCACTATCACTTCCACGCGCAGCGAGCGCAGAACGTTGACTACGCCGGGCCGGGGCCGGGAGATATCGAGTTCGCCGCCCGAAGCGGGCGAGGGTGCGTGGTGTTTACCTCAATAGACGACCGGACGCTGAACGTGGATTACTACATCCGCGGCGGAGCCGTGATTGACCTGAGGGATGTGAGGTAGAGCGAGCAAGAGCAGGGAGGCGGCGCCGGCGTGGTTCAAGTCTGGATGATTCTGCTGCTGGGCTCTGTGCTGCTTCGGGCGGGCGGGCCGGAGATGCACGCGGTTCCGAAATGGCCTGTCGCGGCAGCGTACCTCGCGGGGATGTTGTGCATCGCGCTGAGCGTTCACGCGGGCGTCACCGTGCTTGGGCGAGCGATGGACCGCACCGGCAAGTTCCGCAACGTGATATGGGCCGACCGGTTGCTGGTGGCGGGTCGGTTGCTTGCGATCATCTGGCACCTTGTGGGCGTGTTCGTGTTGGGATGGGTCGAGCTGGTGCATTCGGTGCTCGGGAACCTCGTGCTCGTGGACGAGCTTGCCGCCATTCTGCCCCCGGTGCTCGTGATCGTCTCGGGGTGGTGGGCGTTCGCGGCGATCGAGGTGCGGCTGCGTGCTTCGAGCCTCATCCGGGCGCTGGATGACTCGCGCCCGGTCTATCCGGTTTTCTCCAGGTGGTCGTATCTATCGGGGCAGGTGCGGCACCAGGTGCTTCTTGCGATGGTGCCGGTCAGTGTCGCGCTCGGGTGGGCGGAGGCGGTCGAGTTCGCCCAGGTCGCCGCGGTGGAGCGCGGATTGCTCGAGCTGGAGCTCGCGCGCCGTGTTGGGCTGGGGGTACACCTCACCGGTCTAGTTTGCGTGTTTGTGACCGCGCCGCTTCTCATCCGCCGGCTTTGGAGCACCGTGCCGCTGGAGAGTGGCCCGCTGCGGGATCGGCTCATCGACATCTGCCGCTCGCAGGGGGTTCGCGCGCGACACCTGCTCGTGTGGCGGACGCACGGGTCGATGGCCAACGGTGCCGTGCTGGGCTTTACCCGCCACTTTCGATACATCCTTCTGACCGATGCACTGCTCGACACGCTGCGCGAACGCGAGGTTGAAGCTGTCATGGCCCACGAGGTGGCCCACGTGCGGCTGCGGCACATCCCCTGGATGCTCGCCGCAGTTGCGGTGGGTGTCGCGATGGGTTCGTTCGTGCTGCTGGGAGCGTGGGAGCTGGCTGGCAATCCGCTCCCGTTCCTGACGAGCCCAACGTGGTGGGATCGCTGGATGGGCGAGGGCGCTCGTACGTACGACGGAGTAGTGGCCCAGGCGGGCGACATCATCGCCATGTGCGGGGCGCTCCTGGGCGCCCTGCTTGTGATCGGCCCGGTGAGCCGGCGGTTCGAGTGGCAGGCGGATGCGTTCGCGGCCAAGCTCCTGAGCCGGGATGATCTCCGGATGGAGGCGACGACGGTGACCACCGAGGCGGCGCACGCGATGATCGGGGCGCTGGATACTGTCGCGAGGTTCAACTACATCCCCAAGGGCCGTTTCACGTGGCGGCACGGCTCGATCGGGTATCGACAGGCCAGGCTCCAGCGATTGGTGGGCGGGTCGACGAACCGCCTGCCGATTGACCGGAGCGTGGGCTGGATCAAGATCGCGCTGGGGATCGGCGTGCTGGGTGTCTTGGGAATCATGATGCTTGGCGGCTGAGGGGCTCAACTGCGAGCGAGCGAACCCAGACCGACAGGAGCGCGGCGGTGAAGTTCGTCAAGATGCACGGGATCGGGAACGACTACGTCTATATCGATGCGGTGACGGACCCTGCGCTTGAAGCGCGGTTTGACACCGCGCGGGGCGCCGAACTCGTGCGGCGTCTGAGCGACCGTCATCGCGGCATCGGGAGCGATGGGGCGATCCTGGTTTGCAGGCCTTCGGACGATCCGGAGCGGGGCGCCGGCGCCCACGTGCGCATGCGGATGTTCAACGCTGATGGAAGCGAGTCGGAGATGTGCGGGAACGGAGTCCGGTGTGTGGCCAAGTTCGCCCACGATCGCCTCGGGGCTCCGCCGACAATGAACGTTCAGACTGGGCGCGGCGTGCTTCGGATCACGTGCGATCTCAAAGCCGGCAAGGTGGAGCACGCCACGGTCGAGATGGGGCGCCCAATGCTGGACCTGCGCGCGGGCGACGTGGACGCCGGGAAGTTCATGCGCGGCGCTCCCAATGATGGAACCTGGCAACTCGAAGCGCTCGGTGAAGTGTGGCGCGTCACGTTTGTCTCGATGGGCAATCCGCACGCGGTGTTCTTTGAGCGGGGTGGGAAGGCCATGCGAGCCGACGACCTGGCCGCGATCGACCTCGCGCGGCTCGGCCCCGTGATCGAGCGGCATCCAGCCTTCGTTCGGCGCACCAACGCGCACTGGGCCGCGGTCCACTCGCGCGGTGAGGTGACGATGCGAACGTGGGAACGGGGCGCGGGCGCCACCTTGGCGTGCGGCACCGGGGCGTGCGCGGTGGTGGTCGCGGGGATCACGCAAGGGCTCCTGGACCGCGCGGCCCGTGTTCACCTTCCCGGTGGAGACCTGAGCGTGGAGTGGAGTTCGTCCGAAGTCCCTGTTTTGATGACGGGCCCTGCCGAGGACGTGTTCGAGGGCGAGTGGCCGGAGAGCTAAAAACGACCACTTGCCCGTCGGCCGAATAGGATGGCGGCATGACCGATTCCTCGTCCGACACTGCACTGCCCGGCCTGGGGGTCGCAGATCAACCTCGCGAACTCCTCGGCCAGCCGCGGCAGTCAGATCCTTCCAGTTCAGAACTCGGGTCCGTGCTCGAGGCCGTGCTGTTGGCCGCCGACCGGCCGCTGCCAGTTGCACGTCTCACCGTCATCCTGGGGCTCGCCAAGGACGCCGATGACGCCGATGAGGCAACAGGTCCGGCCGAACCATCCGGCACGATCGAGCCGCCTGGGGACGCGGCCCAGGTTGAAACCAAGCCCGGTCGGGCAGGGCGGGGCAACCCAAGGGGCGGTGGCAATGGGAGTGGGGGGCAAGCCGGCGGCATGAACGCCGCGGCGAGCATCAAAGGTGCGATCGAGCATCTCAATGGGCAGTACGCCCAGACCGGACGGAGCTTCCGCATCGAGCAGGTCGCGGGCGGCTACCGGGTGATGACGCTCCCCGTGTTCGCGGACGCGATGGCCCGCCTGCACGCCAGCCGCGCCAAGACCACACTTTCCCAGGCCGCGCTCGAGACGCTCGCCATCCTCGCGTACAAGCAGCCGATCACGCGGGCGCACTTGGAAGCGATCCGCGGCGTCGCGTGCGGTGAAGTGCTGCGGACGCTGATAGACCGCAAGCTGGTGACCATCGCCGGCCGGGCCGAGGAACTGGGCCGACCGATGCTCTACGCCACCACCAAGCGATTCCTTGAGACATTCGGGCTCGCCACCCTGAAAGATCTTCCGAGCGTCGAGGAACTGCGGGCTCGAGAGGCCAAGGCGGCTCCTGACGGTGAGAGCGGGGGTAAGTAGCCCCATCGGGTATGCTCGGCGAACCCCGGCACCGAACGGGACGAATCTCTTGGTGGCCGGCCGCACCGCTCGCGCCCGCCTCCCCAATTGCCCCAGCCTCCGCCCGCGAGGCGCCTCCATCGGAGGCAAGGAACTCGTTTCATGGATACGCCGCTCTCGCGTCGCTCGGCAACCCGGAAAATTGTTCTCATGTCGGCGGCCGGGCTCGCCCTGCCGCTGGTGGCGCACGCGCAGCCTCGCGACAAGAAGCCAAAGCCCGCGAGCGCGCCGGCGACCAGGCTATCGCAGCCGGTCGCGCCCGCCACGACCCAGCCTGGGCAACCGAGCGCCATGCACCAGCAGGGGACCGGTTCATCGGTTCTCGACAAGCTTCTCAAGCGAGGGCGGGAGGATGACTGGACGCTCAAGATCGATATCACCGTGCGCCCCTATCAGCACGTCGAGGCCGATTCGGCGCCGATCCTGACCGACCTGCGCTTCAAGGAGGCCGCCATCGTTTTCCCGGTGCTTTACGGCTCGGCCTCGCACGCAGTGGATGTCGAGAACTTTGCTGG
This sequence comes from Phycisphaerales bacterium, assembly GCA_014379385.1. Lineage (GTDB taxonomy): Bacteria > Planctomycetota > Phycisphaerae > Phycisphaerales > UBA1924 > JACMLW01. Next base: position 20,640 of record JACMLW010000159.1, read on the forward strand.
GCGCGTGTCGTTCAATGAAGACCCGGCGGATGAAGTTCCGGATTACAAGGACGATTATCAGGGCGGGTCACGGATCGCGAAATGGACGCTGAAGGACAAGGTCGGCCACGAGATGGGACTGAGGGTTGAGATCCCAATGACCTGCTGGGAAACCGTGTTCGACGAGCGAGCTGCCAACGGCATCAAATGGCCCGCCGTGTGGTCGCCGATCGCCCAGTCGACGCTTCGGCCCGATCAGCCGCGCAACCGGCCCGTCACGGCCCCTATCGATTACATGGCCCGCCCGGTGATGGATTTGGTAAAGGCGTGGACCGATGGAAAGAACCCTCAGGCCATCCCTCCGGTCAAGCTCGCCAAGTTCCTCGCGGGGAAGGTGCAGGAGCACGTGCAGCCCGGCGAGGGCGAGGGGCTCGAGTTCGGCAAGATGGGCCAGCTCATCGGGATTAACCTCCAGACGGCCTCCGAGACCGTAGCGAGCGGCAAGGGCTCGCCCCACGACATGACCAACGCTCTATGCGCCGTGTACCGCGCGGCGGGGCTGCCGGCCCGCACGGTGATCGGCTACGACGTGCGCGAGAACAAGGGCGAAGATTCCGGGTTCCTCAAGAAGAACCGGGGCGGGCTTGAGATCAAGTCGTGGGTGGAGTTTGCGCTCTACGACGAGGGGGCCAACAAGACGATCTGGATCCCGGTCGACGTTGTGCGGATGCGGGCCCAGGGAAGCAAGTCTCGCTCGCTCGACTCTGCATGGAAGTACTTCGGCACGCACGACGAACTCGACGACGTGATGCCTATTTCGTTCCACTACCACCCGCCGACGTCGGTCGTCGCGCACGGCTACCCGTGCTTCTGGGGGTGGCTCACCGCGCCGACTCTGCAGAACGCGAAGCAGGCCGTCACGATGTCGGCGACCTCGACGCCCAAGGGACCTGGCGAGAAGAAAAAGAAAAAAACCACCCGGTAGGTGGTCTCGACGCGGGTGAGCCTCTAGCGGTTCAGCTGAAGCGTCCGGTGGCTACGCCCATCGCGAGCGAGCCGCCGCTGCGGCGCGTCTTGGACATGTATCGTTGCAGGCTCGAGCCCGGGCACGCCGATTGTCCCAGCTCCTGGTGCGTGTACACGCGCGACATTGGGACGCGGTACCGCGTCATCTGCTGACCGACGAATCGGTCGAGCGATGCGATCTGCTGAGGCGAGGGCGACTGCTGGTTGAAGTTCCCCATCAGCATGACGCCGACGTTGTTCTCGTTGTTGTCCTTCACGTGCGCGCCCTGGAACCGGACATTCCGCCCTTCCCAGATTCGCCCGCTCGGATCGATGATGTAGTGATAACCGATATCCGCCCAGCGGCGGCTATTCACATGGTCGCGCCGGAATGACTCCAGCCGGCGCGCCGCGTCGGCGCTCGATCTGATGTCCCCGCTATGCACGGCGTCGTGATGGATAGTGATCCGGCTCACCCCGTTCATCGGGTTGATCTCGCCGGGCCGCCCCACGCCGGAGCGCGTCCACTGTGAGCGCGGCACCACGTTCATCACCGGGCCGGCAACAGGGTTGGGTGCCTGTGGCGTCGGTTTGATGATGACCGGGCCATGGTCGTCTGGCCACTTGGGACCGGGGAGCACCGTCTTTGCCGTCCTGCTGCATCCCGTGAGCAGAAACAGTCCCGCTACAAGCCCGCTGCCGACTAGCGCTCGTCGCGAGAGGTCAGCGAAGGGCCCCCTCGCGGCGCCAAGCGTTGTGAGGTCGTCGGCGCAGCAGAAGAAGTTTGAGGGCGGGGGCGTGCTCATCGCATTGCTCATCGACCAGTCAGACACCGCGGCTTCAAGACGCCGATCACATGCCGTGAGTTTGGTTATTTTCCGGGCCCGGCAGGGGAAGAGGCAGATTACAAACGGGCAGGAAACCCTCGGCGTTTCACACCCGACAAGCGTATGGCAATCTCCCCCGTTCTCCAAGCCCTACTCGGCCCGCCGCAGCCATTCTTCCTCGAATCGTTGCTGCTCGACGGTCAGCGCCGACTGCTCCTTCAGCAGGCCGTCGAACCGCTGTTGGTCGCGATATACCTCCTCCTTCGCAAGCAGTTCCTCGACCGCGCCCAGGCGCGAAGCCACACGTTCGATCTCGACCTCGAGGCGGTCCATCGGCATCCAGGAAAGGCCGCCCTTGGCTTTCTCGTTGGGCTGCCCCTTGCTAGCCGGCTGTCCCCTGCCAACAGGCCGTCTCTTGTTGGCGGTTTGGGCCTTCCCAACCGATGCACTCGCCATGGGCTGCCGGGGAGGAGGAGCGGACGGTGCCGCGGGTTGCGGCTTGGAACTCCGCTCCAGCTCCCGAGCTTTTTTCCTGAGCGCATCGTTGCGACGCCGCTCGGTGTCTGCCGCCTCCCGTGTCGCAGCAGCCTTGTCATCGATCTGCTTCTGATGCCACTCCGAATAGGTGCCGTTAAAGACCACGGCGTTGCCGTGGCCATCAAGAATGATGAGGTGGTCGCACGTCGCATCAATCAGTGCCCGGTCGTGGCTGATGAGAATCAGGGTTCCTTCGTAGCCGCCCGCAGTGTCCGGATCTTCCGGGTCGGGCAACTGCAGCGCATCCTCCAGCCGTTCGGCCGAACTGATATCGAGGTGATTGGTCGGCTCGTCCAGCACCAGCAGGTTCTTGGAACTCGCGAGCAGCCCCGCGAGTCGAGCACGGCTGCGCTCGCCGCCGCTGAGGACCCCGAGCGGCTTCTCCTGATCGCTCCCCGTGAACAGAAACGCGCCGGCCAGATCGCGCGCCGACTGCTCGGAGAGCAGCGAGCCGGGGTTCTCGCGCTTGATGACCTGCTGAAGGTACTCCCACACGGTGGCCGCGGGGTCGGCCTCGTCGGCGAGCTGCGAGTAATACCCGATGACCAGACTCGCGCCCAGTTTCGCCGACCCCGTGTCCAGCGGGAGCTGACCGAGCAGGGCTCGCACGAGCGTCGTCTTGCCCGCGCCGTTAGGGCCGATGATGGCCCAGCGGTCGCCGCGTGAAACGGTGACCGTCAAGTCAGTGAAGAGCACCTTCTGTCTCGGTTTGTCGGCCGGCTGCGCAACGCTCTCGAGCTCCGAGACGTGTGCGGCGTAACTCTTCCCCGCGCTGCGAACAACCGCTACCAGATCGCCGGACCGAGTCGCTTTCGGGAGCTGGAGCCGCATCGTCACCAGCTCGATCGGCCGCTCGAGCGTGCTGTCGCGCTTCTCGCGGGTGAGCTTCGAAAGCCGCCCCTGCGCCTGCTTGGCGCGCTGCCCGGCCTTGTACTTGCGGATGTACGCCTCTTCCTGGCGGAACTTGACCTGCTGGTTCTCGTACGCGCGGAACTGCGAGAGGCGGCGCTGCGCCCGGAGCTCTCGGAATGCCGAGTAGTTGCCGGGGTAATCGATCAGCCGGCCTTCTTCGACCTCGACGATCTCATGCACCACGCGGTCGAGCATGTACCGGTCGTGGCTCACCATGATCACCGCGCCCCGGAACTCCTTCACCAGGAACTCCTCGAGCCACTCGCGTCCCGCGATGTCAAGGTGATTGGTCGGTTCGTCGAGCAGCACCAGGTCTGGACCTTCGAGCAGCAGCTTCGCCAGCGCCAGTCGGCCCTTCTGCCCGCCGCTGAGCTTTCTAACCTGAAGGCCGAACTGCGAATCCTCGAAGCCCAAGCCGTGGAGCACCTCCTCCACCCGGTGGCCCACCGCGTACCCGCCCGCGGCGTCGATCAGTCGCTCCAAGTCCGCCTGCCGCTTTAGCAGCCGGTCAAGCACCGCGCTGTCCGACCCGGCGGTTTCCATTTCATGGAACACGCCGTCGAGGTCGCGGTGCAGTTGTTCGAGCACGGCGAATGCCTTGTGCGCCTCCCCCAGCAGAGTTTCGTCGAGATCCAGGTCAGGATCCTGCGCCAAGTACCCCGCCCGCGCCCCTCGTTGCAGGATGAGCTCGCCCGTGTCGGGCTTGCGCTGGCCCGCGAGAATCTTCATCAGCGTGGTCTTGCCGCCGCCGTTGCGCCCGACCATGCCGATCCGTTGCCCGGGCTCGACCGAGAGCGACACACCGCGCAGGATGAGTTCCTGCCCGATGGAGAACGTGATATTGGTGGCGGCCAGCAGGGGCATAGGCCGCGATCGTAACCCGGTGGCAACCCCGTTTCGTCACCATCGGAACTTTCATTCTGGGATCGACGCGGGGGGTAGCGTCGCAAAGCGCGAGCCGGTGCGCCTACTCGGTGTCCCCGGGTGGCCCGGGAAGCCCGTCCAGCCCCGCGCGAAGCTCGGGCTGATTCACGGTCTGGGCTAGTAGCGATCCGACGGGTCGGATCTCCGACAGGATCTGCTCAAGATGCGCTTTTACCCGCTGGTGGCGCTCCTCCTCGTGGCGCGATTCAGGCTGGGTCGGCTCGGTGTTCATGGCGGTGAAAAGATACGAGTTGCATCGAGCGCGGAGACACCATCAGCCGGCATTCAGGCTGATTACCGATCCCGCATCCGCACGCTTCGGGCGGGTATGGGTTGCCCAGTGGTTGTATACTCGCGACCCCATGAACCAGACGCGGCCATTACGCCTGTTGGCGGTGCTACTCCAGTTGATGTTCGTGGTGGCTTCCGCCCGTGGAAGCGACCAGCCGCCCGAGCCAATCTTGCCCGGCACTCACGTTGCGGTCACTCTCACGGGCGGCGACACCCTGATCGGAGCGCTCATCTCGGATGATTCGACCACCGTGCGAATCAACCACCCCGTGCTCGGGGAGATCGCTCTCCCCCGCGAGCGAGTCGCGGGCATGATCCGCTGGTCCCGCCCGGTTGCCGCCGCGGCCGGGGGCGAGA
>JACMLW010000160.1 GCA_014379385.1 Phycisphaerales bacterium
TCGCTGCGCAGGCGCCCGCTGGGCGGTAAGGGCGCGGCACGCGGGCCACCGCGGACGGTTCGTGCGCCCTGGACGCGTCGCTCACTCCTTCGTGGTCTCCGCGCCGGCGTACGGATCGAGCGCGACGGTCTCCTCGGTCTGGAAGATCTCGACGCGCTGGTTGGAGCGATGACCTTGGTCGTTCTCGGCTCGCCCGGTGACTCGCTCGTTGTCGCCGCTGGACACAATCCGCAGGCGCTCCCACGCCACGCCGCCGGACTCGAGCACGGTCGCGACAGCCATGGCGCGCGCGTAGGCGAGGTCCATGCCGCGGTGGGGCAACCGGTATGACTCCGACGCACTGACGTGGCCCCGGACCTCGATGATGAAGCGGTGGCCCGCGAGCGAGCGGGCGACGGAGGCTGCGATCTCGCGACCGTCGGTGCTGACAAGGGACGATTCGTCGTCGAAGGGGACGAGGCCGCAGGGGGCGATAAAGTCGCCGGCGCGGATGGACTGGAGGTCGTGCTTGTCGCCGTCGGGGCCGGGGCGCTCGGTCTGGCCGACGTTGCGGCGATCCATGAGACGCTGGCGCAGCGGCTGGTCGGCGGGGTTGTTAGAGCCCTCATCAACGGGGTTGTTGAAAGCCTCGCGGATAGCGATGGCGAGGTCGAGCATCGCTTCGGAGGGCTGGCCGGTGGTATCGAACTCTGCGTTGGCGCCGTGCGGCTCGCTCCCCTTGGGGCCCATGTTCAGGGCCAGGAGGATGACGAAGAAGCCCATCATGAGCATGACGTTGTCGGCGAAACTGATGAGCCATTCGGGCGCTCCCTCGTGCTCGCCCTCGGCGTGGCCGCCGCCCCCGGGTCCGTGGCCGCCACCCCCGTGACCGCCGCCGCCCCGATGGCCCTTGTGCTCTTTGTCGTGTTCGTCGGCCATGGGTGGGGTCTGGTCCTCAGGCCGCCAGCTTCAGCTTCGCACGCTGCGACTGCGGCACAAAGGCCATCATCTTGTCGACCGTGACGCGCGGGTTGTCACCGCCCTGGATCGAGAGCACGCCCTGGATCACCATCTCGCGGCAGAGGATCTCCTCGCCGGACCGGATGGCGAGCTTGTCGCCGATAGGGCCCGCGATCGCGTTGGCGAGGACGGTGCCGTACATGGTGGCGACGACCGCGAGGGCGAGCATCTTGCCGAGCACGTCGATATCGCCCGATCCAAGGCTTCCGAACATCCCGACCTGCCCGACAAGCGTGCCGACGAGGCCCCACCCGGGGCCGTAGAGCTTGATGAGGTCGAAGAACTTCTTGCCGGACTTGTGACGGTCCTGCATCGCCAGCACCTCGAGACGGAGCGTCTGCTCGATGGTCTCGGGGGCGGCGCCGTCGATCGCCATCTTCAGGCCCGCCGCGAGGAAGGGGTCGCCGAGTTTATCCATATCGGACTCGAGCGAGAGGATGCCCTCGCGCCGGGCCTTCTCGCCCAGGTCGCCCATGATCTTGATGACCTCGGTGGCGCTCTTGCCCTTGTTGAACATGAAGGCCTTGAGGTAACCGGGCACCTTCTTGAGCTTCTCCATCGGCATCGACATGAACACGACGCTGATCGACCCGCCGATGACGGTGAACACGCCTTCCTGCGAGTAGAACATCATCAGGTGACCGTGCGACGCGTGGAATGCCACGAATCCCAGGCACCCGACCGCGATCAGCACACCGATGAAGCTGGCCTTGTCCATGGAGCACTCCGGCGCGAGGCAAGCGGGGCAATGGGCCGGGGCCCGCCCGCGTGTCCGCGCACGCTAAGTCTTCGACAGCCGCGCGATGCTGCTCAAGCCCGTCAAGGCGGCTGGCCCGGCGCCGGGCGTGATCGATCCAGCCGGGCCACCTCGATCGACACAGCCCGCACAATCCCCCAGTGAAGGTTTGCGGCTCACGCCCTATAGCAAGTTGGCAGCGCCTGCATGTAAGGTTATAGCGGTTCCAATAACCATTTTTTTTCACACATCGGCGCCGCACGGCGCTCAGGAGATCACACTATGGGCAGCAATAACTTCCGGGCTGATGACCGTCGCACCGACAATCGCGGCGAGCCCGATGCCAACCGCGACCCCATTTCAGGCGAGGCCGGCGCGCACCCGGTGGGGACTGGCATGGGGGCCGCGGCCGGCGGGGCGGCCGGGATGGCCATCGGCGCCATCGCTGGTCCGATCGGCGCTGGTATTGGGGCTGCGGTGGGCGCCATCGCCGGCGGTTTGGTTGGCAAAGGAACGGCCGAGGCCGTGAACCCAACCGTCGAGGACGAGTACTGGCGCAGCAGCTATTCGAGCAGGCCCTACGTCGAGAGCGGGACGAGCTACGACACGTACAAGCCGGCCTACCAGCACGGCTGGGAGAGCCGCGCACGCTTTAACGCCGGCACCACGTTCGACCAGGCCGAGACCGACCTGCGCCGCGACTGGGAGACCCGGAACCGCGACTCGGGAATGAGCTGGGACCGCGCGAAGGACGCGGTGCGCGATTCTTGGGACCGCGTAACGACCTCGGCCAAGTCCGACAAGTCGGCGAAGGCGGGGGAGGCGTGTGATCGCGGGATGCCGGGCCGCGACGACTCGGCCCGCGGCGGCAACTTCGGCCGTTCTTGAGTACGGTCACCCTGTTCGATCCCCGACCGGGGTGTTGAAACTATCGTCTGTGGGATCGGGAGCTTGCGCGACCCTGGCTCCCGATCTCTTTTTTTTGCGGCAGCGAAAACCCAAGAGCAGCGTCCGGTTAAGAACTTCACCTGAACCGCGGTGCAACCAAGGCTTCTGGGGCGGGATTATCAGGGTCGAGCCGGCGGCGCCAACGTATCGTGAAAGCATGAAGAAAACACTCACACTGCTTACGTCAGCGACGTTCCTTGCAGCATTGTGCCTGCCGCTGGGCGGCTGCGAGGACAACAACGCCGAGGTCGAAAAATCCACGGAGAAGCACAACGAACGGCTCGAGGAGAATCTCGAGGCACAGCAGAAAGCGGAGCGCGAGCGCCTGGAAGCGGAGAGCAAGGCACGCGAGAACGCCGCCGAGAAAGTGGACGAGGTAATCGAGGACACCGAGGACCGAATTGACGAGCGCAAGTAGACCCGTCGGGGGCGCAGCGCTTGTCCAGAGCCGAGCGGCCCGAAGGTGAGAGCCTGCTCATTGAGCCCGCTCGGCCTCGGCGTTCTTAGTGACGCGGGTGCATCGGCGCAACGCCGGTGTGCCCGCGTTGTCGTAGGCCGAGAGAGAAGAAGGAGCGAGAGCCATTTCCACAGATCTCGAACTGAGCTCTCTACCCCATCAGTGATCCACCTTCACGCCCAGACGCGGCGAGATCAACCCAAGCATCTTCTCGAGGGTCTTGGCGTCACGTGCCTCGAGATTCAGCCGCAGAAGAGGCTCGGTGTTGCTCTTGCGGACGTTGCACCACCACCCCTGCTGCTCGAAACAGTCAATCGTCACGCCGTCGAGTTCGTCGATCAGTTCGCCCTTGTAGGCGTCCTTGAGAGCGGCGAGCGCACCGTCTTTGTCCTCGATTTGGAAGTTGATCTCGCCCGACTGTGAATAGCGGCGCATAGGGGCCACGAGCTCGGACATCCCCTTGCCGCTGCCGGCGAGCACCGTGAACACGGTGGCCATGGCGATGGCGCCCGAGTCGGCGTTGAAGTTGTCGCGGAAGTAGAAGTGGCCGGAGAGCTCGCCGCCGAAGACGGCCCGCTTATCGGCGAGCGCCTGCTTCATGAAAACGTGCCCGACGCGCGAGCGCACCGGAACGCCGCCGGCCTTCCTAATCTCCTCCGGAACCGCCTTGGTTGAGCGCAGGTCGTACACCACCGGCGTGCCGGGGCTCTTCCTCAGGAAGTGCTGGCAGAGCGCGGCGGTAAGCAGATCGCACCCTACGGTCTTGCCCTTCTCGTCAACGATGACGCACCGGTCGGCATCGCCGTCGAAGCAGATGCCAAGATCAGCCTTCTCGGCGATCACCCTCTGGCGCAGCTGCGCCAGGTTCGATTCAACAAGCGGGTTGGGCTCGTGCGCGAACTCGCCCTTGGAGTTGTCGAAGTTCAGCTCGACGATCTCGACGCCCGAGCCGGCGCCCCTCTTCCCGAACACCCTGGGCACCATGGTGCCCGCCATCCCGTTGCTCGCATCCACCACGACCCGTAACGGCTTCTTCCCGTTCTTCGCGGGGAGCCGCAGGAACGACAGCACATGCTCGCGGTACGCATCCCATAGGTCACGTGTCTCGACACGCCCCCCCGCCGCGGCGAGCGTGAGCTTGTCCACCGTCGCGGCAAACTTACGGACCTCGGCGAGGCCGGTCGTCTCGCCCACCGGCTTGGCCTTGCGCTTGGAGACCTTGAAGCCGTTGTACTGCGGGGGGTTGTGGCTGGCGGTCGTCATAACTCCGCCGGCGCAGTCGAGATAGTTGACGGCGAAGTAGATCATCGGCGTATCCACAAGGCCGAGGTCCACCACGTTGGCACCGTGATCGTTCATCCCCTGGATGAGGCTTTTCGCGAGTCCCGGGGAGCTCTTGCGCATGTCACGCCCCACGATGATGTTGCGCATCATGGGCGACGTTTCGCCCGCCGACTTGGCATCTTGCAGCAAGAACCTGGAGCATCCATAGCCGATCTGCCATCCCATCTGGTCGCTCAGGGGGTCCGGGTAGATACCGCGAATGTCGTACGCCTTGAAGACCTTGCCGAGCATGTTGGCTCCAGGTACCAAGAAAGAGGGGAGAGAGCACAGGGCAGGATGATAGATTCTCATGGCATGAATTGGAATGTTTGTTACCTTTTTACTAGGTTGTTTTAGTGACGGGGGAGTGGGCAGCGCCAGAAAATGGGCCGCCGCCTGCGCGGATGAGGTCCGATGCACCCGCACTGCGGAAGCTGGTATCGGCGGGCTGATCGTGTCGCCGCCGTCAGTTGAATCCGAACTCCTCGCCCTCCACCCGCATTTCAATCCCCGGCGGGAGCGCATCGACAAATGCCCGCCCATACCTCGCCGTCATGAGGCGGGGGTCGAGCACGACGACGCGCCCGGTATCAGTCGCCGAACGGATGAGCCGTCCGAACCCTTGCTTGAACCGGATCACCGCTCGCGGCAGCGATTCCTCCGCGAATGGGTTGCCCCCTCGCTCCTTGATGCGCTCGAGCCGAGCCTGGGTGAGCGGGCGGTCGGGCGGGTCGAACGGCAGTCGGGTGATGATGACGTTGCGGAGCGCCGAGCCGCGGACGTCGACGCCCTGCCAGAACGATGCGGCGCCGAAGAGCACGGCGCCCTCCTCGCTACGAAATCGCTCAAGGATGTGGGATCGCGAGCCGGAGCGGCCCTGCACCAAGAGCGGGAGCCCGAGCTTCTCGAGGCGCGGCCCCACGGCGTCGGCGCAGGCAAAGAGCGAGGCGAATGAGGTGAAAAGCACGAACGCGCCGCCGTCGGTGGCGTTGACATGTCGCACCACGCGGTCGGCGAGCGCGTCAATGTACTCGGCGTCGCCGGCAAAGCTGCCCCTGGGGGACGGCATGCCCGCGTCGACGATCACCTCTGCCTGGCGCGCGTAGTTGAACGGGCTGTCGAGTTGCAGAATCGCGGCGGCGTCGCACCCGAGTCGCGACTTAATGTGCATGAAGGCGGTCTCGGCGCGCTCCGGGAGCTCGTCTCCGGGGCGCGAGTCGAGCGTGCGCGTCGCGAGGGTGGCGCTCGTCATAATGATGCCGAGCGGCTTGTTGAAGAGATGCAGCTTCAGGAGCAGTGCGACTTCAACCGGCGAGCAGGCCATGCGCAGGCGCGGCGTGCGGCGGCCAGTTCCCCCACTACCCCCACTCCCTCCTCCACCACTGCCCCCGGTACCGGCCGCCGGGTCCATGTCGGCGTCGCTGGACTCAATCCAGTAGACGCTCCCGCTCAAGGACTGCTCAATGAGCGCCTCCGCATCGTCGGCGATGCCCTGGGCGCGCAGGATGTACGAGGCGCACTCGTACTTGTCCTGCTCTTCCTTCAGTTGTTCCTTGACAAGCTTGAGTCGCGTGGAGAGCTCGCGCATTGGGCCAGAGATGGTGTTGGGCGCCATCCCTGGACGCGGCACCCGTCCGCCCGAACCCCGCAGCTCGCGCGCGAGGTCGATGAGACCGTCGAAGAAAGCGTGCGAGCCGTCCTGGGCCTTGAGCACGCCGACGCAGGCGCTCTCGAGATAGGAGCGATCCGCCTCGGCGCGAAGGTCGAGGTTGGCGAGGAAGCCCTTGCCGGTGCGTTGGTGGAAGAGGATCGAGAGCAGGTGGTTGACGCGTGACTCGGTAAGCGAGACGCCGAAGTGTTCGGAGGCGACGTCCTCGACGTTATGGGCCTCGTCCAGGATCACGTGGTGATACTCGGGGAGCATCCCCGCCTCGCCGTTGCTGCCGGCGCGAATGGCGAGGTCGGCGAAAAACAGGGCGTGGTTGCAGATCAGGAGATTGCCGTCCTCCATCTCGCGCCGGGCCTTCTGGTAGAAGCAGCGTTCGTACGTGGGGCACTTCTTGCCCATGCAGTTGGTGGCGTCGGACTGCACGCGGTCCCACACGGCGGGGCGTTCGAGCTGCGGGAGGGACGAGAGCGTGCCGTCGCTCGTGGTGTATGCCCAGTCCTCGATGGTCTTGAGCGTGTCACGCGAGGCGGCGTCCGGGAAAAGTGATATCTCGCGCTTCCCGGCGAGCTGCATGCGCCGGATGGAGAGGTAGTTGCCGCGGCCTTTGACGAGGACGGGCTTGAAGCGGGCAACCAGTTCGGGAGCGAGGCCCCATTGATCAAGCGTGGCGCGGAGCAAGGGTATGTCGCGCGCGACGAGCTGTTCCTGCAGCGCGATGGTGTTGGTGGCGACAACAATGCGCTGGTTGTTCAGCAGGGCGCGCAGGATCGCCGGCACCAGGTAGGCGAAGCTCTTGCCGGTGCCGGTGCCGGCCTCGGCGAGGAGCTGCGAGCCCTGTTCGAGCGCGCGCGACACGGCCTCGGCCATCGCGAGTTGCTGTTGGCGTGATTCGTAGTCGAGGCCGCCGGCGCGCATGGCCGTGGCAATCGGGCCGTTGGACGAGAGCAGATCAGCGGCGGCGGGCATCCGAACAGTTTACGACTCTTCGGGCGGCGGTGCGATGCCCGGATCACCTTTTTCCGGCGCTTGCGCTACCGGGCGAGGCTTCAGCGGCATCAGCAACGGCTTGCGCTTCGGCTCGCCGTCCTTGCGCGGGTACGCGCGGGGCGTCTTGCTCGCCTTCTCGAATACGACCACGCGGCCGGTGGGTGTCATCACGATCTCGCTGAGCCGGGCCCCAAGCAGGCCGATAGCGCTGCCGGCCTCGGCGAGTTCCTGCTCCGCCTTGCCGCCCTTGATCGCGAACACGAACCCGCCCTGTCGCACCAACGGCACACACAGTTCTGCGACGATCGCGAGGTGGCCCAGCGCGCGAGCGGTGGCGGCGTCATATCGCTCGCGATGAACGCGATGGTCTTGGCCGAGGCGCTCCGCCCTGTCGTTCAGGACAGTGACGTTGGAGAGGGCGAGGGTTTTTATGGCGTGCCGGAGGAACTGGGCTTTCTTGCCCGTCGGCTCGACGAGCGTGAAATGGGTATCGGGGATGACGATGGCGAGGGGGATGGCCGGAACGCCGCCGCCTGAGCCCAGGTCGATGATGCGAAAGGATGCCGAGTCGCCCGGCGTATCGGACTCTCCGACTGTGTCGTGCATCTCCTCGCGCATGGTCCCGATGAGCGGCACGAGCGTCATGGCATCGAGAATGTGCTTGGTCCACGCCTCGGCGGGGTCGGTGATGGCGGTGAGATTGTGCGTCTTGTTCGTCTCGAGCATGAGCGCGAGGAACGCGCCGAGTCGCTCCACATCGCCGGGATCGAACTCGATGCTGAGCGCGGCGCAGTCGGGCAGGAAGCCCGGAGGAGGCGAAAGCCAGGGCGATGGTAACGACGACTCCGGCATGAGTGCTCCACGAAGGCGGGCGCCTGATAGACGCCCAGCCCGCGCACAGTTTAGACTGCACCGATGCAACACTTCCCTCGAGTCTCGCTCGGATTGAATGCCGTTATTGTCAGTGTGGCGCTCGGTCTCAGCTGCGGTTGCGGCCAGACGACCTCGCATGTAAAGCGCGTCCTCGACGATTGGCACGACGCCGCGGCCGACGCCGACGAGGACCGCTACTTCGGCCACATGACGGACAATGCGGTCTTCCTCGGCACCGACGCCACCGAGCGCTGGACCAAGGCCGAGTTCCAGGCGTACGCCCACCCGTACTTTGCCAAGGGCCAAGGCTGGACATATGTCCCGCAGTCTCGCTATGTCATGTTCGGAGACAGCACCCGTGTCGCCTGGTTCGACGAGAAGCTGCTGAACGCGAAATACGGTGAGTGCCGCGGCACGGGTGTCCTCGAGCGGCACGACGGCCGCTGGCTCATCTCGCACTACAACCTCACGGTGCCGGTGCCCAACGACCTGCTCGACGGCGTCGTCAAGATGATCCGCGAGACGCCGGCCGCGGCTCCCGCGGGCGCACCTCCGCGCTGAGGAACGACGTTCGCACGCCGCGAGCCCGGCGCGCGGGTCAGCCCTTCGCCCGTCCCCCCAGCAGCAACTCGACCAGCACCGCGACCAACATGATCGCCGTAGTGGCGTTGTACGCCGCGCCGGCGCCGATGACGATATATACAACGTCCGCATAATCTCGCGCGATCCACCACGCTGCGAGATCGGCCAGCAGCATGAACCCCGCGATGAAGATCGCCAGTCCGCTGAGCCGGCGCGGCAGCCCCGTAAGCAGCAGCAGCGCCGACACCACGATCGTGAGCATGCCGAGGCTCAGCGCGTGCGTGTGCGTGGACGCCGCGAGGATCTTGATATCAACCGGCGAGACCTCTCGCGAGAACGCAACCTTCTTGATGTCGTCGAAGAACTCGAGCGGGACTGTCTTGGCGATGGGGTCGGCCGCGCTGCGCCCGTGGCAGGAAAGGCAGTTGCGCGCGATGAGTTCGTTGGGCGCCGCGTCGCCAAGGTCGAGGTTGTCGTAGTCCTCGCTGATGCGGTCGCTCGCGATCCACTTGACCAGCACATCGCGGTCGGCCTCGCTCATCGCCGGCGGATGATTCCGCTCGAGCGCCCCCCGCAGGGGCGCCGTGGTCTTCACGCCGTGGTACGCCCCCTGGATGTCCTCAACGGACACGCCCGGCTGCTCATCACGGTTCTGATGGTGGAAGACCAGGTGCTGCATCGAGGCCGCGAGCCCGCCGAGGAGCGTGAGCACCAGAAATGCCAGGCCAAGGCGGGCGCCCCAGGGAAGGTCCGCCAGCCGGAATGTTCGTCGCTGCAAGTCCATGAGAACCCTTCAGAGCCGATCATTTCATCTCAGAGGTCACAGAGAGCACAGAGGACTCCCAGAGAAGAATACTTGGAGGCAGAAGACATCGCTTCGCGACACAACGCCCTACTTCGACAAATGCTAACTGGGCCAGAACTGTCCCCAGACCCCGCACCTACTCTCATTCTCTTGGCCTCTCTGTGACACCTCTGTGTTCTCTGTGTGCTCTGTGGTAACGTCTCTACCAGGTTCACACGCCCAACACGCTCGCCTCGATCGCCACATCGTTTCCGCTCAGCACCGCCTGGTTCGCCATGATCCCCACCACCGTGGCGCGGTACCCCTCCTCCGCCGGGGACGCCACGGCCTTTCCTTCCAGCACGCTCTTGAAGAAGTCGCTGATCGCGTAGTACAGCGACGGGAACGGCAGCCCCACGCCCTCCTTCAGTTTCCCCTGCGACGCCAGTTTCGTCGCATCCGCGATCAGCGTGATCCCCTCGTCATTGTGGAACTGCTGCCGGTTCGCGTACACCTCCCACCCCTGCGTCGGCGCATCGGCCTCCTTGAACATCCAACCCGCGTTCCACGCAAGCTTGATCGCGGCGTTGCTCCCGCAGAACACCTCGTGCCGCCCCTGATACGAGTTGCCGAGCGTCGCCCCGTAGTGCAGTTGCACGCCATCGGCAAAGTCGAGGTCGTTGTGGATCGTGTCGGCGATCGTGCGGCCATCCTTATGCACACGGATCGAACCGCTGCCGCGGACCAGCTTCGGGTACTCGCCGCGGTAGTAGTGGAACACATCGAACTGGTGGGTGCCGAGCTCGCCGGCGAGCCCGATCGAGACCTCCGGGTCCAGCCGCCAGTTCAGCGCCTTCTCGCGCGAGGAATCGCTTGACGCGGCACGCCAGGTGGTCTTCTGGTGGTGCTGGGCCGAGAGCGACACGAGATCGCGCACCGAGTCAGACCTGAAGAAGCTGCGCGCGAGCTGGTAGATCGGGTTGCTGCGCCCCTCGAGCCCCGCGTGGAAGATCGACTTCGCCGCGCGGGCCGCGTCCAGAATCGCCTTCGCATCGTCCACCGTGTGCGCCAGCGGCGCCTCGCAGTACACGTGCTTCCCGGCGCTCAGGCAGTCGGCCACAACCTCGCGGTGCAGGTGCGTCGGCGTCGCGATGAAGATCGCCTGCACGTCCTTGCGCTTGTCGAGCAGCGCCTTGTGATCCGCGAACCCCTCCGCTCCCTGCGTGCGCTTCACCCCCGACTCCAGGCGCGAGGGGTCAACATCGCACACGGCCACCACCTTCGCGGCGTCGATCTTCTGCACCTCCGCCATGATCGCCCGGCCCTGCCGACCCGCCCCGATCAGCCCCACCGGCAGCGGCTCGGCACCGGGCCTGATTACCGGGCGGGCCGCCCCCGCGCTCACCTCGCTCGCCAGCGACAACACGCCCGCCGCGCCCAGCATTCCCGCGGCCTGCGACAAGAACATCCTGCGGTCAACCTGCATCACAGCACTCCCATGTCGATGCGCCCGGGGCGCATCGGTCCGTTCGTCGCCCTTAGGCCCCCGCCCTCTCCACCCAGCACGCAAATGTATCTGGCAGCCCCGCCGGCCGCGCCCCCAGCACCAGCGCAGCCGTTGACCAGGCATCGCAGAGCGCCGCCGATGTCACCGGCTCGTTGACGGCGCCCACGCCGCCTTGCGTTGCCTCCCCTCCCCATACCGCCGCCGTCACCGCCCGCCGCACTGGCTCACCGGTCCGCGGATCGATCACGTGCCCGACGCGCTCCTCGCCGCGAATCACCACGCGGCCGCGCGGCGCGCTCACGCCCA
>JACMLW010000161.1 GCA_014379385.1 Phycisphaerales bacterium
CCCGTTGATGGTCTGCGAGACGGTGACCTCGCCAACGGGGATGTCGGCGTAGAGGCGGTGCATGTCCTCGATGGTGTCGATCGCGACGCCGCAGCGGCCGACCTCGCCGAGGGAGAGGGTGTCGTCGGAGTCGCGGCCCATGAGCGTGGGGAGATCGAACGCGGTGGAGAGGCCGGTGTTGGTGCCGGCGCCGGCCTTGAGGAGGTACTTGAAGCGCGTGTTGGTGTCGTCGGCGGAGCCGAAGCCGGCGAACTGGCGCATGGTCCAGAGGCGCGAGCGGTAGCCCTGCGGGAAGAGGCCGCGGGTGAAGGGGTACTGGCCGGGGGCGGGGAGCTCACGGCTCAGGTTGGCGGGGAGGAGTGATTCGGGCTGCGTGTAGCCCTGGGCCGCGGGGCCGTAGGAGGGATCAAGGACGAGACCGGAGATGGTGACGGAATGGGGGTCGATGCGCTCGGTGGAGGGGCCGACGCCGGGGCCCGTGATGGAGCCGGTGATTGGGGCTGCGCCGAAGGGGGAGTGGATGGACATGAGGGGGCTCCGCGAGTCGGGAGGAACAGATGAATCTTAGAAGGCACTGGGGGCTGGGCACTGGGCAATGGGGGGAGAGGGCGGAGAGGAGAAGAGGGAAGCAATGGGGGAGAGAGCAACACGTAATGGGAGGAGTGCAACGAGGAATCGCTAGACCGGCTGCTCGGCCTTGATGGGGAGGGTCTGCACGATGTTCTGGACGACGGCGTCGGTGTTGATTCCCTCGGCCTCGCCCTCGAAGTTCAGGAGGATGCGGTGGCGGAGCGCGGGGAGCGCGACGGATCGCAGGTCGTCGATGGAGGCCGCGGGGCGGCCGTCGAGGAGGGCCTTGCACTTGGCGGCGAGCACCATCGATTGTGCCGCGCGGGGTGAGGCGCCGACGCGGACGTACTTGTTGACCATGGGGGTGGCGAACTCGCCCCCTCCTCCTGCGGCCCCCCCTCCCGCGCCTCCGCCGACCTCGCCCATACCGCCCTTGGGGTGTGTCGCGAGGACGAGGCGGACGGCGTAGTCCTGCACATGGGGCGCAATCGCGGCCTGCTTGACGAGCGCTTGGCATTCGAGGATGCGCTGGGCGGTGAGGACTGGCTTTATCACGGCCTCGGCGCCGGAGGTCGTGCGGTTGAGGATCTCCGAGAGCTCCGCGCGTCCCGAGTAGCCGACCAGAAGCTTGAAGAAGAAGCGGTCGAGCTGGGCTTCGGGGAGCGGGTAGGTGCCCTCCTGCTCGATGGGGTTCTGCGTGGCCATGACGAAGAAGGGGCGTTCCAGCACGTGGGTGGTGCCGGCGACGGTGACGCTCCTTTCCTGCATGGCCTCGAGGAGGGCTGACTGTGTTTTGGGGGTAGCGCGGTTGATCTCGTCGGCAAGGACCATTTGAGCGAAGATGGGGCCGCGCTGGAAGGTGAACTGACGGCGGCGGGTTCCGTCGGGCTGATCGACCTCGAGCACAATGGTGGTGCCGGTGATGTCGGCGGGCATGAGGTCGGGCGTGAACTGGATGCGAGAGAAGGAAAGGGAGAGTGCGTGCGAGAGCGAGCGGATGAGGAGCGTCTTGCCGAGCCCGGGGACGCCCTCGAGGAGCACGTGACCACCGGTGAAGAGACAGATCAGGACGCCCTCGACGACCTGGTCGTGACCGACGACCGCCTTGCCGACCTGCTCGCGCACGGCGGCGAAGTCGGTCTTGAAGCGCGTCATCGCCTCACGAGCTTCGCCGGCGGTGGCGGGGGCGATACCGGGGGAGGCGGGGCGGGATGGGAGGGGCGCATCGGCCATTCGTGGTTTCATCTCCGGAACTGCGTGCGGTGAAGGTTTTCGGAGGGGCGGCCGCGGATGGTACGAGCGGGCGCGGCGGCCTGCCTGAGGGGTGCGGGGGTTGAGGGAAACCCTGGCTTATGGGGCCGCGACTGTCGGGTTCATGCACTCTGTGCGGGATGGATCGGGTAGGGGAACGCGGGGACGTGTACGTTGTGTTTCGGGCGCGCTGGTCGAGCGCGAGTGAGTCGATACGAGACGCAAGAACGCCGGCACGTCGAGCCGATTCAGGGTGCAACAAGGAGCACGTAAGCCATGAACGCTTACCAGCGAGTAATCGAACTGCTACGGGAGATGCGTGCCGAGCGAGTGTGGGCAGCCGAGCCCGAGGGTACCTTCGCCAGCGGGTGGCGCCTCGGAGCGTGGCGCGCGGTGCTCACGTCGTCGGCATCGGGCGAACTCAACCTCTTTGAGCTTTCGCGATCGGGGTCGTCGGCCAGGCCCGATCTGTTCCTGGATGCACTGACCGACGTGCTGCTGGAGCGGGCGCAGGCAGCAGAGCGCGCCGCGCCCGCCGCCTGAAGCTGCACGTGTGGCAGACGCCCACAATCAAAGGCCGCGGTCGGATTCGAACCGACGAAGGGTTACCCCAGCGGATTTGCAATCCGCTCCATTTGTCCACTCTGGCACGCGGCCGGGGATTCCGGGTTTCAGGTCAGCACGCTACGGGGGTAGCGGCCCGCCGTCAAGCAATTTAGGAGCGATGGGCGTTCCGGCGCGGGCACATTCAGACGGCCGGTGGCCGACGCGGTTAGGATGGTCTGACGCCGGCGACCGGCCGGGAGCGAGGGAACGCATGTCACCAACGATCCGCTTAATCATGCAGGCTGGGATGATCGCGGGGCTGCTCACGATGAGTGGTGTTGCACGCGCCGAAGGTCAGCCCGAGAGACCGCCGGCACCGTCGCCAACCGAGCCGGCCAAGGTCGGTGAGTCTAATGGGCAGCAGGCGCCGACGGATTCGGTGCCCGCTCAGCCCGGCGGCGATACGGACAAGCCCAAGCCGCGCGAGGCGGTTCCGGACGCGGAGGTGGAGCGGATCATCGGCGATTTGGAGCGTGCCGCGGCGGGGCGCGACAAGGCGGCGGTGGCGCCGAGCAACGGCGGGGCGGAGGCTCCGAAGG
>JACMLW010000162.1 GCA_014379385.1 Phycisphaerales bacterium
TACCGCGCGCGCCAGATGGCGACCGAGCGCTTGGCGGCGGTCAGGGGATCGCTCCCCGAGAGCGCCCACGCGGAGATCACGCCGATCACGAGCATCACCGGCGAGATCATGCTCCTTGCGGTCTCGAGCCCCGACGGGTCGGTGAGCGAGCTGGAACTGCGGGCCTACGCCGAGTTCGACCTGCGGAACAAGCTGCTCGCTGTCCCGGGGGTGGCGCAGGTGTCGGCCATCGGTGGCGAGCTGCCGGAGTACCAGGTCAACGTTCAGCAGGACCGGCTCGCGCTCTACGGGCTCACGATCCACGACGTCGCCGAGGCGACGCGCGCGGCGCACAGCACGGCGAGCGCCGGGTACCTGGCGGACGTGGACCGTCAGGAACTCCCCATCCGGCAGACGGCCCGCGTCAGGAGCGTCCGCGACATCGCCTCGACCCTCGTCACCACCAAGGATGGCTTTCCGATCACGCTCGGCGAGGTTGCCGAGGTCACGCTGGGGGGGGCGCCCAAACGCGGCACCGCCGCAAACCAGGGCCGACCCGCCGTCGTGCTCAATATCCAAAAATCCCCGGGAACCAACACCCTACTCCTCACCGACGCCGTCGACAGGTCGCTCGATCAGATCGAGAAGAGCCTTCCCAAGGGGATTGCCATCAACCGCGACGTCTTCCGGCAGAGCCATTTCATCGAGCGCTCCGTCACGAACGTAACGCACGTTCTCCGAGACGCGACCATTATCGTCGCCGTCATCCTCATCATGTTCCTTCTCAACGTGCGGACCACGATCATCACGCTGACGGCGTTGCCGCTGTCGCTGGCCGTCGCGCTGCTCACGATGAAGTGGCTCGGTCTGACGCTCAACGTCATGACGCTGGGAGGGCTCGCGGTGGCCGTGGGCGTTCTGGTGGACGACGCCATTATCGATGTGGAGAACGTCTTCCGGCGGCTCAAGGAAAACGCGACGATCCCCGAGGCTCATCGACGCGGCAAGGTCGTGGTCATCTTCGACGCGAGCAACGAGATCCGGCCGTCGATGGTCTTCGCGACCCTCATCATCGTCATCGTCTTCATCCCGCTGCTCTTTCTGGAAGGCATCGAGGGCCGGTTCTTCGCGCCGCTTGGCATGACGTACATCGTCTCGATCCTGGCGTCGCTCGTCGTCGCCCTCACGGTCACGCCCGCCATGTGCAAGGCGCTGCTCCGGGGGGGGAAGGTCGGCAAGGCCGGGGATGCCACTGACCAGCGGCACGCGGCCGGTCACTCGGACGGTTGGCTGGTTCGATGGCTCAAACGCCGCTATGAGCCATCGCTCCGTTGGTCGCTGCGCAATCGAGGCATCGTGCTCGGCGCGGCCCTGGTCGCCACGATCCTCGCGGGCCTGCTCGGTCGCACCTTCGGCACATCGTTCCTCCCGGAGTTCAAGGAAGGCTCGTTCACGGTGTTCGTTTCTTCCCCGCCGGGCACATCCCTAGCGGAGAGCAACCGCTCCGCGATGGGCATCGAGCAGCGGCTGATCGCCCTCGAGGGCGTCCGCACCGTAACCAGGCGCACGGGCCGCGCCGAGCGCGACGAGCACGCGGAGCCTGTCTCCAACAGCGAGCTCGACATCGCCCTGAACCCCGACGCGGACTACGCCGCTGTGCGTGAGGGGATCGCATCCATCGCTCGGGCCGTGCCCGGCGTGACGGTCCAGGTTGGGCAGCCCATTGAGCACCGCCTCTCGCACATCCTCTCGGGCACCCCCGCGGCCATTGCCATCAATGTCTACGGAGAAGATTTGCCCACGCTCCGCCAACTTGCCAAAGAGATCGAGGGCGTGCTCAACGGCATCCCCGGCGCCCGCGACGTCACCGCCAACCGTGAGGTGCTCATCACGTCGCTGCCGATCAGTTACCGCCATCCCGATCTAGCCGCCGCTGGGCTGACGCCCGCGGACGCCGCAGAGCAGGTGCAGACCGCGCTCTATGGCGAGACGGTGGCGGAAGTGAATCAGGGCGTCCGCCGCTTCGATCTGGTGGTGCGGCTTGCACCCGACGACCGCCAGCGCATCGAGCAGCTCAAGGACCTGATCCTCAAGGGGCGCGACGGGATGCTGGTCAGGCTTTCGGAGGTGGCCGACATCGGGCCCGAGCGAACCAGCAACATCATCGCGCGCGAGAACGCGCAGCGCAAGGCCGTGATCTCCTGCAACGTGGCCGACGGGTACAACCTGGGCGACCTGGTCGAGCAGGTTCGAGCCCGAGTCGAGCCGATTGTGCAGCGCGCGGGATATATCGTGGTGTTCAGCGGCCAGTTCGAGGCGCAGCAGTCCGCCGCGCGCACGTTGCTCTTCGCGGGATCAGGCATCGCCCTGGTAATGCTCATGCTCCTGCAGCTCTCGACCGGGTCGTTCAGGGTTGCGGCGCTGGTGATGGTGAACCTTCCGCTGGCCATCATCGGCGGCGTCGTCGCCATCTTCATTATGGACTCGGTGCTTCATGTCGGCGGTGGCGGGCCGGGCGGCCTCGTCCGCAACACGCTGGCGCTTTTTGGCTTGGGGTCAACTCCATACCAGGCGCCGGTCATCTCCATCGCCAGTCTCGTCGGCTTCATCACGCTTTTCGGCATCGCGGTCCGCAACGGTATTTTGCTCGTGAACCATTACAAGCACCTCGCCGAGGTCGACCGGAAGCCGATGGCGGAAGCGATCGTGCTGGGCTCGATGGAGCGGCTGGTGCCGATCCTTATGACCGCCCTGTGCGCCGCCCTCGGCCTGTTGCCCCTGGCACTCGCGGCGGGAAAACCCGGCAGTGAACTCCTGGCGCCACTCGCTGTGGTCGTGCTCGGCGGGCTGCTCACATCGACATTCCTGAACCTCTTCGTGGTGCCCGCGGGCTACGCGCTCGTACACCGCGTCGGGGTTCGGGCGAGCGAGCGCGATGCAGCTACCGCCGGATCGTCGCTGTTCCGCCGCTTCATGCGTGCGTGGGGCCGCCCCCCGTCCGCGAATACCCGTGTTGAGTGAACCTGCGAATGTCTTTCCAACCCCGGTTTCCAAAAGGAGTTCCCCATGTATCGAAAAATGTTGCTGATCGCGGCCCTCTCCTGGAATGCGGCCGCCCTGATCATGCTCGGCGGATGCGATGAGAAGAAAGCCGACGCCCCGGCGGCCGGCTCCAACACAAAGGTTGACGACCACAGCGGCCACGACCACGGCCACGAACATGCGGATGGGCACGACGCGGCGCGCGGCGGCACCGTCATCGCGCTCGGCGAGCAGATGATCGGGTCGTTCACCGCGACGGCCACCCGCGATGAAGGCCAGATCGTCGCCGGAACGGATGCGCCTATCGACGTGACAATCTCCCCCGCGGCGGGTTCTACCGCCAAAGTGATCGCCGTCCGGTTCTGGATCGGCACCGAGGATGGCAAAGGATCGGTCAAAGCAAAGGCCGACATCGAGAACCCCGCCGAGCCCCATCGCTGGCACACCCACGCGGAAATCCCGAATCCGCTCCCGCCCGGCAGCAGGCTGTGGGTCGAAATCGAGTCCGAGAAGGGAGCCACGGCAACCGGGGGTTTCGATCTTAAGAACTAGCCCTGCTCCAGCGAACGGCAGCCCGGCCGCGATCTATCCCGCCTTCCCCTCAAGCTCTTCCCAACGCGAATACAGCTTGGCGATGGCCTCCTGCGCCTCGCCCAGCTCTCGGCACGCAAGCCCCATCTTCGCATGATCGTCGCTCACCCTTGGATCACCCAGCCTCGCCTCCGCCGCGGCCATCCGTGCCTCGGCCTCCTGGATCCGCGCCTCGATCCCGTCGTACTCGCGCTGCTCGCTGTAACTCAGTTTCTTTCGAACGAGTGACGTGCTCCGCGCCCCCCGGGCGCCATCCCTGCCCTGAACTGCTGACGCCCGTGACTTCTTTTTCGCCTCCACCTGCTTGGCAGCGCGTGCCCCCCGCTCACCGAGTGCCTGGTCCACGCTCGCAAACGATTTTGCCCCGCCCTCGCCGTCCAGCGAGATCACTTCCATCGCCAGCCGCCGCAGCATCGCCCGATCATGCGTCACCAGCACGATCGCCCCCGGGAACTCTTCGAGCGACTCCTCGAGCGTCTCGAGGGTCGGGATATCCAGGTCGTTCGTCGGTTCATCCAGCACCAGCACATCCGCCGGCGCCAGCATCAGTCGCGCCACGTGAACCCGCGCCAGCTCTCCGCCGCTCAGCGATCCTACTTCCTGCGCAAGCTGCTCATCACGAAACAGGAACCGGCGTGACCACGCCGTGATGTGCATCGAACGCCCCTGAAACTGCACGTGGTCACCCACCGGCCCGAGCGCCTCGCGCAGTTGCGTAGTCGGATCAAAGTCCTGCCGGTGCTGACTGAACACGACCACCCGCGGCGGCGGTTCCGAGCGCGACACGCTCCCGTCGTCCGGCTCCAACTCTCCCGTCAGCACGCGGATCAGCGTCGTCTTGCCGCTCCCATTGGGCCCCAGCAGCCCCACGCAGTCACCCGCGCCGATCGTGAGGTTCACCCCACGGAACAGCACCCGCCCACCAAGCGACTTCGCCACGCCTTTAGCCGTCAGCAGCTTCCGTGTCTTCCGCCCTGTCCCACCGAACTCCACCCTCGCGCCGCCCACCGCCGCAGAGGCATTGCGAGTCCGAAGCTCCGCTAACTCGTCGATCCGGTCATAGCTCGCCTCGATGCGCCCCTTCGCTTTGGTGCGCCGGCCCTGCGGCCCACGCGCCAGCCACGCCAGGTCGGTCCGCACCTGATTGGCTATCGCCTGCTCGGCGCGCGCCTGCCCCACGAGAAACTCCTCCTTGCGGCGCAGGAACTCGGTGTAGTTGCCCCCGGCCGCGAGCACGCCCTGTGGGTATGTTGGGCTCAGCTCCACGATCCGCGTCGCCACGCTCTCCAGGAACGCTCGGTCGTGCGTCACGAACACCGACGCCGTCGCCTTTCCCCCGCCGGGGCTCCGTTTCAGGAATGTCTCGAGCCACTCGATCCCTTCAAGGTCAAGATGATTCGTCGGCTCGTCCAGCAGCAACAGGTCCGGCTCGCCCCCGCCGTGACAAAGCGCCTCGGCGATCGAGAGCCGCTTGCGCCATCCGCCCGAGAGTTCCCCCGCGCTCGTCGCCGCGTGCGTGTCGTCAAACCCCACCCGCGCCATCACCATCTCCGCGAGCAGCTCCGCCTCGTGATGGTCCCCAACCCCGTCCGCGGTCTCCAGTCCCTCGATCGCGGCCTCAACCACAACCTCCCGCGAGGTCAGCTCCCCCGGGTACGCATCCTGCTGGGGCACGTACACAGCACGTAAGCCTGCCTCAGTTTCGATGATGCCCTCGTCGGGTTGCTCCTCACCTGCAAGCAGCTTGAGCAGCGTGCTCTTGCCAGCGCCATTCGGGCCGATCAGCCCTAGACGATCGCCGCGAGCGATGCTCATCGAAACCCTGTGGAAGAGCGTTCGAAGACCGTGAGTCTTGGAAATGGCGCGGGCGCTAAGCAGGGGGATAACCTCGGTCTAGGAACTTTGAGGCGGGGCAGGTGGATCGAGCATTTCGAGTACAGTGGCTCCGAGCGTACGCGAGGGCATCGTCGGGCTTCCGAGATTCCTCCCGCGCGCGGCACAACTTGTGCCAGAGCCCCCGAGCAACCCGTCGGGAAGGTGTTCGTACTTTGCAGTCACCACTTGGAACCTCTGACCAAACTTGGTAAAGTGGGCGAAGTTTTGATCGGTGAAGCGCGTCAGGCCGATGGTTGAGCGGTTGACGTGGACATGTGCGTTTCGTTTTGGCACAGCCGTAAGCAACGGGGTGGTCGCGCCGGCAACAGAGCCCGAGCGGCTTATCCCACAGCGGCCGCGCGGGCAATGGTTGCCCTGGACCCAATCCATGGTGCGCGGACCGGGAGTGCAAAGGAATGAACGAGGGCGCGCAGAACGAGACCATTACGGGCCAAACCGGCACGGTCAAATGGTTCGATCCGAAGAAGGGGTTTGGATTTATCGTCGGGCCTCAGGGGCAGGACATCTTCGTCCACTTCAGCCGAATCGAGGGCGACGGCTTCAAGGTGCTCAAGGATCAGACCACCGTTGACTACGACGCCGAGATGACCCCCACCGGCTGGCGGGCCACCCGTGTCGTGCGACGCGAGCCGGTCGAGATCACCATCCCGCCACGCCGCGGCTATTCTCGCTCGCCCCGGCGAACCTGATCTTCGGGGCGGCGATCGAACTTTCTCCCCGTGCCTACCCCAGCCATCATCGGCTCTGTCCTGTTGGGTCTCGCTCTCGGCGTTGCGATCGCCGGTGCTGTCGCGTGGCGGCTCACTCGCCGGCACCTCAAGCGCGTGCGGGCGGCCGAGCGCCGTGCCCGCGCCGCCGAGCGCATGGCCGAGATCGGCGCGATGACCGGCGGCCTCGCCCACGAGATCAAGAATCCCCTTTCAACCATCGGCCTCAACGCCCAACTCCTGATCGAGTCGATCGAGGATTCCTCGCTCCCCCAGGAAGAGCGCACGAGGCTGCTCTCGCGCATGAAGTCGCTCCGGCGCGAGGTCGAGCGGCTCCGCGACATCCTGACCGATTTCCTGGAGTTCGCCGGCAAGGTACACCTCGAGCCCCAGCCGCTCGACATCAACCACGTCGTCGGCGAACTCGTGGATTTTTACCTCCCCGAGGCCGAGCGCCACGGCGTCCGGCTCCGCACCCAGCCCTGGCACGAGCCCCTGCTCGCCCCCATCGACGCCAAGCTCTACAAACAGGCCATTCTCAACCTCCTCCTCAACGCGACCCAAGCGATGGCACCCTCCACCATGGGCCCTCCGGTCCCGCGCCCTGCCGACGCGGCACAGCGAGACCTCATCTTGAAAAGTGAACCAGGTCAGGACGCCGATGGCGCTCCCACTGTCTGCCTACATGTCATCGATACCGGTCCGGGGATCGCCCCCGAGACTCTCGGCCGCATCTTCACGCCCTACTTCACAACCAAGTCGGCCGGCAGCGGCCTCGGCCTGCCGATGTCGCGCCGCCTGATCGAGGAGCACGGCGGCCGCATCGAGGTTCATTCGGAAGTGGGCCGCGGCTCCGACTTCACGGTCATCGTGCCCATGGCCCCGGCACCGCCATCCTAGGCGAAACGCCGCGCCGCTCAGTCCACGGGCTCGACCGACGCAAGGGCGTCGGCGTGATACTCGGCGCCGGCCTGATCTGTCCAGCTCGTGAGCCGCAGACCGGATAGGTCGCCGGCGCTCGGCATGAGCACCGACCCCCTTGACGCATAATGAACGTCGCGAGCCGATGCGCCGCACCCAAAAAGCGCAAGGCACCCAAGGGCGGCTCCCATCGCGGCGAGGATCGATTGTCCACGGATTGATCTCTGGGCCGGATCACTCAAGGGCGTGCGCACGGGGGCTTCTCCAGCGGCCTCACCGAGTAGAGATCGACCACCCCGCAGGACATCTGCGCGCGGCTTTGAAATCCGATTCCCTGACGGCACGGCTGCTACGGTTAGCCCGGCCTGCGCAGCCTGTGCTGTCCGAGGTTCGGCAGTACAGCGCGGTTATGGGTCGGAGACCACGCCGGCTTGGGGCTCCCCGGCGGGAGCAGGACTAAGGACACGCCACGATGATCAAGCCGGCATTCAGCACTGTCGCTTGCCTGGACTGGACACTCGACAAGGTCGCCGCCGCCGCGGCACAGTGGGGCTTCGAGGCGGTCGAACTCCGCACCTTCGGTCCAGATTCGCGCGTGGGCGCCTGCGATCCGGCCCTCACCGACGAAGACAAAGTTCGCTCGCTCTTCGGCGCTCGCGGCGTGGAGATTCTCTCGCTCGCGACGTCCATGCGCTTCGACGCACCCATCCGCCCTCCCATCATCGGCTTGGCCATTTCCGACACCGAGCGAAGCGTCCGTGAGGGCAAGCGCGCGGTGGACATGGCCGTTGGGCTCGAGTGCCCGCTGATCCGCGTCTTTGGGTTCGAGTCGCCCGCCCGCGAGAAGCGAGGGCCAACCATCGCCCGGATCGCCAAGCGCCTCTCGATGGTCGTTGACCACGCCCACCGCACGGGCGTGCGACTGGTGCTCGAGAACGCGGGCGACTTTGCCACCGCGCCCGAGATGCTCCGGGTCATCGATGCCGTGGGCAGCCCGCTGCTGGGTGCGGCCTACTCCATCGCCCCAGCGTTCGCACACGGGGAGCAGCCGCGCGACGGGATCGAGCTGCTCGGCGACCGCCTCTGGCTGGCGCGCATCAAGGACACGCGAGCGGGTCTGCCCGTAGCCCTCGGCGAGGGCGAGCTCCCATGCCACGAGATGGTGTGCGCCCTGGTGGACGCCAAGTTCAGCGGCCCGCTCGTCTTTGAGTGGGACCGCGCCTGGATCCCCGGGCTTGAAAGCCCGGAGACCATGCTCCCGCGCGCCGCCCGCACGCTGTACAACTGGGTTGCGGAGCAGTCGGGCGCTTGCCGCGCCCCGGCGGCGCCACAGATTCCGCAGCGTCTGGCCCGTTGAGCAACACGCCGCGGTTTCCCGCGTCAGTTGCCGTCGATCAACCGGCCCAGCCCGCCCAGGATGGAGCCCTCACCCTTGGCCGCGCCTCCGATCGAGGGCGCCGACGCGATGATCCGGTCGGCCAGTCTCGAGAAGGGCAGCGTCTGCAGCCACACCGTGCCCGGCCCGGTCAGGCTCACGAAGAAGAGGCCCTCGCCCCCGAACAGCTTGTTGCGGATGCCCGGCACGAGCTGGATGTTGTAATCAACCGTGCGCTCGAATGCCACGAGGCAGCCAGTATCCACACGCAGCACCTCGCGCGGCGCCAGCGTGCGCTGAATGATCGTGCCCCCCGCGTGGCAGAACGCCTGGCCGCGCCCGGAGGGCGCCGTGAGCTTCTGCAGGATGAACCCCTCGCCGCCGAAGAGCCCCGTTCCGAGCCGGCGCGTGAAGGCGATGCCGATATCGATGCCTCGCGCGGCGCACAGAAAGGCGTCCTTCTGGCAAAGGATCTCCCCGCCGTGCTCCCCCAGTTCGATCGGGACGATCCTGCCGGGGTAGGGCGCGGCGAAGCCGACGTCGCGCCGCTGCCCGGCGTTGTTACCGAACATCGTGATGAAGAACGATTCGCCGACGATCGCCCGCTTCCCGGCCTCGAAGAGCTTGCCCATGAGGCCGGAGCCCTGCCTCATGGAGAGCTGCGTCCCCATCTCGATGCCGTCCTCCATGTACATCATCGCGCCCGCCTCGGCCATCACGGCCTCGCCCGGGTCGAGCGTGATGACGATCGCCTGGAGGTCCTCGCCGATGATCGTGTAGTCGATGATGTCCGGTGACTGCGACACTGCTGTTCTCTCCTGAGCGCTGGATATCCCACCCTGTCAAAGTCTATCGGAGAACCCGGTTCGGTCTTCCGCCGTCCGCTCCGCTGAACCCTGTCCCCTGTTCAGCTCCCATCGGCCATGACGACCGCCCCGATCCCCGGACCCGGCAAGCTCACCTACGGCTCCTATCTCAAGGTCGCTGAACTCCTCGAGCTCCAGCAGCGAAAGAGCGATCCCGTCCATCACGACGAGATGCTCTTCATCATCGCGCACCAGGTGTACGAGCTCTGGTTCAAGCAGGCGCTCCACGAGATCGAGGCCGTCATCGGGCACCTTGAACGCGATGAGGCTCTCAAGGCCGGGCGCGTCTTCGATCGGCTTCACCGCATCTCGCACCTGCTTATCGAGCAGATCCCCGTGCTCGAGACCATGTCCACCATCGACTTCGCGGCGTTCCGCGACCACCTCCGCCCGGCCAGCGGGTTCCAGTCCGTCCAGTTCCGTCTGCTCGAGTTTCTGTGCGGCGCCAAGAACCCGCGCATGATGGGCCTCGCCGGCGACGACGAGGCCGTCCGGCGACGCCTCGAGGAGTTCGCCGCGCGCCCCACGGTGTACGACCATCTGCTACGACACCTCGATCGCAAGGGATTCACGATGCCCCGCGAGGTGCTCGAGCGCGACACCTCGAAGCTGCACGAGCCCGACGAGCGCGTTGCCAAGGCGATGGTCCGCGTATATATGGAATCCGATGAGCACTATCCCCAGTTCCGGCTTTGCGAGCAGTTCCTGGAGTTCGACGAACGGTTCAGCATCTGGCGTTTCCATCACGTAAAGATGGTGGAGCGCATGATCGGGGGTAAGACAGGAACAGGCGGCTCGTCGGGCGCCAAGTACCTCGCCGGGACACTCTCGATCCGCTTCTTCCCAGAGATCTGGATGGTTCGCGACTACATCGGCACGGGGTATGGGGGCGAGCATCCCTGACGCTCTCGGTGCCCGAATGACGTTTCGAAACGCCGACCGACTTAGGGCCGATCAACACCGCGGCGGGGGCCGTACCTGTTCCACACACGATGAGCGGGACGCAGCAGATCAGCGCTCGGCACTGCGACGGTCACGACCGGGGGCGGTCGATCGCGCTGCCGGTGCTCTCCAGTGATCCGGCCGACAAGGGAAAGCATCCCCACGGCCCCAGCAAGGGCGGCAGCCGCATGGGGCGCTGGCGCGCCGCGGTGCTCATCCTGGTGCATGTGGCCATCGCGATCCACATCGGCTTCTGGCAGGTGCGAGGCAAGGCCGTCTCACCGGTCGAGCCGTCCGAGTCCATGCAGACGCTCGAGAAGGGCGTCATCAACGCGGGGACCGTGTTCTTCGCGATGGCGATCCTCTCCACGCTGCTGCTGGGCCGTTTCTTCTGCGGGTGGGCCTGCCACGTGGTGGCGCTGCAGGACCTCTGCACGTGGATGATGGGCAAGGTTGGCGTGCGGCCCAAGCCGCTGCGCTCGCGCATCCTGGTGTTCGCGCCGCTGGCGATCGCGCTCTACATGTTCGTCTGGCCGACCGTGAAGCGCGAGGTCGTGCGCCCCGCTATCGAGTACTTCGGGGGCGCGCCCGCGTGGCACTCAACGCGGGTGTATCTGGGCGATGTCGCGGCTTGGCCGGGGTGGTCCACCGAGTTCATCGTTGAGGACTTCTGGGCAACGTTCCCCCCCTGGTTCGTTGCGATCCCCTTCCTCGCCATCTGCGGCTTCGCCGTTGTCTACTTCCTCGGCTCAAAGGGGTTCTGCACCTACGGGTGCCCCTACGGCGGCATCTTTGCGCCCGCTGATCTGCTGGCGCCGGTCCGCATCCGCGTGACCGACGATTGCCACCAGTGCGGCCACTGCACCGCGGCCTGCACCAGCAACGTGCGCGTGCATGAGGAAGTCCGCGACTTCGGCATGGTCGTGGACCCCGGGTGCATGAAGTGCCTCGACTGTGTGAGCGTCTGCCCGAACGATGCGCTGTACGTGGGCCTCGGCCGGCCCGCGATCCTCGCGAAGACCCGGACGCCCGAGGCCAAGGCGAAGCGATCGGCGCTCTCGGCGCGCCGCTTCGATATGCCCCTGCGGACCGAGCTGGTGATCGCCGCGGTCTTCTTCGGGCTCGTCGTCGCCTTCCGCGGCATGTTCAACCAGGTGCCGCTTCTGATGGCGATGGCGATGGGCGCGATCGGCGCGTTCGGCGTGTGGAAACTCATCCAGCTCGTGCGGGAGCCGAGCGTGCGTCTGCAGGCGATGCAGCTCAAGGCCAAGGGGCGGCTCCGGCCCTCGGGCGCTGTGTTCGGCGTGTCCGCGCTGCTCTACGTGATGATGGGAATGTGGAGCGGCGCGGTGCGCCTCCAGACATGGCGGGCCGGCCTGGTTGACGACAGGGTCCGTGTCCCCGTTGAGGTCGCGTTCGCGCCCGGATACATCGCAGATGAACAGAGCCGGACCGATGCGCTCAAGGCCATCGCGCTCTACGGGAGTGCCGGCCCGATCGGGGAGGGGGGCTTCGGCTGGTTTCACAGACCGGCGGTCAGTATCCGACTCGCGTACCTGAGCGTCGTGACCGGCGATCTGCCGTCGGCACGGGCGCACCTCGAAGACGCGATCGAGAGAGGCACACCGCAAGATCAGTGGGTCATGGGGCTTGGCGCGGTGCGCGGACTCTCGGGGGATGCGATCACGGACGTCGCGGCGTACTACACCGAGCAGGTCGAAGCGCATCCCGAGCTCTTTGGTGTGCGGCGCTCGCTGGCTCAGTTCTACTTGTCGGCCAATCGGGGTGCCGATGCAGCCGCGCTGTATGAATCGGCGCTGCGCGAGCCGGGGATGGACGAGAGCGGCCCACTCCACAAAGACGCAGCCGCTGTGGCGGAGGCGATGGGCGACCTGACGACCGCGATTCGCGAGCACCAGCGGGCGATGGAGCTGTCGCTGGAGCATCACCCGCGGGCCGACGGCGTGATTGCCCGCGAATCCGCGTTGTCGCTCGCGCGTCTGGGTGAGACGGCTATCGCGATCGACGGCCTCAAGCGACTTGTGACGAAGATGTCAAGGGATGCATCGGCATGGCATGACCTCGCGGTGGCACATGCAGTCGCCGGAGAGGCTGAGCCGGCACTGAAGGCGATGACGACGGCCGCCGACCTCGATCCGAAGGAAGCCATGTTCGCGGCCCGTGCCGGCGAGATTGCCGCGCAGCTCGGTCGAAATGACGAGGTTGCCACATGGCAAGCGCGGGCCCAGGCGGCGTCTGCCGAGCCGGTTACTCGGGCCAAGTTTCCTATGTTCGGAACTGGCATTCTTGCGGCGGGGGCGCTTGGTCTGCTCGCGCTGATCAAGTTGCGCCCCTGACGGAGTCGCGCTGTTCCCATAAAGAAAACCGCCGCGGCGCGCCCACTCGTCGTTGGCGATGAGGAGGGGCACGGTGGGCCGGGGCGGTTTTGCTCTCGCTCTCTTCCAGCGTTGGGCGGGGGCCAGAAACCGATGCACCGCGCACCGGGAAAGAAATACATCATCGACGACGGCGGGCCAGCCCGGCGATTCCGGCCGCAGCAAGCAGGACGCACGATCCGGTCGAGGGGACGCTGCTGAGTGTGAGGCTCGCCGCCGAGACGATAGCGTCGTCGGCGTAGATCATCGGGAACGCGCCGCCGTGGGCGGCCAGGAAGTTGACAAGGTCGGACCGCGAGTAGGAGTCGAGCAGATCGAAGGCGAAGGTACCTGTCTGGGGGTTTGGATCGCCGAGCGCGAGCGGGATGCCGATGCTGGGGAAGAGGTCCATCGGGCGAACGATGTCGGCTGGTGGGCCCGGCGAGAAGAAGGTAGTGATGGTGATCGAGAGCACCGCGGAGGTGAGCGCGCCGTCGGGCGCGCCGAGCTCGGACATGAGCATGTTGAACTGCGGCAAGGCTGTGAACTCGAACGTCCAGGTCGTCGGCTCATCAGCGCCGTCGCCGGTGAACGGCGCGGCCGGGTTGGCGCCGATCAGAAAGTCGCCGTTCTGAAGCGACTGATCAGAGGGAATGAGCGCTGGGACCGTTGATCCAATCACCGTGTCGGTGAGGCTCACCGCTGCGGGTGCCTGGGGGGCAATGGCGAGCATGGTCAAAGCAAAGCCGAGGCCGGCGAGTTGGCGCATCGAACTACATTGAGTGATCACGGGCGACATGGTGACTCTCTCCTCCGTCGCCACTCAATGCGACAGCCGTCACCCTACCAGCTAAACAGGCACAACAAAATAACGAAGTTCGACCCCTCGATGCTAGTTCTTTTTCGGTACCAGCCGCATGACCTTGTCGTCGCCCTCTCGCACGCGTCCGCGCCCATCACGGTTGGAGGTCGTGAAGTAGATCGCGCCGTCGGGGCCGACCACGACCTCGCGGACGCGGCCGTACTCGGTCGCAAGCCATTGGCACGCCACGACTTTGCGCCCATCGAGCACCACGCGGATGATGCCGGGTGTCGGCGCGCGGACCAGCCCGCCCAGGGCGCCGACGAGGAAGTTGCCCCTCATATCAGGGAAAAGCTCGCCGTCGTAGAAGACGCCGCTCGCGGGGGCGACGGCGGGCGACCATTCCACGAGGGGTGATTCGAGACCGGGCTTTGACTCGTCGTGGTGGATGATTGGCCACCCGTAGTTCTTGCCGGCCTCGACCGCGTTCACCTCGTCTCCGCCGCGCCCCAGCTCGCCGGAGGGGCCGTGCTCCGACTGGAACATCAGGTTGGTGCCGGGCTGCCAATCCATTCCCTGGGGATTGCGGTGACCGAACGACCAGATCTCGGGGCGGACGCCCTTGGTGACGTGCTCCTCGCCGAGGAAGGGGTTGTCGTGCGGGATGCTGCCGTCATCATTGAGGCGGAGGGTCTTACCGCCCAGCGAGGTCATGTCTTGTGCAAGCTCGCGCTTGAACATCTCGCCGGTCGTCACATAGAGCTTCTTGTCGGGACCGAAGGCGATTCGGCACCCGGCGTGGTTCACGGAGGCGGGAATGCCCTTGACGATCACGGTGGGCTCGACGAGCCCATCGCCCGGCTGGGCGCCGTCGGCCGAGAGGGGAGCGGGGGCGGGATCAAAGGTGTAGCGCACCACGCGCACGTCCTTGTCTGTATGCCCGTAGCTGAGGTAGACGTACCTGTTGTCCTTAAAGTCCGGGTGCAGGCAGATGGCCATGAGGCCGATCTCACCGCCGCGACTCTTGACGACGTCGGGGACGGTAAAGAGAGGATTCGGGTCGAGCTTGCCGTTCTCGACAAGGCGAACGCGCCCGGGTCGCTCGGTCACAAGCACGCGGTTGTCGGGAAGGAAGGCGATCGCCCACGGAACTTCAAGGCCCGTCGCCACGGTCTCGACGGTGAATGACGGGAGGGGTAGCTTGGTGTCGGCGCCGGGGTGAACGACCGGCTGCTCGGGCTGCGCCATCGTGGGCGTGCAGAAAACGGTCAGGAAGATTGCGACAAGCGAGGCGAGGTGCGGCATGTGAGATCCTTGGGAGCGGAGAACCGGCCGGGGCGCTGGGGGCCCCTTGGGGTTGATTCTGGATGAAACTGGGCGGGAGTGTCGTCATCAAGAAGGTTACCGACAGAACGCGCGCGGTTGTGCGCGCCAAGTGAACGGCTGCAAAATTGTTGCTGACCGGCTGTTGTACCCCCAATCGGTCAGATGGCTGCTCGTAACCCCGGTCTAGATCATTGGTTGTGGTCGTTCGGAGGTGACCCGATGGCGATTCTTGAGGTACCGTTTGGGTATGAGCAACGAGAACATAAAAGGCGGGGCGAAGCAGATCAGAGGGAATATCAAAGAGGCGGTCGGAGACTTGACAGGCGATCGAAAGCTCAAGGTAGACGGCAAACTGGATCGGGCCGAGGGGAGCCTCCAGAAAGGATATGGAAAGATCAAGGAGGCGGTGAAGGATACCGTAGACGACCTGGATCGCGGGGCGGGGCGTGACAGATAGGAGCGTGCTCGGACCAGGGGGCAAACAGGGGATTGCGGCCACAAACGGTTGGGCCGCGCACAACAACGAGGTGTGGCCGCCTGATTGATGGAAGGACGCGGTCGTGCCTCGTTGTTTTTGCGCGCGGTTGACGGTGGCAGGGGGCAGTCTGAGAGGGTGACCGTACACTTGCTCCGGGCGATTTACCCAGGGAGTGAGCAGGTGAACGAGTACGCATCTCTCTCAGAGTCGAGGCTGATCGACCGGTACGAGGCAAGTGCCGGTTTGCCTGCGGCTGGGATCAGGGGTCTGAGCACCGGGCAGCTCCTAGGAATCCCGGTGCCGGGGGGGTGGAGCATCCAGCAGATCGTCATGCACCTGGCGGACAGCGACCCGATCGGGTCGTACCGCATGAAGCGGGTGATCGCGCACGAGAACCCGAAGATCGACGCCTACGACGAGTCGGCCTTTGCCCGGCGGCTTGGGTATGACCATCAGGATCTGCGCACGGCGAGCGAGCACTTCCGACTGAACCGCGTGCTCACGGCCGCGATGCTGCGCACGCTGGCGGCCGATGCGTGGGAAAGGGCGGGGGTGCATGAGGAGCGCGGCCGGCTTACGCTGCGGCAACTGGTGGAGATCTACACGGAGCACGCCGAGCACCACATGCGGTTCCTTGATCGAAAGCGAGAGATGGTTCAGGCCAAGTGAGCTTGGCGCAAGAGTCAACTGAGAGTCAACAGCCGCGGGCAGGGCCCGCGACAGGAGCAGGTATGACAAGCAGCAGGTTGCGGTGTGGGTGCTCCATGGCCGTGTCGCTGGGTTTGGCGGGCGCGGTGCTGGGGCAACCCAGCACGGGGATCCAGCCGGACCAGATTGGGCCGAGCACCACGCCGCAGGCTTCTAAGGACGACAAGCTCGGCGCGGTGATGGACCTCGACATGTACGCGCCTAAGACGGCGGCGCGCGAGCTCTGCGGCGGCTTCAAGTTTACAGAAGGGCCGGTTTGGGTGCCGGCCAGCGAGGGCCATCCGCGGGGGTATCTGCTGTTCTCCGACATCCCCGCCGACACTATCCAGAAGTGGACGCCCGCCGAGGGAGAAAGCCCCGCTGTGGGGACGGTTGAGGTGTTCAGGAACCCGAGCCGCTTCGCCAACGGACTCGTGTTCGACAAGGAGGGCCGACTGGTCGTATGCGAGCACGATCGCCGGCTCTCTCGCACGGAGAAGGATGGCACGATCACCTCGCTTGCCGAGAAGCACAACGGCCTACGGCTCAACAGCCCCAACGATGTGTGCATCAAATCGGACGGCGCGATCTACTTCACCGATCCGCCGTACGGGATGCGCCCGCCGCTGGGCCCCCGGATGGAGAAACGAGAACTCTCCTTCTCCGGCGTCTTCCGAGTGAACAACGATGGAACGCTCGACCTGCTCGTTTCCGACATGCCATCCCCCAATGGCATCGCCTTCTCACCCGACGAGAAACTGCTATACGTCTCGGATACCGGGGTGGGCCACATCAAGGTGTTTGAGATCGACGAGAAGGGCCTCGTGAAGCCGGGCTCGGGCAAGGTCTTTGCCGAGGTGAAGAACCCTTCGATGCAGCCGGACCAGCCCCCCAGCACCGCGGGCCCGGATGGGTTGAAGGTTGACGTCAACGGCAACGTGTACTGCGCCGCCGCCGGGGGTGTGTGGGTGTTCGCGCCCAGCGGCGAACAGCTCGGCACGCTCTCGACGCCGCGCGGCGCCGCCAACCTCTGCTTCGGCGATGCGGATCACAAGGCGCTGTATGTGACGTGCCGGTCCTCGGTCTACCGGATCCCGCTCAAGGTCGCGGGTTGTCCCTGACCCGCTCGGGCAGGGGTCTCGCTCCGTCTCGATTCTCGCCTGACTTACAGCAGCCCCGCTGTTTCCGGCAGGCCGAGCATCAGGTTCGCGTTCTGAACCGCCTGGCCCGAGGCGCCCTTCACGAGGTTGTCCTCGGCGGCCACCACCACGGCGTGCCCGCCCACCACCCGCGCGTTGAGATGGACACAGTTTGTCCGCTGCACATCGCGCAGGGTCGGGGCCTCGTCGCGCACCACGATGAACGGCTCGCGCTCGTACGCAGCGCGGAGCGCAGCGCGCAGTTGCTCGGTCGTCGTCTCGCTATTCACCGGCGCCGCGTAGATCGTCTCGAGGATGCCGCGTTCGAGCGGGAGCAGGTGCGGCACGAAGAGCGGATCGGGCGCGGCCGGGCTCGCGCGCTCCGAACCGGTTGAGGCAGGCCCTACCCCCCACATGGTGAGGCTCTGGGCGATCTCCGGCTGGTGCCGATGGACGCCGATGCCGTACGCGGAAAAATTCTCGTTGGCTTCCGGGTAGTGCAGATTCTGCTTGGGCGAGCGCCCCGCGCCGCTTACACCGGACGCCGCGTTCACGATGATCGAGTCCGTCCGCACCAGGCGAGCGCGCAGCAGCGGGACCAGCGCGAGCGCCGCGGCCGTGGGGTAACAGCCGGGGTTGGCCACCAGCTCGGCGTTGCGGACGCGGTCACGTGCCAGTTCGGTCAGTCCGTACACCGCGCGCTCCAGGTTGGCTGGGTCGGTGTGAGGGTGTCCGTAGGCGCGTTCGTAGACCGCCGCGTCGCGCAGCCGGTACGCCGCCGAGAGATCAACGACCTTCACGCCACGCGAGAGCAGCGGGGGGGTGTGCTCCATGGCCGCCTCGTGCGGGAGGCAGAGGAACGCGAGCCGGCAGGCCGCGGCGATCGCGTCATGATCAATGGCGCGGCACTCGGCGGCGGCGGCGGAGAGCCGCCCCCGAAGGCGCGGGAACTCGTGATCGATGCGCGGGGCCGGCACCCGTGCCGAGGCGAGGTAGGCCACGTGCATGCCGGGATGGCGTGCGATGATCTCGATCAACTCGAGGCCGGTGTAGCCGGTGGGACCGAGAATGGCGGTGGGGACCGAACCGCTCTTCAAAGCGATGGTCTGCGAGGCGCTGGGCATGGCCGCATTGTTGCGGCCCTAGACCGGCGCCGCGGCCGCGACGTGGCCGCCGGCTCGCCCGATGGCCGGAGCGCCGTTTGCGTGAACCTGGCCGCTACCAACAGAGGCGGTTGGCGGGTATCCGAGCAGGCGCGTGACTTCGAGCACGATGGTGTCGTCCCGCGCCGGGCCTTGGCGGTGCTCCTCGACCGCGCCCACGATGGCCGACATGCACGAGCCCGGTGAGTGCGCCGCGGCGTTGGCGACCACACGCTGTAGCCCCACCACGCCGAGGTACTTACCGTGGTCGTTGCGGGCCTCGATGGCGCCGTCGGTGTAGGCGAGCAGCACGTCGCCGGGGCCAAAGTGGCGGCTCTCGGGGGCCGGATCAAAGTCCGGGGCGGCGCACACGCCCAGCACGAACGACGTCGATGCGAGCTGGTCGATCGTGCCATCGACGCCGCGCACGAACGCGGGCGGGTGCCCTCCGCTGGCGAACTCGAGCTGGTTCCGCGCCGGATCAATGCGGACGCACAGGGCGGTGGCGTAGATGGAGTGCGTTGCGAGCGTGAGGTGAACGTACCTGTTGAGGGCCTTGAGCACGTCGCCGGGTTTCGCCAGCGGATCCTCGGCGTACAGACGCTCGATCTCACCAAACAGGCGGTTCACCGTGAGCGCCGCCGCGATGCCGTGGCCAGTGACATCGATGAGCAGCACGTCAAAGGGCGGGGGCTCTCCGGCTGTGGCGGGCGCGAAGCGCGCGTAGATGTAATCGCCGCCGATCTGCAGCATTGGCTCGTAGTGATACTGAAACCGGATGGGCCCCGTGTTCACCGGGGCGGGGAAGAGCCCCTGGTGGATGCTGCGTGCATCGGCCAGCTCGCGGCGCATCTGGCCGTAACGGGTCTCGATGAATCGCGAACGGAAGAGCTCGAGCCGCTTGGTATGCCGGAACCAGGAGATGAGCACGCCGGGGGTGAACGCGACTATCAGCGAGAGCAGCATGGTGACCGAGTTAAGCAGCCGGTCGCCCACCGTTCCCTGAAAGAACAGGAGCGTCGTGACGACCGAGAGGCCCAGCACCGGGACCGTCGGCCGCAGAGCCTGGCGAGGCATCCACGGCAGCATCACGCAGGCCATCATGTGCGCGAACCAGATGAGGGTGATCGCGTCGAAAATCCCGTACTGGTAGATCAGGCCATGCACCATGGGCCCGACCCCCTGGAGCACGATGAGCCAGAAGCTCGCTCGCAGCAGCGTTGATCTTGAAACCGGGCGCGACTTCGCCCAGAGAAACGCCGCGAGCGTGGCGAGGGGCGCGACAAGAAACAGCCCGCGCTGCGCGAGGTCCAGGAACGGCAAGCTCCCTCGGATCAGCTCGTCTGTGAGACGCGCCACCACAAGGGCCATGCTCAGAAAGCCCGTCACGCCGCTGAACCACAGGAATCGGCGACGCAGCAGGCGCGAGGTCTCGACCTCGAGCTCCTGGTGAAAGTCGCTGGTGAAGGTGAAGCCGGTCGTCATGAGTTTCAGGACCGTCCCGCCTGTGGCTCGCCGTTCGCGCTCTCCACCCCAGTGGCCGGAATCGGCCGCCGTTCCCCCCTGCATCTCGCCCAAACCAGAGTGTATCTGACTTTGGGCCGGCCGGTCACTGCGGCCCTCCGCCCCCGGACGCGGTATCGTGACGCCATGCGATCAATCTTCCCGTTCCTACTGTGCGTCGCGGCCGTCGCCCCGTTTGCTCGCGCGGCCCCTGCCAGCCAGCCGGACGCCCCGACACCAAAGCCACCGGCGACGCCCCGTAACGAGGTGCAGGCGGCCGAACCCGCCGCGTCCACCGCCCTCAAGGCCCTCCTGGACGAGCACATGGAGTTCCTTGTTCGAATCTACCCGGTCGAGATGGGCTCGATGCGCGGCGACGAGCGGTACAACGACAAACTGAGCGACCTGAGCCCCGCCGCGTTCGCATCGCGACGCGCCGAGATGCAGAGTCGGCTCGGTCGCTTGGGGCAGATCCATCCCTCTGGGCTCACGTCCGCTGAGCGGCTGAACGCGGATTTGCTCGGGTATGAGCTCTCACTAGCAATTGAACAGGGCCGGTACTTCCCGGAGCAGATGCCGATCAACAGCCTGCGCGGCCCGCACATCGACCTGCCGCAGTTGCCGACCATGCTCCCGTTCCGCACGCCCAAGCACTACGCCGACTACGCCGCGCGCCTCGAGGCGATTCCCTTGCTCCTTGACCAGACGATCGAGCAGATGCGGGCCGGCCTCGCGGCCAAGCGCGTCCCCCCGAAGGTGGTACTCAGGCAGAGCGTGGGGCTCGTGCGTGCGCTGGCAAGCCCGGCTATCGAGCGAGATCCGGCGCTCAGCCCCTTCTATGCCCCCTTCACAAGCCTGCCGGAGGCCGACGCCGGCGCGGCCCGCGCCCGGGCCGCCATCTCCGGCGCTCTCGTCCCCGCGTACCGCCGCCTCGCCGATTTTCTGGAGAAGGAGTACCTGCCCGCCTGCCGCGAGACGCTCAGCATTAGCGAGGGCGTTGACGGTCCCGCGGCGTACCAGATGGCCCTTCGGTATCACACAACCACGGACCTGACGGCAGATGAGATTCACCAGATCGGGCTTGACGAAGTGTCCCGTATCCGTGCCGACATGCTGAAAGTCATCGCGCTCACCGACTGGGAGGAGCGGACGCAGCTTGAGGGTGACGAACTGATCTCCGCGTTCCTCGAGTTTCTCCGCACCGACAAGCGGTTTTATTTTAGGAGCGGCGAAGAAATCCTCATGCGGTACCGTGACTTGGCCAAGCGGATCGATCCGGAGCTGCCGCGCCTGTTCAAGACGCTGCCGCGCAATACGTTCGGGATCAAGGAGATGCCGCCGCTGGCCGCCAAGACAGGCCCGATGGCGTACTTCAACCCGGGCTCAATCCGTTCCGGGGTGCCCGGCACGTTCTATGCCAACACGTTCTACCTGGAGATGAGCCCGTCATATCTGATGGTGTCGCTCACACTGCACGAAGCGGCGCCGGGGCACCACTTCCAGCTCGCGATCGCCGACGAGCTTGAGGGTGTCCACAAGTTCCGGACCGTGGCGGATTACACGGCGTACTCCGAGGGATGGGCGCTGTACTGTGAGCGGCTGGGGCTGGAGATCGGGGATGCGGCCGAAGGCGCCACGCCCGCGAAGCCGGGCGATGTGGTCGGCGGTCTCTACTCGGACCCGTACGACTCATTCGGGCGGTTGAGCGACGAGATCCTCCGCGCGGTGCGGCTGGTGGTGGACACGGGTGTGCATAACAAGGGGTGGGCCCGCGACCAGGTGGTTCGGTACATGCGCGACAACACGGCGTGCTCGGAGGCCGAGATCCAGAGCGAAGCGACGCGATATATCGGGAACGCGGGTCAAGCGTGCGCTTACAAGATCGGCGAGTTGACGATCAGGCGTTTGCGGGCCCGCGCCGAGAAAGAACTGGGGCCGGCGTTTGATCTGCGCGAGTTCCACGACCGGGTGCTGGGCGGCGGCGCGATGCCGATGCCGGTCCTGGAAGGAACGATCGATCGGTGGATCGAGGAAGCCGGAGTGAGGAACGCCGGGGTCAGTTCTCCCGCGGCCGGTCCAAACCGCTGATGCGGAGAGTGTTCGGGTTTGAAGGAAATGATGCGGATCGGTCGATTGAAAAGCGGTCTCTCGCTGGACCTCAGATGTCCATTCCACCCAGAACAATGGTGGAAATGCGGGTTTCGACTGGACAAGTCTGCATCTTTCCGCCACAATAAACGAATGGGCCATTCGGCCTGTATGGACCGCAGCCCATCTCGTGGGCCACTTCTTCGCGTGTCTGTGTGAATCTCGTATGAAGTTGGTATAAAGGGTGGCGGGTCCACTCAGGCAGGCTCGCAGCCTGCGCGGTTGCCAAAACGGGTTGAGGCATCAGGCGGACGCATCGTGAACGCTTTAATCATGGGACACCTCAACGATGGCTGACGACGAAGCGAAAAAGAAGAAAATACAGATCGGCGTGGCGGTCGGTTGCTTCGCCGCGGCAGGTCTGGCCTACTGGCTCATGAACCGTGAGTCTGCCCCCGAGCCACCGCCGGCGCCAAGCGCGGCCGCAGAAGAACTCGCGACACAGCCGATCGACCCGGCGAAGCGGGCCGAAGAGCCTGAGGTGACCATCGGGTTGCCCGCGAGCGGGAATCGGGCACTCGACCCGGATTACGAGCAGGAACTTGAGGAGGACATGCCCGAAGAGGACATGCCCGAGGACGAGGAACCCGAAGAGCCCCGGTAACTGTTGGGAGATCCCGACGGTGGGGTGCGACGAATAGCACACCTCCAGACAGTTGCCCCTAGACAAACTGGCCAAGAGAGTCTGGATCAAGATAGTTTGGTAAGAATCCTGGCGGAAAACGGCTGGCACCAGCGATCTCAACGTCGCGACTGAACACAGGAGAATCCAATGCGTAGGCGTGGCTTTACACTCATCGAGTTGCTGGTGGTCATCGCGATCATCGCGCTGCTCATCGGGATCCTGCTCCCGGCCTTGGGCAAGGCGCGCAAGAGCGCCTACATGTCCATGTCGCTGAGCAACCTCCGGCAGCAGAGCGCCGCGTGCGCCGCCTACCGGGCCTCCAACCGCGAGAAGCTCCCGCTCGAGCTCACAACCAACACGCGCCGCCCCCCGAACGCCTCCACCGGCAACGGCTGGTGTACCTGGAGTTACGGCGGCAAGAATACCGACAGCACGATTCCAAACGTCGGCGGATCCTTCTGGTATGGCTACGCAGGCGGTGTGTTCGACGTTGAGGCGGCCGACCGTCCGATGAACGAGTACATGTACCCCGACGCCGATCTCGAGGCTCCGAATCCTCCGGCTCGGTTGCCAGCTCTGAGCCCCAGCCGCAGCCAGCTCCAACTCTTGGCGTTCAAGGATCCCAGCGACAGGCTGAGCCACCAGCGCGACTGGCCGAACCCGACCGTTTCCCCGGTTATCTCCAGCTACGACGACGTCGGCACCAGCTATCACTACAACATCCAGTGGTGGGAGCAGACGTCCGGCCTCCCGACCGGCTTCGCCCAGCGCTTCTCGTTCGGCGTGCAGCGCATGGCCCTCGCTGATGCCTATGACCCCGCCCGCTTCGTTTGGCTGCATGATCAGTACGCCGACATCGTCGTGCATAACACCCAGGCCAACTTCAGGCTCGTTAACGGGTACAACGACATCAACAAGTCGCTCATGACCTTCCTCGACGGCCATGCCGCGTACCACACCGTCTATCCTCAGGGTCCGAACCACGACCCGCGCTCCTTCTCCAATGCCCTCTACACGTTTATCTTTGACGACCTCGTCTTCGATCCATAAGCCGGCATTCCGCGACATCGTTCACTCACAAAGGGGCGCCTCATTTGGCGCCCCTTTGCTTTTTTGATGGTCTCCCTACAGCACCTCTCAGCATGAAACCCCGTACATTGACGCCATGTGCGGCATCGCCGGCATTCTGCGATTGAGCCCAGCCGGTGCGTCCGTTAGTTCGGGGATCCGCGCCGAACTTGACTTCCCGGCGCCGTTCCTCGCATCACTTGACTCGGCCATCAAACATCGCGGCCCCGACGGCAGCGGCCAGTTCGCCGACTCGATCCCGGGGGTTCCGCCGCTCCGCGGCGGATTGCCCACTCAACCCGTCCATACACGAGGGGCTCATTCCGAATCCGCATCCGTAGTTGACGTCGTCCTCCTCCACCGTCGGCTCAGCATCATCGATCACGACGGCGGCGCCCAGCCAATGATCGTCGGCGACGGCCCCGATGACCGCACCGCCGTCATCTTCAACGGCTGCATCTACAACCACCGCGAACTCAGACGCGAGCTCACCGCCCTCGGCGACTCCTTCACATCCGACCACAGCGACACCGAGGTTATCGTCCGCGGCTGGCGACGCTGGCGCGACGACCTGTGGACCCGACTCGAGGGCATGTTCGCCGTCGCGCTCTGGGACCGCCGCACCGCCACCCTTCGCCTCGCGCGCGACCAGTTCGGCGAGAAGCCGCTTTACTACCTCGAATCGCGCGACGAGCCTTCGCGCCAAGTCGCATTCTCGAGCGTCCCGCTCGCGTCGCCGTCCAGCCCCAAACCCGCATCACTCGCCGCGTGGCTCCGCTTCGGCGCCGCTACCTCGCCGCCAAGTAACTGGCTCTCTCTTCGCCCCGGCGAGCTGCTCGTATTCGGCGATGCCAAGCCCAGTGCCGTGGGCTGGGGGGGCAGCCCGCGCGGCCCTTCTCAGGGTTCATCCTCGTCGCGAGCCGCGTTCCGTGTGCCGCTGGCCGCAACGATCGCCTTCGGTCTCCTCAACTCAAGCACCCGCGCCACACCACCTCCCCGCGATTACCCCCTTGCCCCGGAAGAAGTGGAATCGCTCCTCCGCCGCGCCGTCGAGCGGAGGCTCGAGGCCGACGTGCCTCTGGGCGCGTTCCTCTCCGGCGGCGTCGATTCATCTCTCGTCTCGCTCTTCGCCCGGCGCGCCCTCGGCTCGCTCGACACCTTCACCGTCGCAATGCCCGATCCGCGCTACGACGAGTCAGCCTTTGCCGCGGCCGCCGCGCAGGCAATCGGCTCGCGCCACCACACGCTCGAC
This sequence comes from Phycisphaerales bacterium, assembly GCA_014379385.1. Classification (GTDB taxonomy): domain Bacteria; phylum Planctomycetota; class Phycisphaerae; order Phycisphaerales; family UBA1924; genus JACMLW01. The sequence goes on from JACMLW010000162.1 coordinate 24,865, forward strand.
TGCAACGCGCATCCCGCCGACGACCTGGTTCACCTCATCCGCCAGATCAATCTCCCCTTCGGGGACAGCTCACTCCTGCCCGCCTACTGGGTGAGCCGCGCGGCCCGCGCGCACGTCAAAGTCGCGCTCAGCGGCGATGGCGGCGACGAACTCTTCGCGGGGTACAACCGCTACTACGCACTCCCGTGGCTCGCGCGCTTGCGACCCCTCGGTCCCCTCGCGCCCGCCCTCGCCGCGCTCTTCCCAACATCGAACCCCCGCTCGACCTCTTCGCGAGCCGCGCGTCTCCTCCACGCCGCGGTCCACCACGGCTACTTCGACCTCGTCTCGATCTTCCCGCGCGCCACGCTGCCCCCCGAACTCCGCGCGCACGCCCCAACCGATGACAACGACCGCGCATCGCCCGCCGATCAGCCCCCGCGCTCTATCGCCGCCGCCATCTGGCACGACCTCGCGCACTACCTCCCCGCGGACCTGCTCCGCAAGACCGACGCCGCGTCGATGTCCTGCGCCCTCGAGGTCCGCTGCCCGTTCCTCGATACAGACCTCGCCCGTGCCGCCCTCTCCGCCACGATCGAATCGCTCACGCCCCGCGCTGAGCGCAAAGGGCTGCTCAAGGCCGTAGCCCGCCGCCACTTCCCCTCGTTCATCGTCGATCGCCGCAAGATGGGCTTCGCGATCCCCATCGGCGAGTGGTTCCGCACCGACTTCGGATCGATGCGCACGCTCCTGCTCGACCGGTTCCGCGGCGCCGAGCCCTTCGGCCCGCCCTCGCTCGGCATCGATATCGATCGTTCGTTCACCGAGCGGCTCATCCGCGAGCACGACGCGGCGGGCGGCAACAGCACCAACCCGTGGAAGGGTCGCGACCACGGCCAGCGCCTCTACGCGCTGCTCGTGCTCTCCATCTGGGCCGAGCACGCGGGACGCGTACACAGGATTGAGGCCTTCGCCGCTGCGCCTACCTCGCGGCATCCGGAGCCGGCACGTCCGTCTTCGTCTCCTGACCGATGAGATTCTCGATCCCTCCCGGCACCGCCCGCGCAATCCACACCTGGCTCGAGGGGCGCGCCCCCTCATCCGTGTTGCGCTGCGCCGTCCACATCATCAGCGAGCCATCGTCGCTGAACACCGGCAGCACGTCGGCCCCGCCCGACTGGGTCACGCGCGCGCGCCGCAGCTCGGCCGCATTCTTCACCGCAGGGTCCACCTCGACCGCGAACACCTCGTAGTTCTGGTGCCCCATCTCGCTCGAGCCGTACACCAGGAACTTCCCCGACGGGTGCCAGTACGGCGCCCAGTTCACCGCTGAGTTGTCCGTGATCTGCAGCTCCCGCTCGATCCCGGTGATCGCTCCTGCCTCGTTGAACTTCAGCTCCGCGATGAACAGTTGCAGCAGGTCGTCGCCGCGCCGGTCCGACCGGTAGCAGATCCACTTCCCATCCGGCGAGAAGAAGGGGCCCCCGTCGTACCCGCTCGCCTCCACCAGCGGCACATGCACCTCCCGCAACGTGTCGTACACGAAGAGATCCGCATCGGGCCGGTCGTGCTCGTCCTTGGCCTCGCGCACATGCGCGTACAGCACATACCGACCGTCAGCGCTGTACGAGCACTCCGCGTCGTATTGCGGACGCGAGATCAGCACCTCGGGCGCCCCGAACCTCAGCGGCGCCACCTTGAAACCGGTGCATAGCAACACCTCGATCGACGCATCCTCCTTCGTCCCCGTGCGCTCCACCTTCTCGGCCGCCGCCTGGCGGACTCTCACGATCTCCATCTCCGCCGGGAACATCCACACGTACTTGCGCGCCCCAACCTGGAAACCCGACTTCTGCTGGTCGCTCGGGCGCGTGAGCGTCGAGCCGAACAGCACCTCCCCCCGCGTCGGATGGAACCACCCGCACGTGTTCGCCGACCCCTCCGGGCTGATCCGCACCGGATCCCCCGTCCCCGTGATATTCCCCTCCCCGTCCCGCACCAGCGGGGCCACATACATCGAATAGAACGAGTCCGGCTCTGCTCCCTCCACAGGCACCGGCACCGCCTGGAACACAATCCACTGCGGCGGGCTCTGGTGATCGAAGTACGCCTCGCCCGCCTTCACGAATCGCTCGCGCAGAGTCACCTGCACATGCCCCTCGAGCACGCCCGATTCCGCCGCCCGCCAGTCCACCGCTCGCTCTGATCCCGCCGCGGGAGTCGGCGCCGGAGGCCGCAAATGTTCCTCGCCCGCGTCCCGCCCCCGCGGTCCATCGGCCAACCCCATCACCGAAGCGCTCAACACAAGCCCGCCCACAAGTCCTGCCACCATGACGGTCCCTCGTTCTGAGAATCCTTCCCATCCCTGTTCACCTGAGCGTGCGAACAGTAGCCGGTCGTGCCGCGGCCGCCAAAAGCTCGCTTGTCCGCTGCGCCCGGTATCGCTCGTCGCGCATCACGTGCGGCGGTGGTGCCCCCTCTGTTCCTCCGCGCGCGCCAGACATGGCCCCGGTTGGATTCGGGTCCGACTCAGACACCTGCAGCTCGGCCCGCATCGCCTCGGGCACGGCGGCGCTCATGCTGTCTCCACCCGAGCGCAGCGACACCGACAGGTCCATCAGGTTCTCGGAGGCGGGATGGCCGGGAGCGCCGGAAAGAGATGATCCCGCATCATCCTCCACCGGCCCATTGCCTATATAGAAAATCGTTCCCGGCGGCACCTGCGCCTGCGCCCCATCACGCGTGGTTGAGTACAGCGACCGATCGAAGACCGCCGTCAGGCCGCCTGATTTGCGTGCAAACCCGCCGCGACGCAGCCCGAACGCCCCCGGGGGGAGCCTGTACACCGATCCAAACCCAGTCGGCACGCGCATATCTACGCTCATCTCGCGCCGGATCACGCTCTGCGGGCCCACATCTTCCACCCCCTGCTCCACGCGCCGCAGCCCCGTCGGATCGGGGCTCGCCCGCTCCCCTCCTTGCGACCCCACCTGCGCCAGAGCCATCGGCGCCCACAGCAGCGATGCGCCCACTGCGAAAACCAGCCTTTGATTTCTCATCGCGCATCGCCGGCTCATCGCAGCACGATCCGTACCCGGATGCTCAGCCCGGCGGTCGGATCATCGGGCAATCTGGCCAGCGCTTCCCCTTTCGCGGTCCATAGGTACACGGCATTCAGCACCGGTTCATCGACATCCTTGTACCCCGATCTCACCAAAAACACCGCCGACACCACCTTCCCCCGCCGATCGAACTTCAGCCGGAGCTCCGGGTTCCGCGGCGCGGCCGTCAGCCGCGTGAACTTGCTGAACTCCGGCCGCTTCGTCCGTATGTCCAGCCCCTGGCCCGCCGCCGGCTTTCCCGGCCTGATCTCAATCGTCGCCTCGGTTGACGTCGCGTCCGATTCGCGGTCACTCTCGATCGCCTCGCGCCCCATATTGCCACCGGGCGCCGCCGCGTTCGCTGCCCCCGGCCGCGGGGCAATCGGCTCGCGCTCTGCCCTCGCAGCTTCCCCCGTGGGTCCGGCGTCCCCAGTATTTCGAGTCTCCTCGGCAGCATCGTGAAGCCCGGGTTCCTCTGCGTCATTCGAGGTCAACTCTGCTGGTTCGTCTTGTTCAGCCTCCCCCTCAACCACAAACGCGGCGCTCAGCCGCGCTGTGCGATCATCGCCCACGCCGGTCTCAATCCCAGCCGGGCGCGCCAGTTCCACCCGCTCCTCGATCGCCAGGCCCTCGGCAGTCTCGTCCTTGGCTTGCGCGCCATCCCCTTCTGTCGGCTGTTCCGCCACGCCGTTCGGCGAGCCCTCCGCACCCGCGGATTTCGCCGCCACCGCCCTTGGCTCTCGCTCAACCTCCGCCTCCGTGATCGGCGGACCAACCGGCGCCCAAGTCTCCGTCATCTCCTCGACCAACTCAGGCGTGTTCGCCGCGGCGTTCTCGCTGGAGGGCCGCCTCGCCTCCAGCTCGTTTGGCGGCAAGATTGATTCCAGTGCAGGCGGTACGGCTGGGCCCCCAGCCACAGCCGGTGGCCCCGGCTTTCCTGGCGAGGGATCGAGCTCCGGCTGATTGGTGGTCGAGAGCGACGCGAAGTGTTCGGTCGGCTCGGCGAACCCAAGCCATGCCGGCACGTCATGCTCTGACTCCGCAATTCCCAGTCTAAAAAGCGGGTCCGGTTGCGGTGGCTCAGGCGGTAAGGGAGTCGGTTTCTGTTCAGACGGTGGAGTTGGTGGGGGAGGTGAAGTGGGCGGGAAGAGCGAAGGCGGTGGCGCCAAGTCCGCCGGATCAACCAGCGCGAGCGTCATCCCACCCGCATCCGATGCCACGGAAGGCGTCCACTCCGGCCTGCCCGGTTCCGGGCTACGCTCCACCGGCATGGCGCGCATCGCCACCCCGACGCCCACATGCGCCATCGGGCTGACAACCATCGCCAGGCCCCAGACCCAGTACCTTCGCCCGCAACGATGCATCTCATAAACTGTACGCTTCCCTTGCGGGGCCAACCGGCTCCGCTTCCATTTCGACCCTCAGGAGATCTCGATGTCTAGGCACCTGTTCTCGCTCTCGGCCGCGCTCCTCGCCGCGGCTCCTATCTTTGCCCAACCCGCGGACAAGCCCGCTGCCCCAAAGCCGGATTCCGTCCCCGCCATGAAGATCCAGCCGGTCGCGCCGGACAAGTCAGAGAAGCCGGCCATCACGCTGGTCATCGGCGACAAGGCCCCCGCCCTGACCGTGGACACCTGGGTCAAGGGCGAGCCCGTCACCGGCTTTGAGAAGGGCAAGGTCTACGTGGTCGAGTTCTGGGCCACCTGGTGCGGGCCCTGCATCCGCAGCATGCCGCACATCTCCGAGATGCAGCGCGACCTCAAGGACAAGGGCGTCACCATCATCGGGACGAACATCTGGGAGCGCGAGTACAACGACGAGACCCTTCCCACGATCAAGAAGTTCGTTGAGGGCCAGGGCGAGAAGATGGCCTACACCGTTGCTTACGACGGCCCCTCAAAGACCATGGACAAGACGTGGATGCGCGCCGCCGGCCAGAACGGGATTCCCTCCGCCTTCATCGTGAACAAGGAAGGCACTATCGCCTGGATCGGCCATCCCGGCGTCCCCGCGTTCGAGGAGATCCTCGGCAAGGTGGTCGAGGGCACGTTTACCGCTGAGGACGCCGCCAAGCGCAAGCAGTCCGACGCCGCGATGCGGGCCGCGAGCATGGAGATTCAGAAGGCGGTTCAGGAGAAGCGGTTCGAGGACGCCTTCAAGAAGATGGACGAGCTCTCCGCCTCCGATCCCGAGATGGCATCGAGCTTCGCCATGCAGCGCTTCCAGATCACGCTGATGCTTCAGAAGGACGAGCAGGCCGCGTACGCCTTCGCCCGCAAGGCCGCGGCCCAGCACTTCGGCAAGGACTCTCAGGCGCTCAACACGATCTCGTGGACGATCCTGGACACGCCCGGCCTTGAGCACCGCGACCACGACCTCGCGCTCGAACTGGCCATCAAGGCCGATGAACTCACCGGCCACAAGGACCCGATGATCATCGACACGCTCGCCCGCGCCCACTTTGAGAAGGGCAACAAGGCCAAGGCCATCGAGCTCCAGGAGAAGGCCGTGGCGCTGGCCGCGGATTCCGATGAGCAGCTTCAGAGCGAACTCAAGGGCCGCCTCGACGAATACAAGGCCGCCGCCGACAAAAAATAAGCTTCCGGTCCCGCGGTGGAAGCGTTCTGGGCTCCGCCGCGGTGGGTTGCCATTTGCATGAGAACGGGCCGTCTTCGGCCCGTTTTTCATTTATCTGGCAGCAAGACAGGCGGCCACGACCCAGATTCGATCGCTCGGCCGCGCATGGGTTTGTCGTCCGCGCCACCCCGATTCGCGGACCGCCCCAATCTTCCGGCGAAACACTGTTATTGGAAAAACCAACCCCGCATCCATAGAGTCTGCCCCTCCCGTTCTGGCGGGAGTTTTGATCGATCGGGCGTGTACCGAAGTGGACAAACGGGACAGACTGTAAATCTGTTGGCTAACGCCTTCGCTGGTTCGAATCCAGCCGCGCCCACTTGCTCGTCTCGCAGGCTCTCGCACCTCGCGTAGACCCTGCTCCCACCAATACTTCCGTTTGATCGTGCCGCTCAGTGCGAACGAACGCGGGAACAAGCTTATTTCAAGAGGGAACCCTTGCTGCGCTCACGCTGCCGTCATGCATCGCGCCGTCGGTGTGCTCTAATGAGCCGCCCGCTCGGTCGTTTCCGCGTGGGATTGCAGGCAACCGCCCGCTCCTTCCAACCTTGTGGATCGCGGGCGACTGGAGCACGGCCATGAAGAAGAAATCGCTGGTCATCGGGTTGAGCGCGTTCGCGATCCTCGCCGCGGGCGGGGCATTCGCGATCAGCCAGGTCGTTCGTAGCAACGACGAGAACGAGCCGGTGTTCACCCTCGACGAGGTGCCCGCGGCGGTGCGGGCGACGATCCTCGCGCACGTGGCCGAGGCCGATATCGTCGTGATCGAACTGGACACCGAGTCGGGCTCGCCGGTGTACGACGTCGAGAAGACCGACGGCTCGGAGATCATGGTCGCTGCCGACGGCGCCTACCTGGGCGTTGAGGCCGACGATGACGATGATGCCGAGGGCGACGACGACTGAGTTGCCCTAGCGTGGACTGTCGGCACATGCTCCCGCGTTACCCGGCCAATGCGCCGGCACGACGCGGGAGCTTTGGTTTTGGGCGAGCCGTGTGCCCGGGGGGCGGAGGGCTGGGCGTCCTGGCGACTATGCTCGCCTCTGGGGAAAGAAGGTGGGCGAGAGGCGCCGCAGCATGAGCCAGGTCGTCGCGATCAATCCCCTCCGCGAGCTTGTGGAGCAGTACCGGAAGACGGAGCAGACCATTCGGCTGGGCGGGGGCCTGCAGGCGATCGAGCGGCAGCGCGAGAAGGGGCGGCTGACGGCGCGGGAGCGGGTTGACTTGCTGGTGGACGACCCGAAGGCGTTCCAGGAGCTGGGGCTGTGGGCCGCGCACGGGATGTACAAGGAATATGGGGGTGCGCCGGGGGCCGGGGTTGTCACAGGCATCGCGTCGGTGCAGGGTCGGAGCTGCATGATCATCGCGAACGACGCGACCGTGAAGGCCGGCGCGTTCTTTCCCATGACGTGCAAGAAGATCATCCGGGCCCAGACGATCGCGATGATGGCGCGGCTGCCGCTGATCTACCTGGTGGACAGCGCGGGGGTCTTTCTCCCATTGCAGGAGGACGTGTTCCCTGATACGGACGACTTCGGACGGATCTTCCGAAACAACGCGGTCATCAGCGCCGAGGGCATCCCTCAGATCGCGGCGATCATGGGGTACTGCGTGGCGGGCGGCGGGTATCTGCCGGTGCTGTGCGACACGCTGCTGATGACGGAGGGGAGCGGGCTGTATCTTGCAGGGCCCGCGCTGGTCAAGGCCGCGATCGGGCAGAGCGTGACGGACGAGGAGCTCGGCGGCGCCACGATGCACGCGGCCGTCAGCGGCACTATTGATTTCAAGGAGAAGGACGATCAGGCGTGCATCGAGCGGCTGCGATCGCTGATGGCGAAGCGGGGGGGGCAGTGGGTGGCGCAGGACGCCGATCCGGAGTGCATTGTTCCGCAGGAGCGCGTGCCGGCGCGTGACGCCGAGGACGCGTACTCGGTCTTCACGGACAAGCCGGGCGCGCAGTACGACGTGAAGGACGTGATCGCTTGCATCGTCGATGCCTGCGCGGAGGGCGATCGCGTTGCGCCCGACTTCGACGAGTACAAGGCCGAATACGGCCAGTCGATCGCGTGCGGGTACGCCAGCATCGGCGGTCTCTCGTGCGGTATTGTGGCCAACCAGAAAAAGCTGACGACGCGCCAGCTCCCGGGCGGCAAAGAAGGGCCGGGGAAGTTCACGAACATGCCGGGGGTGATCTACGACGACTCGGCGGACAAGGCCGCGCGGTTCATCATGGACTGCAACCAACGGAAGATCCCGCTGGTGTTCCTGCACGACACGACGGGGTTCATGGTGGGTCGCGACAGCGAGCAGGGGGGGATCATCCGCGCGGGCGCCAAGATGGTGAACGCGATGAGCAACAGCGTGGTGCCCAAGATCGTCGTGGTGATGGGGGGCTCGTACGGCGCGGGCAACTACGCGATGTGCGGGCGGGCGTTCGATCAGTTCATCAGCTTCGCGTGGCCGTGCGCCAAGTGCGCGGTGATGGGCGCCAACCAGGCGACGGGCGTGCTGACGACCATCGAGGAGGCGAGCCGCAAGCGCAAGGGGGAGACGATCGATCCCGAGACGCACAAGGCGATCTACGCGGCGATCCACGCGGGGTATACCGAGCAGGCGGACATCCGGCACGCGGCCGCGCGGGGGTGGGTCGACCGCATCATCGAGCCGCACAGGACGCGCGAGGAGCTGATCGCCGCGCTCGAGGCGGCGGCGGGGTGGGACTACTCGAGGCCGTTCAAGACTGGTGTGCTACAGGTGTGATCGTTATCGGCCACGGGCTCGAAGGCCCGGAAGGGGTGAGCGACGTCACAGACCACACGGTCACGGCAGCCGGGCAACTCTATCCAGTGTCTCATCCCCAGTTACCGGCGCGTCTGCCCGATGGTCAGTGTTCGTCGGGCTTGTTATTCATACGCACCGAACCAGAGAACTCGATGGCCATGATTGCACCGATCCCCGAGAACGAGCAGGAGCGGTTGTGCGCGCTGGGCGAGTGCTCGATCATGCACACCGCTCCCGAAGCGGCCTTCGACGACCTCACGAAGCTCGCCGCGCGCCTGCTCGGGGCGCCGATTGCGAGGCTCAGCCTGGTGGCCGACGATATCCAGTGGTTCAAGTCGAAGGTGGGCGACGACACGCCGCAGACGCCGCGTAGCATCGCGTTCTGCGCCCACGCGATCATGTCGGACGACGTGTTCATCGTCGAGGATGCGCTGACCGACGAGCGATTCCGAACGAGCCCGCTGGTGGTCGGCGAGAACGGCGTGCGGTTCTACGCGGGCGTGCCGCTGCGCACGGGCGACGGCTATGTGCTCGGGTCGTTCTGCGTCGCCGACCGCGTGCCGCGCCGGTTGGATGTGCAGCAGATCGAGACGCTGCGGGCGCTGGCGGGGCAGGCGACGATGCAGCTCGAGCTGCGCCGGCAGATGACGCGGATGCGGCGGACGGAGGCGGTGCTGGGCGAGGCGGAGCAGCGGTTCCGGCAGGCGTTCGAGCACGCGCCGATCGGGATGGCGCTGGTGGCGCCCGATGGGCGCTGGCTGCGGGTGAATCCCTCCCTCTGTGCGCTGCTCGGGTACAGCGAGGCGGAGCTGCTCGTCCTCGACTTTCAGACGCTCACGCACCCCGACGACCTCGGCGCGGACCTCGACTTGGTCCGCCGGACGCTCGCGGGCGACATCACGACGTACACGATGGACAAGCGGTATTACCGCAAGGACGGCGAGCTGGTTTGGGCGCTGCTGGCGGTTAGCCTGGTGCGCGACGAGGGGGGGCAGCCCGCGTACTTCGTGTCTCAGATCAAGGACATGACGGCGCGCAAGCAGGCGGAGGAGAACCTCGAGACCTACGCGGGAGAGCTGCTCGTCGCGAAGGCCGCGCTCGAGCATCAGGCCGCGGAACTGTTGCACGCCAAGGGTGTTCTGGAGCGGCAGGCCGTCGAGCTTCACCACGCGCGCCACGAGGCGGAGCTGGCGAACCGCGCCAAGAGCGAGTTCCTGGCCAACATGAGCCATGAGATCCGCACGCCGATGACGGCGATCCTCGGCTACACCGAGCTGCTGCTGGAGTCACCCGGCGACAGCGCGGCCGTCACCGAGGCGGCGCAGACCATCCAGCGCAGCGGAGATCACCTGCTCACCGTCATCAACGACATCCTGGACCTCTCCAAGATCGAGGCGGGAAAGATGGTCGTCGAAACAATCGAGTGCTCTCTGGATCGGATCGTGAACGAGGTCCAGGCGATCATCCGGCCGCGCGCGGAGGCGAAGGGCATCTCGTTCGAGGTGGTGCGAGTGGGTGAGATTCCGGACGCCGTGCGATCGGACCCGACGCGCCTTCGCCAGATCCTGCTCAACCTCGCGGGCAACGCGGTGAAGTTCACCGAGCGCGGCTCGGTGGAGCTGATCGTGCGGTTGGCGAGCAAAGCCGCGAACCCGGCTGGGACCGATCGCGTGCAGTTCGAGCTGCGCGACACGGGCATCGGGCTGAGTGTCGAGCAGCTCGGGCGACTCTTCAAGCCCTTCACGCAGGCCGACACCTCGACGACACGGCGCTTCGGCGGCACCGGGCTGGGGCTGACCATCTCGCGCCGGCTCGCCGAGATGATGAACGGGACATTGTTGGCCGCGAGCACGCCTGGCGAGGGGAGCGCCTTTGCGCTGACCCTTGATTTCGAGGTGGTGGCCGGGGGAGCGCGGCCTCTCCAGGTCTCGTCGTGCGCCGAACCGTTGCCGGTGCTGCTTGGGCGGCGTGTGCTGGTGGCCGAGGACGGCGTGGACAACCAGCGTTTGCTCTCGCTGCACCTTCGGCGCGCGGGTGCGCGGGTAGAGCTGGTGGGCAACGGGAAACTCGCGATCGAGGTCGCGATGAAGACAGCCTCCTCGGGAGAGCCGTTCGACGCGATCCTGATGGACATGCAGATGCCTGTGATGGATGGGTACACGGCCGCGGGAAGGCTTCGCGAGTTGGGCAACCGGGCGCCGGTGATCGCGCTGACGGCGCACGCGATGGCGGGGGACCGGCAGAAGTGCATCGAGGCGGGGTGCTGCGACTACCTGACCAAGCCGGTGTGCCGGGACGACCTCCTCCGCATGATCGGCCGCTGGGTCGGACAGCGGGCCTCCCGGCTCGCGGCCTAGTCACGGTCTCGGGCACCGGTCCCCGCTCAAGGCGGCCGGCGAACCGGTGGCAAACGCGGCGATCCGCTACATTGGGCGCATGAGGAACGCATCGAGAGCGGCGGCGGGGGCAGCGTTGCTGGCAACGGTCGCGGCGTGGTGTCTTGCGCAGCCCGAAGAGCGCCCTGAGTCGGCCGGCGCGCCGGCGCCTCTAAGTGTCGCGGCGGCGGGGGAAAGGGCGGCGTCAACGAAACAACTCATTGAGGTGGCGAGCGGGGCCGCGACAGCGCAGAGCCTGATGGACACGCACGGGCTGCTGGCGTCGGAGCCGCACATGGCGGGGACGATCGGCGACCTGCGCACGGCGCAGCGGATCAGCGAGATCTTCAAGGGGCTGGGGCTCGAGGTGCAGCAGCACGAGGTGGTGGTCTACCTGTGCAAGCAGAGATCGGCGGCGCTCGAGTTGGTCCTGCCCGACGGGCAGGTGATGACGTTGCCAACCAGCGAGCGCCCGGTCGAGGGCGATGAGTTCAGCACCGATGCGGCGCTGGCGCAGGGGTGGAACGCCTACAGCGGCTCGGGCGATGTGACGGCGGGCGTGGTGTACGCCAACTACGGGACGCGCGAGGACTTCGCGAGGCTGCGCGAGCTGGGCGTTGATGTGCGCGGCACGATCGTGATCGCCCGCTACGGCGGGAACTTCCGCGGGTACAAGGCGAAGTTTGCGGAGCAGGCCGGCGCGGTGGGGCTGGTCATCTATACCGACCCGGCGGATGCCGGATACTGCCGCGGCCTCATGTACCCCGAGGGCGGGTACGCAAACGACACCTGCATCCAGCGCGGGTCCCTGATCACCCTGGACTATCCGGGTGACCCACTGACACCGGGCGTGGAAGCGACGGCGCATGCGCCGCGGCTGGACCCGGACGAGATCAACCTGCCACGTATCCCGGTGCTGCCGGTGGGATGGGGCGCGGTGCAGCCGATCATGGAAGCGATGAAGGGTGCGCCGGTGCCGGAGGGGTGGCAGGGTGGGATGCCGATGACGTACCGGCTCAGAGGGGATGGGTCGGGCACGAAGGAGATCGCGGGGCCACGGGTCCGTCTGGCGGTCGATCAGGAGCGCTCGCTCGCGAAGACGTTCAATGTGATCGGGACGCTGCGCGGGTGGGAGGAGCCGGACTCGTTAGTGTTGGTTGGTGCGCACCACGATGCGTGGGGCTACGGCGCGTGCGACCCTTTGTGCGGGACGATCACGGTGCTGGAGGCGGCGAAGGGGTTTGCGAGGGCCGCGGAGCAGGGGATGCGGCCGCGGCGGTCGATCGTGTTCGCGGCGTGGGGGGCCGAGGAGTTCGGGATCATCGGGTCAACGGAATGGGTGGAGTCGCGGCGCGAAGAGCTTCTGCGGAGCGCGGTGGCGTACATCAATCTGGATATGGCGTCGATGGGAACGCAGTTCGGCGCCAGCGCATGGCCGTCGCTGCGGCCGGCGATCGTGGAGGCGGCTCGGGGGGTGCCCCAGGCGCGCGATGGGGGCAAGACGGTGCTGGAGGAATGGACGGCGCGGGCGGGTGGGGCAGGGTCGCCGGGGATCGGTGACGTGGGTGGGGGGTCGGACCACGTGGCGTTTTTGTGCAGTGTGGGCGTCGCGTCGGCGGGTCTTGGGTCGGGCGGGTCGCAGGGGACGAGCTACCACAGCGTGTACGACAACTTGGCGTGGTACTGGAAGGTGGTAGGGGTTGATTACGAGCCGGCGCTGATGGTGACCCGCATGACCAACGCGCTGGTGGGGTCGTTGGCCAATGAGCCGATCGTGCCGCTGCGGTGCGCGCCGATCGGCGAGGATTGCCTCATGAAAGTGGAGGATCACGCGAAGGCGATGAGGGCGACCAAGGTGTTGGAGGGCGTGGATGTGACGCCCGTGGTGAGCGCTGCGAAGGCGTATGTGGAGGCGGCGCGCGAGGTGGATCGACTGCTGGAGAGCGGGGCCGAGAAGTTGAGCGCAGAGCAGCGGCGCGGGGTCAACGCGGAGCTGCTGGCGATGGATCGAGCGTGGCTGTCGGCGGATGGGCTGCCGGGACGGCCGTGGTACAAGAACACGTATGCCTCGCCGGACGAGGACTCGGGGTACGCGGCGTGGGTAATGCCGCTGCTCGCGAAGGGAATTCGGGACGAGGATGCCGTGGCGTGCGCCGAGGCGGTGAAGGCGTATGTGGGTGTGCTCGACGGGATGCGTGCGAGGCTGGAGCGAGTGCGCTCGATGTTGAGCAAGGCGCCGTGAACAGCGGGCCCGTGTGCGGAAGCGAGGGGATGCTGGTCGAGGAGTTCGACGAGCTCGACTCGACGAGCCTGCACGCGCGGCGGCTGGTGGAGTCGGGGAGAGCGAGCGAGCGCGGAGGGGGGGGGGCGAGGCTGATTGTCGCCGCGACGCAGACGGACGGCCTGGGAAGGCTTGGCCGGGCGTGGATGAGTCCGCGCGGCGGGCTGTGGTTGACCCTCATGTGGCCGATGCGCGGTGATCTCGCGGCGGTGACGGAGGGGCTTGGACTGCGGATCGGCGTGGCGTGCGTGCGGGCGATCGATGGGATGCTCGCGGGGCGGGGGGCGGCGCAGCTTAGGTGGCCGAACGACGTGCTGATCGGCGGGCGCAAGGTCTTGGGCGTGCTGACGGAGACGATGCAGAGCGGCGAGGTATCGTGGGTGCTGGTGGGTGTGGGAGTGAATGCGAACTTTGGGGCGGGCGAGCTTCCGCCGGGGTTGCGGCGCGAGCCAGCGACGTTGCGCGACGTGCTGGGTGGGCCCGTGGACCTGACGGGCCTGTGTGATGCCATTGTCCAGGGGCTTGCCGGCGCCCTGCGCGGACGCGGTGTGGGCGCGGAGGAACTGGTCTACGCGAGGTTGAAGCTGTATGGGGTTGGCGGCGAGGTGAGCGTGCGCGGCGGGAGCGGCGTGCTGCTGGGGCTAGGTGAAGACGGAAGGCCGCAGGTGAGGATGGAGAGCGGCGAAGTGGTGAGCGGCGAAGCAGAGTGAATTGGGAGGACAGAGCGCGAGACACAGAACGCAGGCTCGGAGCGAGCGCCAGGAGTCAGAACGCCCTTGAGCGGTGGTCGGGATCGGGCTGTGTCTACTCGACGGTGTCGGAGCGGCTGACGCGGGCATCGGCGGGGGGTGCGGGGGTCTGGATCGTGGAGCTTCCGGTGTCGGCCGAGAGGATGGGCTTGTTCTTCGCCGCCGCGCGCCCGGACTCGGTTTCAATGTCGTCGTCGATGCCCTTGAGGCCCTTCTTAAACTCGACGATGCCGCGGCCCATACTTCGGCCGACTTCGGGGAGGCGGCGGCCGAAGAGGAGCAGGGCGATGCCGAGGATGATGAAACCCTCGAGCGGGCCGATGTTCTGGAACAGACCGAGCGTGAGCATGCGAGCTCCTTGTGGTGTACGGGATGGCGAGGCGGCGAGCGAGGGATCGGGATCGTGCGGGGAAGGATAGAGGGGGCGCGGAGTCCGGACCAAGCGGAGCGGGCGGCGCCGAAGGGCTTGGGCTCAACGGCTGCGGGCGTTGAATATTTCAGGAATGCAGGACGGAGTAGACGCCGCGGGCGGCGATGTGAGCCGCGACCTCGATGCCGCCGGGGGAGAGCGAAAGACCGTCGTGGGCGATGGAGTGGTCGAGGTTGCGCTCGAGCGTGCTGTGTAGGTCGGCGACGCCGATGTTAAGGGGGCCCATGAGGCCGACGGCGATCTGGTTGTACTGCGTGATGGTGCGGTTGAGGCGCACGGCGAGGTCGGCGGCGATGTTGTGAGCCGCGGCGAGGAGCGAGGGATACACGGGGGGTGATGGGATAAAGATGACTTGGCGGCCGCAGAAGCGCTGGAGGTGAAGGGCGGCGTCGCCGAGGTCGCGCTCGTAGTTGCTGAAGGAGGTGGGCTCGGCCTCAAGGGAGGCGATCGTGTGCTCGATGGCGTGGGGACCGGCGGCGAAGAGGGCGATATCGGGCTGGTACTGCGCGATGAGATGTTCGACGAGGGCGGCGAGCGAGGCGGCGTCGCCGGTTGAGTGCGGCGGGGCGACGAGCGAGATCTGGTCGGCGGCGAGGAGTTCGGCGAGGCGGGCGCGATAGGTGAGGTGGAAGGAATCGCCGATGTGGAGCACGGTGCCGCGGTGCATGCGGGCAGAGTACCAGAGAGAGCGGGGAGAGTGGCGGCTCAGGCGCGCTCGGCGGCCTCGACGACGTTGAGGAGGAGCATGGCGACGGTCATGGGGCCCACGCCGCCGGGGACGGGGCTGATCCAGCCGGAATCGCCGAGTCTTTCGCGCACGGCGTCGAAGCAGACGTCGCCGACGGTCCTGGATTTGCCGTCGGGGCCGGGGACGCGATTGACGCCGACGTCGATAACGATGGCGCCGGGCTTCACCATGTCGGCGGTGATGAGGTCGGCCTTGCCGACGGCGGCCACCAGGATGTCGGCGCGTCGCGTGAGGTCGGCGAGGCCGGGCGTCCACTTGTTGCATGAGACGACGGTGGCGTCGCGGCGCATGAGCATAACGGCGATGGGCTTTCCAACGACGTCGGAGGCGCCGATGACGACGGCGAGTTTGCCGCGGAGATCGTTTTCAGAATTAGCGGGCGCGGCGGTGGGTGCGAGAACGGACTCGATCATCTTGACGGCGGCGAGGCCGGTGCAGGGGGCGAGGGATGAGCGGCCATAGACGATGTTGCCGATGTTGGCGGGATTGACGCCCTCGACGTCCTTGTCGGGGTCGATGAGGCGCTGGATGAGGTAGGGGTCAATGCCCTCGGGGAGGGGCATGTGGACCATGATGCCCGAGACGCCGGGTTGCGTGTTGAGCAGGAGGACGCGGCCCGCGATGTGGTCGAAGACCTCGGCAGGGGTTTCGCCGGGCTCGCCGGCGATCTCGTGGAGTTTGTACTCGATGCCGAGCTCGGCGCAGGTCTTTCCCTGGTTATGCGCGTAGAGACGCGAGGCGTTGTCGGCTGAGCCGACCAGAACGGCGTCGAGACGGGGAGAGCGCCCCTTGGAGCGCAGGGCCTTGGTGCGCGCGGCGATGTCGCGGCGGATGGAGTCGGCGAGGGCTCGGCCGTCGATGATCCGTGCGGGCATGAGGGATGCTAGGGGGAAGGGGCCGAGGCACGAAGGCACGGAGTCAGGAAACCAAGTTGCCAAAGCGCCAAGCGGTCCGCGGCCAAGTGGCGGAGTGGAGGAACGTTGCTCTCTGTCGCCCCGGCGCGGCGACGAACCATGCGAGCAAATCCGGGTGCGGAGTCGGTACCATGCGGGCGTGAGCACGAAGAAGACACCCGGGATGCGTGTGAAGGAGCTGCGGGATCTGCTTGAGCGGGCGAACCGGGCGTATTACGTGGACGCCGCGCCGATCATGGCCGATGCGGAGTTCGACAAGCTGCTGGCGGAACTGGGGCAGCTTGAGCGGGATGACCCGGACCTGGATGATCCCGAGTCGCCGACACATCGAGTTGGAGGCCAACCGATCGAGGGGTTCGAGACGGTGGAGCACGCGGCGCCGATGCTCTCGATTGACAACAGCTACAGCCGCGAGGATGTGATTGAGTGGCACGGGCGGGTGCTGCGCGGGCTGGGGCTTGATGAGAAGGCGGCGTTGGGGGGGAGAGCGGGCCTGTTTGGCGGGGGCGCGGCGCCGAACGACGCGATGCCGGAACTGGTGTGCGATGCGAAGATCGACGGCGTGGCGATCTCGATCCGCTATGAGGATGGGAAGCTGGCGCAGGCGGTTACTCGGGGTGACGGGGTGCGCGGCGACGATGTGACGGCGAACATCCGGACGATCCGCTCGCTGCCCCTGCGGCTGAGCGGCAAGGCCGGGGAGAAGATACCGGAGGTGCTGGAGGTGCGGGGCGAGGTGTACATGCCGCTGTCGGTGTTCGGGTCGATCAACAGGCAGCGCGAGGCGGATAGGCTCGAGCTGTACGCGAATCCAAGGAACTCGGCGGCAGGGACGCTGAAAAACCTGGACCCCGGGGAGGTGTCGAGGCGGCGGCTGGGGTTCGCGGCGCACGGCCGGGGGGAGGTGAGCGACGAGGGGTTTGCGCCGTCGCACGGCGGGTTCGTGGAGAAGATGAAATCGCTGGGCGTGCCGGTGAACCCGCTGCGGTGCAGGACACGGCTAATTGGGGAGGTGCTCAGGACGATTGACGGGTTTGCGGCCGAGAGGCACGGTATGGAGTACATGACGGACGGGATGGTGGTGCGCGTTGATTCGTTTGCGCTGCAGGAGCGGCTCGGACGAACGAGCAAGAGCCCGCGCTGGGTGATGGCGTACAAGTACCCTGCGGAGCGGAAGACGACGCGGCTGATCCGGGTGGATGCGCAGGTTGGGAAGACGGGGAAAATCACGCCGCGGGCGGTGATGGAGCCGGTGCTTCTTGCGGGGACGACGGTTCGGCACGCGACGCTGCACAACTACGGACGGGTGCGGGACGCGGAAACGGAGCAGCCGGGGGTGCGGACGGCGATCCATCTGGGTGATCTGGTGATGGTGGAAAAAGCGGGGGAGGTGATCCCATATGTGGCGGGGGTGGTGCTTGGTGAGCGGCCACAGGGGTGCGAACCGGTGGAGGCGCCGACACGGTGCCCCGAGTGTGGCGGGCCGGTGGAGATCGAGCCGGCGGAGGCGGAGGCGACGCCGGCGCTGGAGACACAACGGCGGTGCATCAACCCGGAGTGCCCGGCGCAGGTGCGGGAGAAACTGATCTGGTTCGCGGGGCGACGGCAGATGGATATCGAGGGTCTGGGAGAGAAGACGGTGGACCTGATCCGGAGCGAGGCGGTGGGGAAGATCCCGCTGAACTCGTTCGCCGATATTTTCAGATTGGGGCGGTACCGAGAGGAGCTGCTGTCGCTCGACCGGATGGGGGAGAAGAAAGTTGACAATCTGCTGGAGGGGATCGAGGCGGCGAAGGGGCGTGGGCTGGCGCGGGTGCTGGCCTCGCTGGGGATCAGGCACGTTGGGGAATCCACTGCGAAAGCGCTGGCGAAGCGGTTCGTGGATATCGATGCGCTGCTGGAGGCCGACGAGCCGGAGCTGCGACCCAAGGCGATGACGAAGGACGAGGCGCGGGCGTATGGGCTGCCGGAAGACCCTGCGGAGCGGACCTCGACAGAGCTGGGCGTGAACACGGCACCGGTCGTACACGCGTACTTGCACAGCAGGCCGGCGCGGCAGATGTTCGAGGATCTACGAGCGGAGGGCGTGGGCCTGCGGTCGCGCGAGTTTGCAAAAGCGGCGGCGGGGGGGGGGGAGGCGAAGGCCTTCAGCAACAAAACGGTGGTGATCACGGGGACGCTGGAGACGTTCGGGCGCGACGAGCTGAAGGCGATGCTGGAGGGGATGGGGGCGAAGGTGTCGGGCTCGGTGTCGTCCAAGACGGACCTCGTGATCGCGGGGGAGAAAGCGGGCTCGAAGCTGGACAAGGCGAGGGAGCTGAACGTCGAGACGTGGGACGAGGCGAGGCTGCTGAAGGAGTTGGGGCGGTAAGGGGGGCGAGGTGGGGCGGGGCTTGGCGCGGTACGCTGGGCGGCGCGCCGAGGGTGCGAAAGGGACGCCTGGATCATGCACAACATCGAGTTCAAGGCGGAGCTTCGGGATCTGGCGCTGGCGCGGCAGATCGCGATCTCGATCGGCGCGAAGTACACGGACACCGTCGAGCAGACCGACACGTACTACCGGTTGGCGGATGGGCGGCTGAAACGGCGCGAGGCGCGGCGGGCGAGCGCGGAGAAGGGTGTGGCGCAGGAGGTGGACATCGAGGTGATCCACTACCACCGCGTGAACACGGCGGCGATCCGTCCCAGCCGATTCAACGTGTACACCGCGGAGCAGGCGAGCGAGCGGTTCGGGGCGACCCCCGGGCCGGTGTGGGTTGTGGTGACGAAGCTGCGCGAGGTGTACCTGTACGAGGGCGTGCGGGTCCATCTTGACCAGGTGCTGAACCTGGGGACGTTTATTGAGTTTGAGGCGCCGGTGCGGCCGGAGCAGGCGGTGTCGACCTGCCGCGAGATCGTGCAAAGACTGCGGGATGCGTTTCGACCGGCGATGGGGGAGCCGATCAGCACCAGCTACAGCGACCTATTGGCGGAGGAATAGGCGCGCCGCTCAGCCGCGCATGGTGACGGCCTCGACATCGGGGCAGATGGCGAACTCGCCGTTGTGGACGCGGCGGATGGCCTCGATGATGGAGTCGGTTCCACCGGATTTGGAGACGTAGCCCCAGGCGCCGACCTCGAACGCGCGGTCAACCAGCTCTTTTCGGACGTGGCCGCTGAGCATGAGGACGCGGGTGTTTGGCGAGGACTGCGCGAGTTCCCGGACGGCGGTAAAGGAATCTTTTCCGGGCATGTCAACGTCGAGGACGATGACATCGGGCTTGAGGCGGGCCGCGATCTCGGAGAGGCTGTCGGCGCTCGAGAGAACCCCGACGACGTCGAACCCGCCTTCGAGGCGCAGCCGGATCTGGAGCGCGTCGGCGACGAGCGCGTTGTCGTCAACGCAGATGACGCTGATGGATCCGGTCATAGGGAAGCCTCCTGCGGGTCGGTGGCGCTGGACTGAACCGGGCGCGGCGCGGGGTTGGCGACGCACGCGGCGGCGATGCGGTGTAGGGCCTGGCGGAGATCGGCGGGCCCGGGATTCGGCCCCATGTGCTCGATGTGCTCCTCGAGGCCGACGGAGGAGGTGCGGCCAAGCACGAGGGCGCGGCGTCCATTGCCTGAACGGACGAAGCGGGTTGCGTCGTGGATGATATGGTCGTCGGCGTCAACGACCCAGACCCGGGTGCTGACGCCATCGCGCCGGTCGGCGCCGGCCGTCTCGAACCCAAGGGATCGCAGGACGGTGGAGGCATAGCTGCGGAGGCGCATATCGCGCAGCGCGACGACCGCAACGAACCGCTTGATGGAGATCGCGGGAGACGGTGGCGAGGCCATGGGCACCATGAAGCTGAAACTGGTGCCACGGCCCAGCTCGGAGTCAAGCGAGAGGACGCCGCCGGCGCGCTGGACGAGGCTATGGACGAGGGCGAGGCCGAGGCCGGTGGAAAGGCCGCGGGCCTTGGTGGTGAAGAAGGGTTCGAGGCAGCGGCGGCGGACGTCCGGGGTCATGCCGGGGCCGTTGTCGGTGACGCAGAGGCGGACGCTTGAGCCGCCCGGCGTGGTTTCGGCGATGACCTGGACCTTGCCCGGGCGGTGCTGGATGCCGCTGCCCATGGCGTCGCCGGCGTTCTGGACCAGATTGAAGACGATCTGCGTAAGCAGGTGGGGCGCGAGGAGCACGGGCGGGAGGCCCGGCATCAAGCTCCACTCGAGCGAGACAACGCGAGGGAGGGCGTTGCGGAACAAGGGCTCGACCTGAGGCCACCAGTCGGCGAGGTCGGTGGACTCGTCCTTGCCGCCGGACTCGGGATCGAGCGAGAGCAGGCGGAGCCCCTTGGCGAGGCTATTGAGGTGGTCGACGCAGGTGCGGATGCTGCGGAGGTGGTCGAGGACGGGCGGGGTGAGGGAATCGAGCTCGAGCGAGTCGAGGCGCATCTGTATCGGGAGGAGGAGGTTGCCCATGTCGTGGCCGAGGCCCGCCGAGAGCGTGCCGAGAGCCGCCATTCGCTCGGCGAGCCGGAGCTTGCTCTGCGAGTCCTTGAGTTCCGCCGTGCGTTTGTCTACCTCGGCGGCGTGTTCGCGGGCCTCTTCGGTCTTCTTGTGGAGGTTGACGAAGACGGAGACCTTGGCGCGGAGGATCTCGGGGATGATGGGGGCGCAGATGTAGTCAACGGCGCCGAGGGAGTAGCCGCGGAGGGCATCGGTCTCGGAGAGGCTGATGGCCGAGACAAAAATGACCGGGGTGTGGGCGGAGCGGCGGCGGCTGCGCATGAGCTGGGCGGTCTCAAAGCCGTCCATGCCGGGCATGTTGACGTCAAGGAGGACTGTGGCGAACTCGCGGGAAAGGAGGAGGCGCAGGGCCTCCTGCCCCGAGGTGGCGATGATAAGGTTCTCGCCAAGGGGCTCGAGGGCGGTCTGGAGCGCGAGCATCTTCGCGGGGTTGTCGTCAACCAGGAGGATGTCCACCTTCTGCCGGTGGGCGTCAATGTTGTTGGCTGCGACGGGTTCCACTAGTTCCTCTCGCGGCGACGTGCCGCGCTCTGATCGGGGAGTTTACTGCTGGGGCTCGGCGCTGGCGATTGGGGCGAGCTGGGCGGACACTTTCGCCCAGGTGCAGAGCTGGTAGAGGAGCTGGTCGGGTGCGACGGGCTTGGGGATGTAGTCCGATGCGCCGGCCTCGATGCACTTCTCGCGGTCGCCCTTCATGGCGCGGGCGGTGAGGGCGATGATGGGGAGCTGGCGGAACTGCTCGATCCGTCGGATGGCGCGCATCGTGTCGTATCCGTCCATCTCGGGCATCATGATGTCCATGAGGACGATATCGATGCCCGGAGACTCCTGGAGGAGGGCGATGGCGGTACGCCCGTTCTCGGCGTGGACGACGTCGATGCGGTAGCGCTCGAGGAGGGCGGTGAGGGCGAAGATGTTGCGGACGTCGTCATCAACAACAAGAACCTTTTTGCCGACGAGCAGCTCGGTGTCGGCGGGCTCGATCTTGCGCTGGATGGAACGGCTGGGCGCCGCGATCACCACCGGCGGGACGAGCGTGCGCGCAATCTCGGCGAGCTGCTCGTAGGAGGTGACCTCGAGGACGCTCAGGTGCTTGCGGACCTTGGTAAGTTCGGATTGCTGACGGGCGGTGATGGGGCCTTCGGTGAAGGCGACGATGGGGGTGCGGGCGAAACGCTCGGGGTCCGGAACCTTCATGAGCGACTTGATCCGTGCACCGTCGGCGTGGGTGCATTGGAGGACGAGCAGGTCGATGGCGCGGTCGCCGAAGACCTCGTAGGCGCGGGCGGCGCTCTCCACGGCCTCGACAACAAGGCCGCTGGTCTCGAGGTGCCTGATGAGGTGGGTGAGCGATTCGCCGACGTTTCCGACGACGAGGCACTGGCGCTGATTGCGCGGGTCGGCGAGCTGCTTGAGCAGCGTCTGCAGGGCGGGCGCCTCGACGGGCTTGAGCCAGTAGGAGGCGGCGCCCTGGGCGATGATCTGATCCTGGCCGTCGGCGACTCCGGAGATGACGTGGATGGGGATGTCGCGGGTCTCGGCGTTGCGCTTGAAGGCCTCGAGCACGGCGAGGCCCGACATGTCAGGGAGTCTCAGGTCGAGCGTGACGGCGACGGGGCGGTAGCGCCTGGCCATGGCGACGGCGACGTCTCCACGCGAGGCGACGAGGACCTTGAGGCCGGCGCCGTGCGCCAGGTCCATGAGCACGCGTGCGAAGCCGAGGTCGTTCTCGACGATGAGCAGGACGCGGTCGGTGGGGGTGAGGCTCTCGACGTCGTCGAGGAGGTCATAGACAGGACGCATGAGGGATGGGCGAACATCCGTCTCTTCGTCGAGCTCCTGCTCCATCGTGGCGACCTGGCTGCGGGAGCGGGCCACGAGCGATGGGTGCTCGTCGGGCAGGAAAAGGGTGAACACCGAGCCCTGGCCGGGAGAGCTCTGCAGGCGGATCTCACCGCCGAGGAGGCGTGCGATCTCGCGGCTGATGGAGAGGCCGAGGCCGGTGCCGCCGTACTTACGGGCGGTGGAGCCGTCGGCCTGCTGGAAGGCCTCAAAGATCAGGCGCTGCTTGTCTCCCGAAATGCCGATGCCGGTGTCGGACACTGAGAATGCGACCACCGACCGGGCGGAGCTGAGGGAGGAGTTCTCGTGGCTCCAGCCGTCGATGGCGGGGCGGATCTTGAGTGCGACGCGGCCGCGCTCGGTGAACTTGAAGGCGTTGGAGAGGAGGTTCTTGAGAACCTGGCGGAGGCGTTTGGAGTCGGTGGAAAGGACGTGGGGGAGACCGGCGTCGATCTCGATATCGAACCCGAGGGTTCGGTCCTCGGCGACGTGGCGGAAGGTGCGGTCCACGTACTCGCGAAGGTCGCCGAAGATGACCTCGTCGATCTCGACGGTGACGGTGCCGGACTCGATCTTGGAGAGGTCGAGGATGTCGTTGATGAGGCCCATGAGGTCGGAGCCGGCGCCGTGGATGGTGCGGGCGAACTTGACCTGCTTTGCGGTCAGGTTGCCCTCGGGGTTGTCCGACAACTGGTGGGCCAGGATGAGCAGGCTGTTGAGGGGCGTCCGGAGTTCGTGCGACATGTTGGCGAGGAACTCGGACTTGTACTTCGA